>NZ_JBFEKM010000032.1:0-27791 GCF_041552635.1 Sulfitobacter sp.
CTTTATTCAACTGGTCAGCGATGTCATCCGCAAGGGTGGATTTGCCACTTGCCGGTGCGCCAGCCACTGCAACCAAACGCCGCCGGCCCGAAAACGGGATGGCGGCGATGGCGGTGCATACTGTCGTCAGGTCCGGGCTTAGGGTCACGCGGGGGCCACCACCGGCGGCTCTGCCGCGCCGGTCATATAGGCCACGGCGTCTGACATGGAATGATCACCGGGCTTGATCACACACAGGCGTTTCCCGAGTCGGTGGACGTGAATGCGGTCTGCGACCTCGAACACATGGGGCATGTTGTGGCTGATCAGAATGATCGGGATACCGCGCGACCGCACGTCCTGGATCAGTTCCAGCACACGGCGCGATTCCTTGACGCCAAGGGCCGCTGTGGGTTCATCAAGGATGATCACCTTGGACCCAAAGGCGGCGGCACGGGCCACGGCCACGCCTTGGCGTTGACCGCCCGATAGCGTTTCGACCGCCTGGTTGATGTTCTGGATCGTCATCAGCCCAAGTTCGGTCAGCTTTTCGCGGGCCATGTCTTCCATGCGTTTGCGGTCAAGCTGGCGCAGGAATTTGCCGCGAAACCCCGGTTTGCGCAGTTCGCGGCCCATGAACATATTGTCGGCAATTGACAGGGCAGGGGACATGGCAAGCGTTTGATACACCGTTTCGATGCCCACATTGCGTGCGTCGATGGGCGAGGTGAATTTGACCTGCTTGCCCTCCAGAAACACATCACCCGCATCGGGGATCACTGCGCCTGAAATCGCCTTGATCAGGGATGATTTGCCCGCGCCATTGTCGCCAATGACCGCCAGAATTTCACCGGGCATTAGGTCGAAATCACAATGATCCAATGCGGTGACGCGGCCATATCGCTTGACCAAGCCGCGCCCTTTGAGAATGGGTTCAACCATCAGACTGATACCTTTCTAATCCATTGATCCACGGCCACAGCTGCAATGATCAGCGCACCAATCAGCAGATAGGTCCATTGTGCATCCGCCCCCATCAGCCGCAGGCCAAGGGTAAAGACGCCGACAATCAGCGCGCCAAACAGCATCCCCATAACGGAGCCACGCCCGCCGAAAAGGCTGATGCCGCCAATCACCACCGCCGTAATGCTTTCGATATTGGCCAATTGCCCCGATGTGGGTGACACCGACCCGATCCGCCCGATCAAGGCCCAGCCCGCAAAGGCGCAGATCAGCCCGGCCAGCATATAAACCGACACCAGCACGTATTTGACATTCACGCCGGACAGTTCGGCAGCGTCAGGGTCATCGCCCACCGCATAGACGTGGCGACCCCACGCGGTATGGCGCAGAACATAGGCCAGAAACATTACCAGCAGGACAAGGAATATCACCCCGTAGGTAAAGATCGCCCCGCCGATATTGATCTTTTCCCCAAACAGTTGAAGCAAGGGCGCGTTGGCACTGATGTCCTGGCTGCGGATGGTTTCGTTGGCGGAATACAGGAAATTCGACGCCAGAATGATTTGCCACATGCCCAAGGTCACGATAAACGGCGGCAGCTTCATATAGGCGACCAGCCAGCCGTTAACAAAGCCGCAGGCGGTGCCGCACAAAAGGCCGCAGACCACCGCGATTTCGGGTGGCAGGCCGTATCGGAATGAAAACTGTCCCATCACAACCGAACTTAGCACCATGATCGCGCCAACCGACAGGTCAATGCCTGCAGTCAGGATGACCAGCGATTGCGCGGCACCGACGATGCCGACGATCGCGACCTGCTGCAAGATCAGCGTCAGGGCGAAGGGGGAAAAGAACTTTGATCCCAGCAAGACGCCAAATACGATCAAAGACATAATCAAAACGATCAGCGGCACCAGCGACGGCGTCACATGGAGCGCGTGCTGTAGTTTGTTGATCAAGGTTTTTCCGGTGTCGGCGAATTCGGCAACGGCCTCGGGGCTTCCTTTGGCGGCGGATTCGTAATTCGTAGGGTCAGACATGGTGCGCCCCTGCAGTTATGAAATTTCAGACGGGTAGAAAGACGTCGGGGGCAGGCACATCACCTGCCCCCGGAGTTGGATATCTACAGCAAGGGTTAGCCCCAGCAGCGATCTGTGCCTTCCTGGACCGAGATCGATTCAACACCGTCCGCAGGTTCGTCTGTGACCAGCGAAACGCCTGTGTCAAAGAAATCCTTGCCTTCGGTTGGCGTGGGCTTGGTGCCGTCTTTGGCGAATTGTGCAATCGCTTCGACACCTTTGGATGCCATCAGCAGCGGATATTGCTGCGAGGTGGCACCGATGATGCCGTCTGCGATGTTTGCGATACCGGGGCACCCGCCATCGACAGACACGATCATCACGTCATTTTCACGGCCAATGGATTTCAGTGCTTCATAGGCACCGGCAGCCGCTGGTTCGTTGATCGTGTAGACCACGTTGATCATCGGATCCTTGGCCAGAAGGTTTTCCATCGCCTTGCGACCGCCTTCTTCGTTGCCCGCAGTCACGTCGTTGCCAACAATACGCGGGTCAGTTTCGTCGCCCCATTTGTTCGGGTCGCCCAGATCAATGCCAAACCCTTCGAGGAAACCCTGGTCGCGCAACACGCCGACTGTGGGCTGGCTGACGGCCAGATCAAGCATCGCGATCTTTGCGTTTGCGGCGTCATCGCCCAGCTTGGCCGCAGCCCACTGGCCGATCAGCTTGCCAGCAAGGAAGTTGTCTGTCGCAAAGGTTGCGTCAGCAGCATCGGCAGGGTCTAGCGGCGTGTCGAGGGCGATCACAACCATGCCGGCATCGCGTGCCTGCTGAACTGCCGTCACGATCGACGAGGTGTCGGAGGCGGTCAGCAAGATGCCCTTGGCACCATCTGCAATGCAGGTTTCAATTGCGGCCACTTGGGTCTCGTGGTCGCCGTCGATTTTGCCAGCAAAGGATTTCAGTGTCATGCCAAGCTCGGCTGCTTTGGCTTCGGCACCTTCCTTCATTTTAACAAAGAACGGGTTTGTATCCGTCTTTGTGATCAGGCAGGCCGTAACGCTGTGCGCGTCGGCCATTGCGGTACCGGACATTGCGGCAAATGCGATTGCGGTGCTTGCGAGTAATGTTTTCATGATCCCCTCCCAGAAATCGGTGCGGCGGTTTTTTCGCCATGTTTTGGATGCCGCAAGGCAACCGATGGAACATTAAAAACGCGATTCTATGCGTTCTGTCAATTAATAAATAAACTTGATTTATTAACTCGGCGTGCGATTGTAGGGTAGATGCTTGGGAGGGCATTATAGGTATGGATCAATCTGTTGTCAGAGCCCTGAGCGCAGGCGTCAATCAAAGCGGCGTGCGCAATCATAATGAACGCCTGCTTTTGACAATACTTCAGCGCCACGGCCCCTTGCCGGGGACGGATCTGGCGCGCATTGCAGGGCTTTCGCCGCAAACCGTATCGGTGATCTTGCGCAAGCTGGAAAACGACGGGCTTTTGGAGCGGGGCAGCCCTGTGCGCGGCAAAGTGGGCAAGCCCTCTGTGCCAATGGGGCTGGCGGCGGATGGTGTCATGTCACTGGGCCTCAAGATTGGTCGGCGGAGCGCTGACTTGCTGTTGATCGATTTCCATGGAACGATTCGGCAGCAGTTGCAGATCACTTATGCCTATCCGTTGCCCCGGACGGTGTTCATGTTTCTTGCCGACGGGATCGCAAAGTTTCGCGCGAAAATGCGACCTGAGCTATTTGACCGGCTGTGCGGCATCGGCGTCGCCGCCCCATTTGAGATCTGGCACTGGGCCGAGCTGGTCGGTGCCCCCGCAGAAGAATTCCAACGCTGGAGCAATATCGATATCGCCGCCGAGGTGGCAAGCTGCACGGACTTGCCGGTTTCCTTGGTCAATGATGCCACGGCGGGCTGTTGGGCCGAACATGTCTATGGCCGCGGCAAGGAATTTCGCGATTATGCCTATTTCTTTGTGGGGGCTTTCGTGGGCGGTGGCATCGTGTTGAACAATTCGGTTTACGAAGGGCAGCAAGGTAATGCAGGGGCTTTGGGATCGCTGCGGTCCATCGGGCCGCAGGGGGAAAGCTTGCAGTTGATCGACACCGCATCAATTCATCTGCTGGAAACCATGCTGACAAAGGAAGGCCGCCCGGTCGCCGATCTTTGGGTGCAGCCGCAAGACTGGACCGCGTTCACCGCGCTGGTTGATGCTTGGATCGCGCAAACCGCCCTTGAATTGGCCAAGGCCAGCCTGTCGACCTGTGCGGTTATTGATTTCGAAGCGATCGTGATTGATGGTGCGTTCCCCGCCGATGTGCGCACCAAGCTGGTGGCGCAAATTCGGATGGAGGTTGACCGCCAAGACACGCGCGGTCTGAAAGTTCCGCGCATCGAAGAGGGCACGGTCGGTGAGAATGCCCGTGCCATCGGGGCTGCGTCTGGGCCGATTTTCCAGCATTTCTTGTTGAATACAAATACAGGCGTTTTAGCCTAGGGCACTGACCCTAGGCGATGCGCCCAAACCCGAGGATCAACTGCCGCAGCCCCACCGCAGCGCCCGCGACGATGCAGGCCAATGTGACCGGTGCACTGTAGGCAAGGACGGAGAACGCTGAAAGCCCTTGCCCGACACTGCACCCCACGGCGATCACGGCACCTACGCCCATCAGCGCCGCACCACCGATCTGGCGGCGCAATTCGCGGGGGTCTTCGCAAGCCTCCCATCGCAGATGACCCCTGATCAGGCAGCCCAGCAGGGAACCAAGCACCACACCGCAGACCGATCCGGTGCCAAAACTGATCGAATTGCCCGACGAGGTCATGAAATACAGCAGGGTTTCCCCAACAGGGGCGGTAAATGTGTGCGAGACGATGATGCTGCGGTCGAACCCGTGCGCCGTGATCCACTGCGTGAACCCCCAGCCCGAGATGACCGCGACCCCGACAACCGCGCCCCAAAGGATTGACTGGGGGCTTTTGCGCAGGCCAGCGTGGAACAGTGTGATGACGATGATCAAAACGCCCGTGCTGATACCTGCTACATGCACATCAAAGGGCAGAAACGTGGATAACAGATGGGCAAAGCCCGCCGGTTGCGCCCCTGCATCGCTGACCGGAAAAATCGCCAGCCGCCAAGCGGAAAGCGGTCCGCCCAAGGCCACATAAGACGATACGCCCATGACGATAACGATCATAAAGGACCGCAAGTCACCGCACCCCATGCGCGCCAGCGCGCCGTACCCACAATTACCCGCCATCGCCATGCCATAGCCAAACATCAGCCCGCCCACGATGCTGGCCCACGGGTTCCATGCAATCCCCAGATAAAGCGTATCGCTTAGCGCTAGCACCCCCGCCGCGGACAAGCCGAACGTTCCGATGATCGCAATCCCCAGGGCAATGCCCCACATCGCAAAGCGGACCGAACTATCGCCATAATACAGGTCTTCTATGGCACCCAAAGTACAAAATCGGCCAAGCCGTGCCGCCAGCCCCAGCAAAACCCCACCGAAAAGACCGGCAAATGCCATCAGTGTCGGTTCGGAAAAACGCTCCAACAAGAGTGCGCCAAAGCTTCCCACGGCAAGCTAGTCTGCGCGGCAAAAAAGATCATAGACGACTTCCATGATCTGTTTGGGGCGGTCATCCGAGAGCCGATAATATATTGTCTTGCCATCGCGGCGGGGTATTACAAGCCCCTCAAGCCGCAGGCGCGACAATTGCTGCGATACTGCGGCTTGCCGGGCAGAAAGCAGTTCTTCCAATTCGGTCACGGATTTTTCACCCGACGCCAGATGGCACAGGATCATCAACCGACCCTCATGGCTGATCGCCTTGAGAAAGTTGGATGCACGCACGGCGTTGTTCGCCATTTTATCAAGGTCTTCTGCGCACATGTTCTTGTCAAAAACGGGTAGGCCCACAGGTTCGTATCCTTAGTTTGAAGTGCGACCGTGGTGCCGCCCGCGAAATCGGGCCACCCCCATGTCCTAGCTTCCTTTTGGTGACGGAAGCAGTTTTGCATCCGTCATCATCTTTTCCAAGACACCCCAGAAGAAATCTTCGCCGGGGTATCCTTCGATCCGTGATATTTCCTGACCGTCGACCATCAGCACGAAAGTCGGCGTAAAGTGCAGGCCGCGCGCAAATGTCAGATCGGATGGCTGTTCATCCCTGATATCGACCCGCCGCAAGGGGGCGGTTTGGCCCGCTTCGGTCTTGGGGTAAATCGGGGCAATCTGTTCATTCCAGCGCGCACACCAGACGCAGCCTTTTTCCTCGATCATGACTAGGGTCACGTCAGCAAATGCTGCCCCGGCCAACACAGTCGAAGTTATAAAATAAATGAGGAAAAGGCGCAGTCGTGTCATAAAATTACCAGTTGATTTCGCATAACGTAATGTGAATATGTGAATGAAACAAGTTAAAGGCGGCATGAATGCTTGAAATAACCTTCTATGGGGCGGCGATTGCCGGTTTATTGTCCTTTTTGTCGCCCTGCATTCTGCCGATCGTGCCATTCTACCTTAGTTATCTGGCCGGGGTCGGGATGAACCAGATCACCGCCAACGGACCGGTAGAGGCGGGCGTGCGCGGTCGCGCGGTGCTTGCTTCCCTGTTTTTTGCCGCAGGCGTGATCACCATTTTCATGGGATTGGGGGCCGCAGCAAGCAGTTTTGGTCAGGTGGTCCGGGAATATTTTGACATTCTGCGCTGGATTGCAGCGGCCATCATTATTGCTATGGGCCTGCATTTTCTGGGCGTCATTCGCATCGGATTTCTGTATCGCCAATTCCGCGCGGATGCCGGTGATACCGGGTCGACCAGCCTGCTGGGGGCCTATGTGATCGGGCTGGCCTTTGCGTTTGGCTGGACCCCTTGCGTTGGCCCCGTTCTGGCGGCGATCCTGTTTACTGCGGCGGGGACCGAAACGGCAAGCAGCGGCGCGCTTTTGCTGTTCACCTACGGTGTCGGCATGACTGCGCCCTTTGTTCTGGCCGCTTTGTTTATCGGGCCGTTCATGCGCTTTATGGCGCGGTTTCGCCGGCATTTGGGCACAGTAGAGAAAGTCATGGGCGCGTTGCTGGTGATCTTCGGGCTGCTGATCGCCACGAATTCTGTTAACTACATCGCGCAATGGATGCTCGAGACCTTTCCGGTCTTTGGTGCCATCGGCTGACAAAGGGAAATCGCTATGAAACTGTTGAAAATCTGCCTGACCGCCTTGTCACTGGGGCTTGCCGGTTCGACCTTTGCGGCCGAGCTGGGCGATGACGGGCTGCACAAGACTGCCTGGATGCGCGATACGTTCAAGGACCTGTCCGAAGATCTTGCCGAAGCCAATGCCGAGGGCAAGCGCCTGATGCTGATCGTCGAACAACGCGGCTGCATCTATTGCGCAAAGATGCACAAAGAGGTGTTTCCGCTGCCAAATATCGATGCTTACCTGAAGGAACATTTCTTTGTCGTGCAAATCAATATGTTCGGCGACGTCGAGGTGACGGATTTCGACGGCGAATCGCTGCCCGAGAAAGACATGGTGCGCAAATGGGGCATGTTATTCACGCCGACCCTTGTTTTCTTGCCGCAAGAGGTCGCGGAGGGGCAGACGGCGGCACAGGCGGCTGTGGCGTCCGTACCCGGTGCATTCGGGCCGGGCACGACCTATAATATGTTCACTTGGGTGGTAGATAAGGAGTATGAAGGCGACGAAAGCTTTCAGAAATACCTTGCCCGCAAACTGGCAGAGTAAAACAATTGGCAGCGTTTAGGATGCGTTAGTTCGAGCGCTGTATTTAAAAATTCACAAAAGCGAATTTATAGTTGCGTGGTTTTGTCACAGCGTCTACGCTCGCATACAAATAAGAGTCTTTGGGAGGACGCATGAAAATTTCTATTATCGCCCTGGTGGCGTCCGTTGGGCTCGCGGCTCACGCAAATGCAGCCGATGTCGCGCCAACCGCCGTTGCCTATACTGACGGCGCTGTTGAGGCATCTTTGACCGGCACCGCAGGTAACCCCGAAGAGGGTGCCAAGGTTGTCGGCAGCAAGCAGCTGGGCAATTGCGTGGCATGCCATGAGGTCAGCGCATTGCCGGATATCGCATTTCAGGGTCTGATTGGCCCCGCGCTTGATGGTGCCGGTAGCCGCTGGAGCGAAGCTGAGCTGCGCGGCATCGTTGCCAACGCGAAGATGATGTTCGAGGGCACAATGATGCCGTCGTTCTACAAGGACACCGGCTATATCCGTCCGGGCAAGGCATACACCGGCAAAGCCGCCGATGACACGCTGGGGCCGCTTTTGACGGCACAGCAAGTAGAAGATGTTGTGGCATATCTTGCCACGCTGAAAGATTAAAAACCCGCAAGACCGGGTTTGTTCAGGAGTATGACAATGGAATTCACAAGACGTAATGCAATCGTCATGGGCGCAAGCGCTTTTGCCGCCCTTGCCTTGCCAAAGCTGGCCTTTGCGGCTGCAAGCGATGACGCAATTGCCGCCTTTACTGGTGGTGCAGAGCTGGCGGATACAGGGGTGACCCTGACAGCGCCGGAAATCGCGGAAAACGGCAATACCGTGCCCGTCGAAGTCGACGCCCCCGGCGCGACCGAGATCATGGTGCTGGCAATGGGCAACCCGACGCCCGGTGTCGCAACATTCAAATTCGGCCCCCTCGCGGGTTCACAGCACGCATCCACACGGATCCGTCTGGCAGGAACGCAAGATGTGGTGGCCATCGCCAAGCTGGCTGACGGAACGTTTGCGAAGGCTTCCAGCACGGTAAAAGTGACAATCGGCGGCTGCGGCGGCTAAGGCTTTATAAGGAATTATTAAAATGGCATCTGGTGTAAAACCCCGCGTCAAAGTACCGAAATCGGCAGCAGCAGGTGAATCGATCACCATCAAGACGCTGATCAGTCACAAGATGGAATCCGGACAGCGCAAAGATAAAGACGGGAACGTAATCCCGCGCTCGATCATCAATCGCTTTACCTGTGATTTCAACGATCAGAATGTTGTCGATATTGAATTGCAAGCTGCGATTTCGACCAACCCATACTTGGAATTTGATGCCACCGTGCCAGAGGCCGGTACGTTCAAATTTACATGGTATGACGATGACGGCTCTGTCTACGAGGACAGCAAAGACATCACCATCGAATAAGCGTCTGCATCCTTGGGAGGAAGAAGAATGAATAAATTCACTAAAGGTCTAAGCGCCTGCATGACTGCGATCATCGTAGCATCGGGTGCATTGGCCGAACCTGCAGACGACAATCTGGTTATCAACGGTGACATCGAAATCGTGACCCGCACGGCGGCCCCGGCCCATGTGTCCGATGTGCTCGACGAAGTGATGTCAGGCTGGTTGTTCCGCGGTACGGAAACCCGTGCGATGGAATCCGACGATTTCGACAACCCGGGCATGATCTTTGTCGAACAGGCAGAAGACATGTGGAACACCGCTGATGGATCTGAAGGCAAGTCCTGCGCAGATTGTCATGGCGCGTCTTCGGAGATGGCGGGCGTCCGCCCGGTCTATCCAAAGTTCGTTGAGGCCGCTGGTGAAGTTCGCACGATGGAAATGGCGATCAATGATTGCCGTGAAAATCGTATGGGTGCCGAAAAGTGGAAATATAGCAGCGGTGACATGGTCAATATGACTGCGTTGATGGCGTCCGTCTCGCGCGGGATGCCTGTCAATGTTGCAATTGACGGCCCTGCGCAATCCACTTGGGAACAGGGCAAGGAAATCTATTACACCCGTTTTGGTCAGCTTGAACTGTCCTGCGCGAATTGCCACGAAGACAACTATGGCAACATGATCCGCGCAGATCACCTGAGCCAAGGCCAGATCAATGGTTTCCCAGCTTATCGTTTGAAAAACACCAAGCTGAATGCTGTTCAGGATCGCTTTAAGGGTTGCGTACGCGACACCCGCGCCGAAACCTTTGCACCAGGCAGCCCCGAGTTCGTGGCGCTTGAGCTTTATGTCGGTTCACGCGGTAACGGTTTGTCCGTCGAAGGCCCTTCCGTCCGTAACTAAACACTATAGACCCTGCCTTACTTGCGTAAGGCGGGGTTTTTCAGCTCAAACCCATTCAAACATGCGCATGTATAGGCGCAACAGAAGGCCAATCGCATGATTTCTCGCCGAGACTTTCTTCAAGCCAGCATGGCTGCAACTGCTCTTTACGGGGCGTCTTCTTTTGGCAATTGGGGCAAGTTGGCCGCACAGCAGGCGCTGACCCAAGACAAGTTGTTGGAATTCGACACCTTCGGCAATGTCAGCTTGATCCATATCACCGACATTCATGCGCAGCTAAAGCCGATCTATTTCCGTGAACCTTCGATTAACATCGGTGTGGGTGGCAACAAGGGGGCCGTGCCCCACGTCACGGGTGCCGATTTCCGCAAGCTGTACGGTATCGATGATGGCAGCCATTCCGCCTATGCGTTGACCTATAATGATTTCGCATCGCTGGCCCAAGGCTATGGCAAGATGGGCGGCCTTGACCGTGTGTCAACGGTCATCAATCAGATCCGCGCCGACCGTCCCGATGCGCTGCTGCTGGATGGCGGCGATACATGGCATGGCAGCTATACCTGTTACCAAACCCAAGGTCAGGACATGGTCAACGTCATGAACGCGTTGAAGCCTGACGCGATGACATTCCACTGGGAATTCACGCTGGGGTCCGAGCGCGTGAACGAAATCGTCGAAGGGCTGCCCTTTGCCGCGCTTGGTCAGAACATATTTGACGCTGAATGGGATGAACCGACCGAGCTGTTCCCCCCCTATAAGTTCTTTGAAACCGGCGGCGTAAAAGTTGCCGTCATCGGTCAGGCATTTCCCTATATGCCCATCGCTAACCCGGGCTGGATGTTCCCTGAATACACCTTTGGTATCCGCGATGAACGGATGCAGGAAATGGTGGACGAAGTGCGCGCCAAGGGCGCTGAACTGGTGGTCTGCCTAAGCCACAATGGTTTCGATGTTGATAAGCAGATGGCGGGTGTTGTTACAGGTATTGACGTGATCTTGTCTGGTCACACCCATGACGCGCTGCCGGAACCTGTATTGATCGGCGAAACGATCATCGTCGCGTCGGGCTCTAACGGTAAGTTCGTTAGCCGCGTTGATCTGGATGTCCAAAATGGCCGGATGATGGGCTTCCGCCACAAGCTGATCCCGATTTTCTCGGACGTGATTGAACCCGATCAGGCGATCACTGCGCTGATCGACGAACAGCGCGCACCTTATGCTGACCAACTTAGCGAAGTTATCGGCAAAACGGCTGACGACACGCTGCTTTACCGCCGCGGCAACTTTAACGGCTCGTGGGATGATTTGATCTGCGATGCGCTGCTTTCTGAACGGGAGGCCGACATCGCGCTTAGCCCCGGCGTGCGTTGGGGGCCATCCATTCTGCCCGGTCAGGAAATCACCCGCGAAGACATCTGGAATGTCACCTCTATGACCTATCCCGAAGCTTATCGGACCGAAATGACAGGCGAATTCCTGCATGTCGTGTTGGAAGATGTGGCTGATAACCTGTTCAACCCTGATCCCTATTACCAGCAGGGCGGTGACATGGTGCGCACCGGCGGCCTTGGTTACCGCATTGATGTGACCAAGCCGCAAGGTAGCCGCATCACGGAAATGACCCTGTTGAAGACGGGCGAACTGATCGACCCAGCCAAGTCCTACCAGATTGCTGGTTGGGCCAGCGTCAACCAAGGCACCGAAGGTCCGCCGATCTGGGACGTGGTCGAAAGCCACATCCGCAAATTGGGCACCGTGTCGCTTGCCGAAAATACCAGTGTAACAGTCGACGGCGTTTAACGCCTGCATTCAACCAAAGGAAGGTTTTGTCATGTCAGACACCTTTGAAGTCAAGAAAACAAACCGCCGTGCGTTCCTGCGCGGTGCCGCAACTGCCGGGGTTGGCGCACTCGCCGCTGGTTCTGCACGCGCGGCAACGCCTGATCCGCTGATCACTGAAACGCAGGAATGGGCGCAGTCCTTTGGCGACGGCGTTGACGCCACGCCTTATGGTTTGCCGATCAAGTTCGAAGACGATGTGATCCGTCGCAATGTAGAGTGGCTGACGGCCGATACGGTGAGTTCGATCAATTTCACGCCGATCCATGCGCTGGATGGCACAATCACCCCTCAGGGCTGCGCCTTCGAGCGGCACCATTCGGGTGCGATCGAGCTGAAGAAGGAAGATTACCGTTTGATGATCAACGGCTTGGTCGATCGTCCGCTTGTGTTCACTTACGCTGATCTCGAACGCTTTCCGCGCGAAAACCACACGTATTTTCTGGAATGTGCGGCCAACACAGGCATGGAATGGGCCGGCGCGCAGCTGAATGGCGCGCAGTTTACCCACGGTATGATCCACAACATGGAATACACCGGCGTGCCGCTGCGCACCCTGCTTGAAGAAGCGGGTTATGACACTGCGGGCAAATGGGTCTATGTCGAAGGTGCAGATGCATCGTCGAACGGGCGTTCTATTCCGATGGAAAAAGCGCTGGATGATGTGTTGGTCGCCTTCAAAGCCAACGGAGAGGCGCTGCGCAAGGAACATGGCTATCCCGTGCGTCTTGTCGTCCCCGGCTGGGAAGGCAACATGTGGGTCAAGTGGATCCGCCGGATCGAGGTCATGGATGCCCCCGTCGAAAGCCGTGAGGAAACAAGCAAGTACACCGATACGCTTGCGAATGGCATCAGCCGCAAATGGACATGGGAGATGGACGCGAAATCGGTCGTCACCTCTCCCAGCCCGCAATCGCCGATTACTCATGGCAAAGGGCCGCTGGTTATTTCCGGCCTTGCATGGTCAGGGCGCGGCGCGATCACCCGCGTCGATGTCTCCAAAGACGGCGGCAAAACATGGGAAACCGCGCGGCTTGCCAAACCCGGTGAGAAAATGGCGCTGACCCGGTTCTACCTTGATGTGGATTGGGACGGCGAAGAGATGTTCCTGCAAAGCCGCGCAATGGATGACACCGGATATGTGCAGCCGACCAAAACGCAACTTCGCGAGGTCCGCGGGCTCAATTCCATCTATCACAACAACTGTATTCAAACCTGGTGGGTGCGCCCGAACGGGGAGGCTGAAAATGTCGAAGTTTCTTAAATCATTCTCCATCGGCGCTGTTGCCGCGATGCTGGCGATGCCCGCGTTAGCGCAGACATATGGCTTGGGCCGAGCTGCCCTGCCAGAGGAAATAGACGCTTGGAATATGGACGTGCACCCCGATGGCACAGGCCTGCCCGAAGGCCAAGGGGATGCAATTGTAGGCGAAGAAATCTTTGCTGCGAAATGCGCAGCCTGTCACGGCGACTTTGCTGAAGGCATTGATAACTGGCCTAAACTGGCTGGTGGTATGGGCACGCTTGACCGCGAAGACCCGCTGAAAACGGTCGGGTCTTACTGGCCCTATCTGTCCACCAGCTTTGACTACATCCGCCGGTCGATGCCCTACGGAAATGCGGGCACGCTGACTGCAGACGAAACCTATGCGATTGTGGCATATATTTTGTATTCCAACGACCTGATCGAGGATGATTTCGTCTTGTCCAAGGATTCGTTCCTTGATGTTGAAATGCCGAATGCTGACGGGTTCATTGTGGACAACCGGATGGAAACAGAGGTTTCGATCTGGTCTGGTGAGCCTTGCATGACCGACTGCAAAGACAGCGTCGAAGTCACAATGCGTGCGCTGGTATTGGACGTCACCCCGCAAGAGGAAACAACCGAAGCTGCAGCCGAAGAACCTGCTGCAGTTGCGGCACAGGAAGAGTCCGCGCCAGAGCCCGAAGTGGCAGCAGCAGACCCGGCGTTGATCGCGGATGGCGAAAAGGTGTTTCGCAAGTGCAAAGCCTGCCACCAAGTCGGTGATGGTGCCAAGAACCGCTCTGGCCCTATCCTGAACGGTGTGATCGGGGCTTCTGCTGGTCATATCGACGGGTTCAAATACTCCAAGCCCTTGATGTCAAAAGCCGAAGAAGGTTTGGTCTGGAACGAAGAAACCCTTGCCGAATTCCTTGCCGGTCCCAAAGCATACATCAAAGGCACTAAGATGGGCTTTGCCGGTTTGAAGAAAGAGGATGATATCGCCGCAGTCATCGCATATCTGGCGACGTTCTCGGACCAGTAGGCGCGCGTGCGTTTGGTGACACGCCGCCTGCCATGGCTTGATTAAAGCCGTGGCAGGTGGATTCACATAGGTTGCAGGCGACTTAGGCGGGCGGGCCAGTCCATTTTGCATACTGGCCGGCAAATGTGCCGCCCCAGGAACCCCATGACCAATCTGGTGGTTGGTCATCACGCGGTATCGCTGTTAGGCTCACTAAAAGGGACAGGCAGGATCATACCGGTTCTGCGATTCCCCTAACCCGAAAGGATGCATAAGATGAAACTTCCCCTTGGTGCCCTTTTACTTTCTCTGGCCGCTGCACCTTTGGCGGCACAGGATCAGATGGTCTCTTATCCGTATGATGGCAGTTTTGAAGACGCGACATTCGCGGTCGAAAATGCGATCATCGGCAAAGGGCTGGTCATTGATTACGTCAGCCACACCGGCGAGATGCTGAACCGGACCGCTGCCGACGTCGGCAGCGATATCGAGATTTTCAAATCTGCCGACGTTTTCCTGTTCTGCTCTGCTGTGCTGTCTCGCAAGGTGATGGAAGCAGACCCGGCAAACATCGCCCATTGCCCTTATGGCATCTTCGTAACGGATACGCAGGGCGAGGTCGCGATCGGCTATCGCACCTACCCCGAAGGGCCGATGCAAGAGGTTCAGGCTTTTCTGGATGAAATCGTGAAAAGCGCAGCTGACGGGCTTTAAGCCTACTCGAATTCCATCTGTTCAAAAAGGCGGCCCGCATTCTTGGTGGCCAATTCTTCAAACGTATCCAAATGGGCGTAGGGCGATTGGTCGACGTAATATGCGTCGGCCAGTGTCCCGCCTGCGTCCAGATGATCCGCAATCTTGCCGCGTAAATATTCCAGATACCCTTTGGTGTATCTACGGACCTGCGCCATGTTCGTCGGATGCCCGTGGCCGGGAATGACGTAGGTGGCGTTAAGCGCCTCAAATGGGCCGTCCCAGGTTTCCAGCCATTCATCGGTCAGCGTGTCGGGAAAGATCGGCAGCATCCGTTCGTGAAATGCCATATCGCCCGCAATCACGAGGCTTTGTTCGGGCAGCCAGACAACGATATCGCCGGGGCTGTGTGAGGGGCCCAGATGCAGCGCCTCGATGTGGAAACCGCCCATGTCGACGATATATTCATCATCGAATGTTTCGGTTGGCGGGGTCAAATCTGTGCCGTCGGCGCGTTCCTTAAGGCCTGATTTAGCGGCACGAAGCGACGCAAGACCTTCTTCGGCAAAGGCCTCTGCACCCTCTGTCTGCGCCACGATCTTGACGCCCTGTTCCGCCCAATAGGTGTTGCCCAGCATTGCGTGACCTTGGCCGTTTTCATTGAACACCAGCTTGACCGGTTGTTCGGTGATATTCTTTATCTCGTTATGCAGCGCCTTGGCCAACTGGTACGAACCGCCGCTGTTGATCACCACGACGCCGTCGCCGGTCACGATGAAGCTTAGGTTGTTGTTGTGACCTGCGTTTTCATAGGTCGGTGGCGCGGTGGCCCCGATGGCGGAAAACACGCCGGGGATGAATTCAACGGGTTTTGAATACAATACCGAAGCGGGATATTGATCGGGGATGTCTTCACTGGCAAAGGCCGGAAGAACGGGCAGGGCAATCAGGGCAACGACACATCCGAGGATTTTCATATCTTAACCCTGCGCTACAAAGACAAAACCGTCTGTCGATTTCTCGATCCGGCCAAGACCGCCTTGGCCCAGATGAAACCCGACGATGGGCATTTGTGCGGCGGCCAGATCATTGATCAGCCCCGTGCGGGTCACAGCCCCCAAAATCGGGTCCTGATCTGATCCTGATTCCCAAGCGGGCCGCGCCAGTGCGATGTGATCGTTGCCGATGCTGTCGCCCACAATCATCACTGCATTGTTGCCGGCACGGACCTCGAACGCCATGTGGCCGGGGGTGTGGCCGGGGGTCATGCGTGCGCCGACACCGGGCAACACTTCGTCGCCATCGTTAAAGAACTGCATCCGGTCTGCCACAACCTGCAAGCGTCGCTCGGCCCCGATAGCAAAAGCCTGACGGCCGCTGTCTATGGTGTTCACAGTGTTCGGATCGGTCCAATAGTCCCATTCGGCCTGTCCAATATGGTGGGTCGCGTTGGTGAACATCGCATCCCCGAAATCATCCAGCACGCCCCACAAGTGGTCAGGATGGCCGTGGGTGAACACCAAATCGGTGATGTCTTCGGGGGCGACACCAAGGGCATCCAGCGCATCCAGCATCTTGCCCGCGGTTGGCATGAATTCCGACCCTGATCCTGCGTCAAACAGGACGACACGGCCGTCGCCGCGCAAAAGGCTTAGGTTGCAGGGGGGCGTCAGCTCGTCATAATCCTGACCAAAGCGATCAAGGATCGGCATCAGTTCATCCTTGGGCATGTATTCAAAGATGAAACTGCCGGGAAGCGTCAGATGACCGTCATCGACCACGTCTAACGTCATTTCACCAATCGACATCTGCGCATGCAAAAAATTAGGCAGCCCTATCAATGCGCTGGCTGCGACACCTTGCAGCATGAAGTCGCGTCTATTTCTCAGCATAACCCACTTCCCAATTTAAAAATTCCATAGTATGAATATGTCTGAAAAAATACCCCTGCGCAAGCTTTGTTACCAGCGCGGTGGGTGCCCCTACCGGAGGATATGACGTTGACAGACTATCCCGTGAATATGGACGTTACCCCAGAGGTGACAGGATATTTTGACCCTGCAACCAACACGATCAGCTATATCGTGCGCGACCCAAATTCGACATCCTGTGCGATTGTCGATTCCGTCATGGATATGGATTACGCGGCGGGGCGCATCACCTTTGAACACGCCGATACCCTGATTGCCGAGGTCGAAGGCAAGGGGCTGAAGCTTGAGTGGATCATTGAAACCCATGTCCACGCCGACCACCTGTCAGCCGCGCCCTATATCCAGCAAAAGCTGGGCGGGAAAATAGGCGTCGGTGAAAAGATCATGGTGGTGCAGGAAACCTTTGGCAAAATCTTTAACGAGGGTACTGAATTCCAGCGCGACGGATCGCAATTTGATGCGTTGTTCAAGGATGGCGACACCTACCAGATCGGCGGGATGACCTGCTTTGCCATGTATACGCCCGGTCACACACCAGCTTGCATGGTGCATGTGATGGGCAATGCGGCCTTTACCGGCGACACGTTGTTTATGCCCGATGGTGGGTCGGCCCGTGCCGATTTCCCAGGCGGCGACGCTGGCGTGCTGTTCGACAGCATCCAAAAGGTGCTAAGCCTGCCGGACGACATGCGCCTGTTCATGTGCCACGACTATGGGCCCAACGGCCGCGACATTGCATGGGAAACCACAGTTGGCGACGAAAAGGCCCACAACATTCACGTTGGCGCTGGCAAAACCCGCGAGGAATTCATCAACTTCCGGACTGCCCGCGACGCGGAGCTTGGCATGCCCAAACTGATTATCCCGTCGTTGCAGGTGAACATGCGCGCTGGCCACATGCCGAGGGACAAGGACGGTAATGTGATGCTCAAGGTGCCGGTTAACGGTCTTTAGAACAGGCCACGGGGTGGGGGGCTTGCCCTTGCAGCCCCCATTTTTGAAAGTCGGCGCATAATGCCAAAGAACCTCCGGAAATACCTGCCGATCCTTGATTGGGGCCGCACTTATAGCAAGGCGACACTGTCCAACGACCTGATCGCCGCATTGATCGTGACGATCATGCTGATCCCGCAATCGCTGGCCTATGCGTTGCTGGCCGGATTGCCGCCCGAGGCGGGGCTTTATGCGTCTATCGTGCCGATCCTGCTCTATGCTGTGTTCGGGACCAGCCGCGCGTTGGCCGTGGGGCCGGTGGCGGTGGTGTCGTTGATGACCGCTGCGGCGCTTGGCAATATCGCCGACCAAGGCACGATGGGCTATGCCGTCGCGGCCTTGACGCTGGCGTTTTTGTCGGGTGCCATTCTGCTGGCCATGGGTGTTTTCAAGCTGGGGTTCTTGGCTAATTTCCTGTCGCATCCGGTTATTTCGGGCTTTATCACCGCTTCGGGCGTCATTATCGCAGCCAGCCAGATCAAACATATCCTTGGCATCAGCGCATCGGGCGAGAACCTGCTTGACCTGCTCCATTCTATTTTCACCCATCTGGGCGATACCAACTGGATCACGGTTATAATTGGCGTGTCCGCTACGGCGTTTCTGTTCTGGGTACGCAAGGGCATGAAACCGTTGTTGAAATCCAAGGGATTCAGCGCGGGTGCTGCGGACGTGGCCACCAAGGCTGGCCCCGTTGCTGCGGTGGTTGTCACCACGCTGTTTGTTTGGCTATTCGGGCTTTCCGACCACGGTGTGCGGGTTGTCGGCGCTGTCCCGCAAAGCCTGCCGCCGTTGACGCTGCCTGATTTCTCGTTCGATTTGATGGGCGCGTTGCTTTTGCCTGCGATCCTGATCTCCGTGATCGGATTTGTTGAATCAATTTCGGTCGCGCAGACTTTGGCGGCCAAGAAACGCCAACGGATCAATCCGGATCAGGAACTGATCGGTTTGGGCACCGCCAACCTCGGCGCTGCATTTACCGGCGGTTTTCCGGTCACCGGGGGATTCTCGCGTTCTGTTGTGAACTTTGACGCAGGTGCTGAAACGCCAGCTGCCGGTGCCTTTACTGCGGTCGGGCTGGCTATCGCCGCCCTTGCCCTGACGCCGCTGGTGTTTTTCCTGCCGCAAGCGACTCTGGCGGCGACAATCATTGTTGCCGTGCTGACGCTGGTCGATTTCAGCATTCTCAGGAAAGCATGGGCCTATTCCAAGGCCGATTTTGCCGCCGTTCTGGCCACCATGCTGGTGACCTTGGGCAGTGGTGTCGAATTGGGTGTGACCTGCGGGGTCGTATTGTCGATCATGCTGCACCTCTACAAAACCACCAAACCGCATATCGCTGAGGTCGGGCTGGTGCCGGGCACTGAGCATTTCCGCAATATCCACCGTCACAAGGTTGAAACCGACCCGACCTTGCTGACCCTGCGCATTGACGAGAGCCTATATTTCGCCAACGCCCGTTTCCTCGAGGACTATCTATATGACCGTCTGGCTGGGGACGCGCCGATCAAGAATGTGGTGCTTATGTGCTCGGCGGTGAACGAGATCGACTTTAGCGCGCTGGAATCCCTTGAGGCGATCAATGCGCGCCTGAAAGATATGGGGATCAAGCTGCACCTGTCCGAGGTCAAAGGCCCGGTGATGGACCGGTTGCAAAAACAGCATTTCATCTCGGATCTAACAGGCAAGGTGTTTTTATCCCAACACGACGCCTATACCGAGCTGAAAAAAGCCGCCGTTTAAGATACATCCATTTGCACATTTAAATCTGATCGCTACAACTGTTTCTGCAATGGCCTGCGCAACAATCTTGCGCGGTTACCACAGACCCAGATCAGGACCGTCAAATGCTATCGATCAATCCGCCAGTTTCCGCAACGCCGCCCACCCAAACCATTGTTGAAAGGGTCCGCGACAACGCCAAGGTTGATCCGGAAAAACCGGCGCTGGTATGCGACGGGCGCACGGTGACATGGGGCGCGTTCGATCAGCGGATCAACAAGATCGCCAATCTGCTGCTGTCTATGGGTGTGGCCAAGGGCGACAATATTGCGATCATCTCGCCCAATTCGATCCCCTACGCGGAACTTTTTATGGGCATTTTGCGGGCTGGGGCCTGTGTGACCCCCTTGTCAACGATGGCGTCGCCAGATGCGCTGAAAAAGATGCTGACCGATTGCGGGGCCAAAGCGATTTTCGTGGCAGAGCAATATCTTGGGCTGGTGGAAGGGTTTGTTACTGATCTGGATATCTCGCGCTTTGCGATTGATTTTGACCATGATGCGTTCCAGCCTTTCGAACGCGCCGTGCAAGGGGCAGACGACACCGACCCCGAGATCGCCATCGACATGTCCGATGCGTTCAACCTGATCTATTCGTCGGGCACGACCGGCACGCCCAAGGGTATCTTGCATAACCATTGGATGCGCGCCGCCCAGATGGACCGCGTGTCGCCCAACGGCTATGACGATAACGCGCGAACGCTGCTGTCGACGCCGCTGTATTCGAACACGACGATTGTTTCGTTCCTGCCGACGCTTTTCGGAGGATCGACGGTCTATCTGATGCCGAAATTCGATGCGCGGGGCTATCTTGAGATCGTCCAGAGCGAGAAGATCACCCACACCATGCTGGTGCCGGTGCAATACAAACGCATTATGGATGTGCCTGATTTTGACCAGTTCGATCTGTCGTCCATGCGGGTCAAGTTTTCGACCTCTGCGCCCTTGCGCGCTGACGTCAAGGCAGATGTGCTAGCGCGGTTCCCTGGCAAGCTGCTTGAATATTACGGTCTGACCGAAGGCGGCGGCGTCACAGTGCTGAATTCCGCAGAACATCCTGACAAGCTGCACACGGTGGGCCAATTGGCCCCCGGCAACGATATCCGCCTGATTGATGAGGCCGGAAACGAGGTGCCAAAGGGCGCGGTCGGAGAGATTTGCGGTCGCGGCCCCACCATGATGGCGGGCTATTTCGGTCGGGATGATCTGACGGCTGATTATATCTGGCGCAATGCCGAAGGGCAGATTTACTTCAGATCCGGCGATATGGGCCGGTTTGACGAAGACGGGTTCCTGATCCTGTCGGACCGCAAGAAGGACATGATCATCTCGGGCGGGTTGAACATCTATGCCGATGATCTGGAGCTGGTGCTGCTGGCTGACCCCGACGTGACCGACGCCGCCGTGATCGGTGTGCCCTCTGACGCCTGGGGCGAGACGCCTTTGGGCTTGGTCGTGCTGCGCGAAGGTGCTGCGCGGACTGCCGATCAGGTCTGCGCCGACGCCAACGAGAAGTTGGGCAAAAGCCAACGCTTGTCCGCCGTTGAGGCCCGCGATGTGCTGCCCCGCAGTTCCATCGGGAAGATCCTCAAGAAAGAATTGCGCATCCCTTATTGGGCAGATGCGGTCCGTTAATCCAAAGGAAAAAGTCATGAGCGACGCAACCGACACCCCGCCGATGAACGGCGCAGAAAGCCTTGTGAAATCCCTGCTTGATAGCGGGCTGGACACCTGTTTCACCAACCCCGGCACCTCCGAGATGCACTTTGTTGCCGCCCTTGACCATGTGCCCGGCATGCGGTCGATACTTGTCCTGCAAGAAGGCGTGGCGACCGGTGCCGCCGATGGTTATTTCCGGCTGGCGGGCAAGCCTGCCTGCACGCTGCTGCACCTTGGGCCCGGTTTGGCGAACGGGCTGTCGAACCTGCACAACGCGAAAAAGGCGGGCTCCGGTGTGGTCAACATCGTCGGCGAACACGCGGTCAGCCATATTGAACTGGACGCGCCGCTGACGTCGGACATCGAAGGGATTGCGCGGCCCGTGTCGCATTGGGTGCATACGTCCCTGTCCGCGACCCATGTGGGCGCGGACGCGGCCAAGGCCGTTCATGCCGCAAACATCGCCCCCGGTCAGGTGGCGACCTTGATGCTGCCCAGCGACACCGCATGGAACGAAGGTGGCGAAGTCGCCGCAGCGATCCCGGTTGATCCGCGACCCGCGTTTGACGCATCGGCGCTGGAGGATGCCATCGCGGCCTTGTCCGGACCAGACAGTCTGCTGCTGCTGGGCGGCGCTGCCCTGACCGAAGACATGCTGGTGATCGCGGGCCGGATCGCGGCCAAGACAGGCTGCAAGCTGCTAAGCGAATGGTCGAACGCGAGGCTGGAGCGCGGGGCAGGGCGCGTCGCCATCGACCGCGTCCCTTACCCGATTGATCAGGCGCTTGAGGCGTTGAAGCCTTACAAACGTATCGTTCTGATCGGCGCGCGTGCACCAATCGGCTTTTTCGCCTATCCGGGCAAGCCCGCGATCCTGACCGCTGACGGTGCAAATATCATTGACCTGTGCAAGACATCGCAGGATATCGCCAGTGCCCTGACCGCGATTTGCGATGGCACGGGCGCGACCGATACCGCCCCCGCCCATGTCGCGCAAAGCGTCACGCCAGACAAACCCACCGGCCCGCTGGACCCCGGCGGCATCGCAGATGTTCTGGGCCGCACAATCCCGGAAGACGCAATTGTCGTGGACGAAGCGATCACCACCGGCCGCAGCTTTTTCCCTGCCACGGCTGGTGCCCCGAAACATACGTGGTTGAACAACTGTGGCGGCTCTATCGGGTATGGCATGCCGGTTGCCATCGGTGCCGCCGTGGCCTGCCCGGACCGTAAGGTTCTGGCATTGGTCGGAGATGGCAGTGCGATGTACACGGTTCAGGCCCTGTGGACGATGGCGCGTGAAGGGCTGGACGTGACGATCGTGATCTTTGCAAACCGCGTCTATAAGATCCTGCGCGGAGAGCTGACCAATGTCGGTGTCACCAACGCAGGCCCCAAGGCGATGGACATGCTGTCGTTGGACCAGCCGACGCTGAAATTCGTCGAGATGGCGCAATCGATGGGTGTCGAGGCCACGCAGGTCAGCGATTGCGCGGCGCTTGAACTGGCGATTGAGACCGGTCTGGCGACTAAGGGGCCATATCTGATCGAAGCGGTCCTGTAAGAACCGCTTTGCAGACGTAAATAAGGCCCCCGGTCATGACCTGACCGGGGGCCTTTTGTGTTTGGTGCGAGGTGCCTTAGCGGTCGGCAGCCCCGTCGGCATCCGCGTCGCCGCTGTCGGGGACGTCGTCCGCTTTGATCTTCTTGGTGGGCGTTTTGGTCTCGGGCTTTGATGTCTTGGTCTCGGGCCCTTCGATCTTGAACGGCTGCGTGGTGCCGTCCTTGTTTTCGCCGAGCCAGATGGTCTGCTGCGGGAAAGGGATCTCGATGCCGCGCTCGTCGAAGACCACCTTGAGGTAGCCGTTGAACATGCGGCCAATGCCCCACTGCTTGCCCGGATCGGTCTTGATCCGTGTGCGCAACACCACGGCGCTGTCGCCCAGCGACTGCACGCCAAACCACTCCAGCTCTCCGATAATGTTTGCGGCGATGTCGGGTTCATTTGCCACCATGCGCTCGAATGCGTCGAACATGGCCTGCTTGGCGTCTTCGACATTCTCGCGATACGCGATGCCCATATCCGTGACGGTATAGGCAAAACCACGCATGTAGTTGCTGACCATATCCACGGTGGAAAACGGAATCATGTGGAACACGCCCTGCACATCGCGCAAGGATACGGACCGCACAGACAGCTTTTCAACGGTGCCTGTGGTGCCGCCGACGGTGATCACATCACCGACGTTGATGACGTTTTCGAACTGAATGAAAACACCGGTGATGATGTCTTGCACCATCTTTTGCGCCCCGAAACCAATCGCCAGACCCAAGACCCCGGCCGAGGCCAGCAGTGGCCCGATATCAAGCCCGATCTCGCTGAGCACAAACATCAGCGTAAGGATCACCAGCGCGATGGTCACTGCGTTGCGCAGCAACGTCAGCAAAGTTGTCTCGCGGGAAGATGGGATGCCGCCAAATTCGGGGTTCAGTTTATAATCAACGAATGAGGTCAGTGCCAGCCACAGACCAAAGGATACCGTCAGGATCAGCCCCACCGAGATGATCGCGGCGGTAAAGGCCAAACCAACCTGACTTTCGAGCCAGCTTCTGACGTCGATCATGCCGATCACATCAAGGGTGAAGATCAATACCC
The DNA here is from genome assembly GCF_041552635.1 of Sulfitobacter sp. Taxonomy (GTDB): domain Bacteria; phylum Pseudomonadota; class Alphaproteobacteria; order Rhodobacterales; family Rhodobacteraceae; genus Sulfitobacter. The sequence continues at coordinate 23,840 of NZ_JBFEKM010000032.1, forward strand.
CCAAAAGCAGTGCAAGACGCAGCAAGCTGAAGGCGCGTGGCACGAATGTGTTGATGCGCCGTTCAAGCAGGGGCAGTTTCGCGTTGATATCATCGGGCAACGGAATGCCGCTGTGCACTGTCCGCGCCAGCCAGCCCGATATTAACGCCGCGATAATCAGGGCCGCAAGAATCTTGCCCGAAGCCACAAGCGCGTTCAATGTCACATCCGCAGGCTGGGTCATCACGACGATGAACATGACCGCAATATAGACCAATGCGAACCAGTGCCAGATTTGCGCTACCCCGTGCAACGTGCGAATAACAACGCTGCGGCGCGCCTTTTCGATGGCTGCGGGATCAACGCCAACCGCATCTTCGGCGACGGCTGGATCGGTCTCGTTCTTCAGCCAGCGGGTTACGTCCTTGCGACGGCGCAGCACGATATAGACGAAATACAGCAGGACAATCACTGACAAAAGCGCCGACACACCAGCGCCCGCAGCCATGTTGGCGCTTTGGTTGACGATGGGCACGATCAGCAATTGGCCATAGCCCAACACGCTGACGACAATGCTAAGGTAACGCGTCAATGAACGCGCGGCTGCGTCACTGACGGGCACAATGCGCAGGCCAGATGCCACGGGAGACAAGAACGACCGGATGATCACCTTGGTCATTTCAACCAGCAAAAACGCATTCAGGTACAAGGACTGGCGGATACCGATCTGTCCAAAATCGCCCACTGCAAGGATGGTGATCAGATAGCCCGCCGCCCATGCCAGCAAGACGATAAGAGCGTCGAGGATGTTGGAGCCGATAAACAGCCCGATAGAGGGGATAATGCCAACGTTTTCAGCACGGCGGCCCATGCGGGCATAAAGACCCCGAGCAAGACGGCGCAGGACGACGAACAAGAAAATCGTGATGGCGATTACGGTAAGCAGACCGGGAATAGCCTGAACCAATACTGAAATTTCGGCACCACTTAAGCCCGAGAAAACCCCGCCGCCGCCCTGAAGCGAGGTCCAGAAGGATTGCACGGTCGCAATCGTTTCCTCACCGATCTGCTGGGTTTGCAACGCAATGCGCCGCCCGATTGAGATGCCCTGGCTGCCGCTTTCAGATGGGCTTTGCGCAACGACAGGGGCGGTTTCGGTTGCAGCCTGAGGTGTGACGGTCTTTTCAAGATCTGCAATAAGGGCAGCGCGGGCGGCATCGTCTTTCAGCACCTCTAGCAGCGTGGAAAGCGGCGTCGTATCGGCCCCCGTGCCAGTCCCGTTTCCGCTAGCAGTATCGGCATTGGTATTCGCCGGTTCGCTGCTTTGGGTGGTAAACAAAGACTGCGACTGCGCCGCCATTGGCATCAGGGCGAAAAAGATCATGACCAAACTTGCCTGCACAAAAGCGAAACAGCTTGAGGGGGGCACAGATAACTTTGGCATGATGGTTCTCTTTCGCATTAAACAGTTGTGTACAAGCTAGGTGTAAATCCTGAATTTCCACCTTTTTCGGGCCTTATGGTGCACCTTTTGCATAAAGAAAAGCAGATGCAGCGGAACGTGCAGCCCAAGGCGACGCTTGAATATAGTCCTGGTCAATATGTTTGCTGGTGCAGACTTGTCGCACATAATGGTGTCATTGGGGGCACTGCCATCGATCAAATGATCCGGAAATGTACCGAGAAGTCTGTTCGCACTGCATGCGAAAGTGTAGTTTGCAAAGACGGGCAGGTTTCAATTGTGGTTTTCGCGAAATTTGGCGGACCTAATTTTGTCCCACTTGAATCTAGCAGGTCCTGATATGCCGTTTTGGCGTTGGCCTTAAATCAGAAAAATTTTCGCGCGGATCGCGCATACATGATTGTAATTATGGGTTCGATTATGAAAAGCGATGCTTTTAACTATGCTTCGGAATTCGAACGACTGAGAGAATTGGAGTTCGGCGAACCGTTCGAGCCAGGGATACGGCTTAGTGCGATTGCCCTGGCCGGTGTGTTGATTTTCCTGTCTACCGGGTGGATCAGTGCCCTCATCTGGGCAGGCTACTTTCTTGTTTCCTTTTGGGCACATGCGCATTTTATAACATCGCGAAAAAGCTTTGTTGCGCGGTACGAAGTCGTTGTTGCCGCGCTGTTATTTTTCAATCTGCAGGTGGCCTATTGCTGGCTGCCAACGCTGATGTTCTGTGGCAATCGAGACGCGATCGCGATGGTCGGAGGTGTATTGATCGCCGCGCAGTTGCTGTTTCTGGTGCGGCGCGCCGATACCCTGTTGATCTATCAGAATGTGCAGATTGTTGCCGTGGTCGGCATGGGCGTCATGGTCTATTTTTCATTCCTTCAAAATTATAGCAAACCTCTGGATTTTGTCGGGGTGGCGTTGGCATTGATCGGGTTGGTCTATTATTTTTATCAAAGCCTGCGTGTTTCGCAGCGCATGCGGCTTAGCCGCGAAGCAGCAGCACTTCAGGCGCATCAGGCCCAAAAGATGGCAGCCATAGGTCAATTGGCGGGGGGGGTCGCGCATGATTTCAACAACAACCTCACCGCGATCATTGGCAGTCTTGAGCTGATCCAGCTTTCCGAAGATCCGCGCGAGCAGAAGGTGGATCTGGAAAATGCGCTCATTGCCGCAAGGCAGGCCGCGACAACTGTGAAACAGCTTTTGATTTTTGCACGCATGCAAAAGCCGAACATGTCCAAGGTTGATCTTCAGCATGCGTTCTCGGAGCTTGAGACGCTTACCAGTCGCTTGATACCTGCATCGGTGGCATTTGAGATCGAGGTCTTTGATCCGGAGCTTGAAGTGCTTGCTGACCGGGGGCAATTGCTTTCTGGATTGATCAATTTGATCGTCAACAGTGTTGATGCCATGCCCCAAGGTGGCGTGCTGAAACTGAGTGCGAAACAGAAACAGATCACAGCACCCAGCCCGATGACAGACGGATCCAAGCTTGCTCCGGGGGGCTATGCCGAGATCACCGTGTCGGATACCGGTCACGGGATTCCACCCGACATTATGTCGAACGTGATCGACCCTTTCTTTACCACCAAACCCGTCGGCAAAGGCACCGGGCTTGGGTTGTCTATGGTGGCGGGAATGTTGCGCGAATTCGGGGGCGGGTTGTCAGTTCAGTCTGATCCGGGTGGCACATCTATAGGGCTATTTTTACCAATTTTTCAAAGCAGTACTGACGGTCGCAAAGATATCTGATCGGACTGCAGCAAGCCTGAGATGTCTGTTGGCAAAACGGCGGCTGCCGCGATAACGGCCATTCAAACGGGCCGCCTTGGGGATCGCCAAAGTGCCTAATCCGCGCAGTTGCCCGTCGGTTTAGGCACTTTCGAGGTCAAGAATATCTTCCATCTGTTGCGCATCCTCGGTGATCTGGTCCAACACAGTCAGCAGTTCTGACACGGGCAAGCTGATGGTTTTTAACCCGTCATGGTTCAGCACAGCAGTGTCGTCCTCAAGGATCACGCTGAGTTCCGACGGCGCTGATTGGAATTTATAGACGCTGTTTTCACCGGCATGCACCGCCGCTGGCAACGTCGCGGTGAAATGGTGCAGCAGGGCGTATAGCGTATCTTCAAGCAAAATGAACGCGCCGCCACGCGACAGGGCCACGAACCCGTCAGGATCATCACGGTCTTCTTGGGGCATGTCCTCAATTAGGGCCGGGTCAAGATCTAGTTCGTCCAGCAGCGTTAGCCCGTTACCCGGGATCATCATCGATAGATCAGCGGTCAATGTGGCCATGTCAGATTCCTTGTTATGTCAGGTCAGCGCGACACGCTAAGTGCTTTGGCAAGCACCAGAACGTCCGGCGTGGACAGCTTATCGCCCTCGTTGGGATAAACATCCGCGCCTTCAGCACCTGAGGCGCGGGTTTTTTGGTATGCGTGCTGGTGGTCCTGTTGATCGGGTCGACATTTAGCGAAATTCCGACTGTGGCGCTGATTGCGGGTGGAA
>NZ_JBFEKM010000033.1:0-27610 GCF_041552635.1 Sulfitobacter sp.
ATGGCGGCAAGCCAGCCCATCACGCTCTACAAGCACTGGAATGTCTTCTCGAAGGCGGTGATCGGGGCGCAGTGGTTGTTCACCAAAACTGGCATGGGCGCGTCGAACCAGTTTGAATCGGCCGCCTTTATCCGGTCCAAACCCGGTATCAAATACCCTGATATCCAGTATCATTTCCTGCCGATCGCGGTGCGCTATGATGGCCAAGCCGCAGCTGAAGGGCATGGGTTTCAGGCCCATGTTGGCCCGATGCGGTCCACCTCGCGCGGGGCCGTCACATTGGCGTCCAGCGATCCTGCGGATGATCCAAAGATCTTTTTCAACTACATGTCGCAGGACAAGGACTGGGAGGAGTTTCGCAATTGTATCCGCCTGACCCGCGAGATTTTCGGCCAAGACGCATTCAAGCCTTTCGTCAAACACGAAATCCAGCCCGGTGCCGCACTGCAAACCGATGCGGAACTGGACAGCTTTATCCGTGAGCATGCGGAATCCGCCTACCACCCCTGTGGCACCTGCCGGATGGGTCGTGCATCTGATCCAGATGCCGTTGTCGATCCCCAAGGGCGCGTGATCGGAGTGGACGGGCTGCGCGTCGCCGACAGTTCGATCTTTCCACGCATCACAAACGGCAACCTGAATGGGCCGTCGATCATGGTGGGCGAAAAGATATCTGACTATGTTTTGGGGCTTGATCCGCTTGCAGCATCAAACGATGCGCCTTGGATACATCCTGATTGGGAAACGTCGCAGCGGTGATGCGAGTGTCCAACCGAAGATAAGATGTTAATAGAAAATTAACTGAAGTTAATATTCGTCCTTGAAAGGGACCCCAAACCGGCGCACAGCGGGGCATGTTTAAATTTGTTTCCTGTTTGTTCGTCTTGGCCGCCTTTGGCCTGATCACGCCCCCCGCCGCTGCTGTCGAGGCAAAGATAAGCGGGGCGATCCGCGTCATTGATGGCGATACGATTGACGTGAACGGCATCCGCATCCGTTTGTTTGGCATTGATGCCCCCGAGGGCGATCAAACCTGCACGTCCCGCCGCGGCAAGGTGGCATTGTGCGGCGACTGGGTGTCGGGGCAGGTACGCAAAACCTACCAAGGGCGGCAGGCGAGTTGCCGACGCGTCGACACCGACCGCTATGGGCGCACGGTGGCACGCTGCGCCGTGTCGGGCGTTGATATGGGGCAGGATCTGGTCGCGCGGGGGCTGGCCTTTGCCTATGCAAAATATTCACAGGACTACGTCGCGGTTGAGGCCGCAGCAATGCAGCGCGGGCACGGCATTCATGCCTATCAGCTGATCCGTCCCGCCGCGTTTCGCGCGGAAAAGAAAGCCGGTCAGGTAAAGCACGTTCAAAAGACCAGCCAAACAGGCTGCACGATCAAAGGGAATATCAGCGCCAAAGGCGTGAAAATTTACCATAGCGAAGGTCAACGCGATTATAAAAAGACGCGTATCAGCACCAACAAGGGCGAACGCTGGTTCTGCACGGGTGCGGAGGCGCGTGCCGCCGGGTGGCGCGCGGCCAAACGTTGATCATTCGACCTGATAGGGCAGGACATCGCGCAGATTCGGGTCGACGACCAGCTGGCGTTCGAGCGGTGGAACCGATCTTTGATGGCAGGCCTTGCGTTCGCAAATCCGGCAGGAAATCCCGATAGGTTCGAACGCCGACGCGCGGCTGGTGTCCATTCCGTCGGCATAGACCAAGGCGGGGGCATGGCGCACTTCGCAGCCCAATGAGATCGCATAGCGTCGTACCGGTGCCCCGAACCGCCCCGCTGGCTTCGAGATGTCGCGCGCCAAAGAAATATAGCGCACGCCGTCCGGTGTTTCTGCCAATTGGCGCAGAAAGCGGCCCGGCGTTTCAAAGGCGCTGTGCACATTCCACAACGGGCAGGCCCCGCCGAACCGCGCAAATTGCAACCGCGTGGCTGAATGGCGCTTGGTGATGGTGCCCGCCTGATCGACGCGGACAAAAAAGAACGGAATACCCTTGGCACCGGGCCGCTGCAGCGTCGACAGCCGGTGCGCGACCTGTTCGATTGATGCCCCGAATTTACCCGATAGCACCTCTAGGTCGTGACGGCAGCTTTGCGCGCTGGCCAAGAACGTCGCGTAGGGCATCAGGGCCGCCCCGGCAAAGTAATTGGCCAAGCCGATCTTGGCGATGTCGCGGGCCGCAGGGGTGTGGAAGCGGGCAAGGTCCAGTGTCGCCTCAAGCAGGTCATTTTGGCGCGTCAAAGCGACCTGAAGCAGCAGTTGAAAAGTCTGCGTTTCACGCGGCGCGCGGGTGGAAAGGTGCAGCACGCGCGTCTCGGGGGCAAAGCGGCGTAGGGGTTCGACGTCATCAAAGCTGACAGAGATGGAGGAGGCCTTGAGCGCGTCAATCGCACTGCGTTGCAGGCCGCGCGCATCGACTGCCAAGCGGGCGAAATGTTCGGCGGCACGGTCAACCGGATCAATGTAGTTGTCGCAATAGTGAAAGAAGTCGCGGACTTCTTCCCACGGGCTGGGCGTTGTGCGGGAATCCTCGCGCCCCAAGGCTTCGTCTAGGGAGGCAAGCCGTTCATGGGTTTGGCGGTGGCTTTGGTGCAGCTTGATAAAAGCACGCGCAAGGGCAGGGGCATTTGAAGCCGCAAGTTGCAGGTCGGCTAGGGGCAGTTTGTCGCCCTCGAACAGTGGGTCTGACAGCACCTCGCGCATGTCGCTGATCAGGCGTTCACCGTCACCGCTGGACAGTTCGGTGACATCCATGGCGAATTCTGACGCGAGCGCCAACACCACCGTCGTGCTGACGGGCCGGTTGTTGTTTTCCATCTGGTTCAGATAGGGCAAGGAAACACCCAGCTTCGCAGCGAAGTCCTTTTGGGTATGGCCCATTTTCGTGCGAACTTCGCGTAGCTTTGCGCCAGCGTAAAGCTTTTGGGTCGCCATGCTGATCCCGCCCTTTGCAAATTTGCATTCAGGTCCAAGACTAGCTTTGCAAATTCATCCCCGCAAGGGGTGGGCTATCGCAGGCCAAGCGCCTTTTCGCGGCGGATCACCACAAGGATCGACGCCACGCCTGCCGCCGCTGTCAGCAGCATGATCCACAGCAGCGGATAGGCCCCCGTTTCTTTGGACAGAAGGGAACCTGCCAGAATGCTGAGGCCCGCGCCGCCGCCGATCATGATCGCACCACCCAAGCCGGATGCGGTTCCGGCAAGGTAGGGACGCACCGACAAAAGGCCCGCTGTGGCGTTGGGGATGCACAGGCCGTTGCCAAGCCCCACAAGCGTCATCATCCCGAAGAATGTGACAGGGCTGCCGTAGCCCGCCAGAAAGATCAGCATCGACACCGATCCGCCGACCGCATTGGCAAGGCATCCGCACAACACCAACGTATTCACGCCAACCTTTGTGGCCATGCGCGCCGTGATGAAGTTGCCGACAAAGTACCCGACGGCCGGTGCCCCGAAGTAAAGGCCGAGCTCGGCTGGTTCCATCCCGAACACTTCGCTGCCCACAAAGGGCGCGCCGCCCAGATAGGCGAAAAATGCGCCCGAACAGCAGGCTGCCGCCATGGAATAGCCCCAAAACCGCGGCGAGGTCAGCAATTCGGGATATTCGCGGAACTGCTGCGCCATGGTTTTGCCAGACGCGACAGAGGTTTCGCCCAAATCGTACCAAGTGACGGCAAGGACGATGCCGCCGATCGCGAACATGGCCCAGAACGTTGCCTGCCAGCCAAAGACCTGATCCAGCACGCCGCCAATTGCGGGCGATATCATCGGGACAACTGCCATGCCCATCGTCACATAGCCGATCATCGACGCCGCTTTATCTTGGGTGAACATATCACGCACGACCGCCCGGCTAAGCACCATTGTGACCGCTACGATCGCTTGGGCGCAGCGGCACAGCAGAAAGATCTGGGTGTTCGGCGAATAGATGCACCCCACCGTCGCCACCATAAAGATCACAAGCCCCCACAGCAGCACATTCCGGCGCCCGATATTGTCAGACACAGGCCCGATGATCAGCTGCAAGCCAGCGCTGAACAGCAGATAAAGCGGGACAGACAACTGCATCACCGCGTAATCGGTGTCGAAATAAACCGCCATTGCAGGCAGGCTTGGCAGGAACATGTTCATTGCCAGCGCACCAATTCCCGACAGCAGGATCAGCGTTAAAATATGCGGGGGACTGGTTTTGTCCAAAAAACGGACAGTATTTGTATCATCCATGCAAATGCATTTATGCCTATGGTTGTAGCTTGTCTACGCACTTCCAATAACTTCGCAAATTTGCAATTAGCAAGATGCATCCTGTATAAAGTATGCAAATTTACTAAAAGGAGCTTGGGTGGACGGCCTTCCAAAGCTAGTATGGACCAAATCTAGCAGAGGTGCGTCATGAAAGATATCCTGGAACAGCTTGAAGATCGTCGCGAAGAGGCCCGTCTTGGCGGTGGCCAGAAACGCATTGATGCGCAGCACGGGCGGGGCAAGCTGACCGCACGCGAACGCATTGATCTTCTCTTGGACGAAGGCTCGTTCGAGGAATTCGACATGTTCGTCACCCACCGCTGCACCGATTTCGGGATGGAGCAGCAAAAGCCCGCAGGCGACGGTGTTGTTACGGGTTGGGGCACGATCAACGGGCGTTTGGTTTATGTTTTCAGCCAGGATTTCACGGTCTTTGGTGGTTCGCTGTCCGAAACCCACGCGCAAAAGATCTGCAAAATTCAGGATATGGCGATTCAGAATGGTGCGCCCGTCATCGGGATCAACGATTCCGGTGGTGCGCGTATCCAAGAAGGCGTTGCATCGCTTGCCGGCTACGCCGAGGTGTTCCAGCGCAACATCGAAGCCTCTGGCGTGATTCCGCAGATCAGCCTGATCATGGGGCCCTGCGCGGGCGGTGCTGTCTATTCTCCGGCCATGACGGACTTTATTTTCATGGTCAAAGACACGTCCTATATGTTCGTGACCGGCCCTGATGTGGTCAAAACCGTGACCAACGAACAGGTCACCGCCGAAGAGTTGGGCGGTGCATCCACCCATACGCGTAAATCTTCGGTGGCCGATGCCGCGTTTGAAAATGACGTCGAGGCACTGGCCGAAGTCCGCCGTCTGGTTGATTTCCTGCCCGCAAACAACCGCGAAAAACCACCGGTCCGCCCGTTCTTTGATGAACCTGACCGGATAGAGGCGTCGCTTGACACGCTGGTGCCCAGCAACGCCAACACGCCCTATGATATGAAAGAGTTGATCCACAAGCTGGCCGACGAAGGTGATTTTTACGAAATTCAGGAAAACTATGCCAAGAACATCCTGACCGGCTTTATCCGTATCGAAGGCCGCACAGTCGGGGTTGTCGCGAACCAGCCGATGGTGCTGGCGGGCTGCTTGGATATCGACAGTTCGCGCAAAGCCGCGCGTTTTGTGCGGTTCTGCGATGCGTTCGAAATTCCGATCCTGACGTTGGTTGATGTTCCTGGCTTCTTGCCCGGAACCAGCCAGGAATACGGCGGCGTCATCAAGCACGGTGCAAAACTGCTGTTCGCTTACGGCGAAGCAACAGTTCCCATGGTGACAGTCATCACCCGCAAAGCTTACGGCGGTGCCTATGACGTGATGGCGTCCAAACATCTGCGTTCTGATTTTAACTACGCGTGGCCGACGGCGGAAATTGCGGTGATGGGGGCCAAAGGTGCGACTGAAATCATCCACCGTGCGGACCTCAAAGACCCCGAGAAAATCGTCAGCCATGCCGCGGATTATGAAAAGCGGTTCGCCAACCCCTTTGTTGCCGCCGAACGGGGCTTCATCGACGAGGTGATCCAGCCGCGCACGACCCGCAAGCGCATCGCGCGGGCCTTTGCATCGTTGCGCAACAAGAAAACTACGACGCCTTGGAAGAAGCATAATAACATCCCGCTCTAACTTCTCTGGCTCTTAAATATCCTCGCCGAAGGCATAAAAACTTTCGGCGCGACAGGAGACACACGCGTGACTGCGGTTTTGAAATCAAACCTGACAAAAGGCCCGCAAAAGACGGGGCGAGCGGCCATATGAAACTGGCCGCCGCCCTTATCCTTGCCGCAACGCCTGTGCTGGCCATTGATGTGCCCTCCGGTCAGGTGATCGACCTGCAAGAAGTGCTTGTCGATGAGATTGGTGCCGAAACATGGCTGCGCTTTCGTTTTACAGCCCCCCAGATCGCCCGAGATGGCGGGCAGATCGCCTATGCGCAGGCGGAACCAGATATGGCTTTCTTGTGTGACACACTGGCGATCCCCTACATGGCGCAGTATGCGCTGAGTGGCGATATGATCGTGATCTCTTTGGCGGACCGTATAACGGAATTCGGGGCACCTGACCCCGACGCCACGCAGTTTTTCGAAGCTTTTCGCGTAAATGGCGACACCTGTATCTGGGAGGCTTTATGATGCAACCACAACATCTTGCGCAGGGGGCTGCATGCGTCCTGCGAACTGCGACTTTGGAGTCACATTCTTGCCGATTGGAAAGAGCCCCGTATGCAATTCAACCTGCATGCGGTAAAGTATTTGCAAGGAATACCCGAGTATCCCTTACCGCAAATCCCGGGTCCAATTGGCATGAGGCAGTGTCGGACCCTTCATACAGTGACAGGAGACTTAGATGTCAAAGAGCATCACACTTTTGGCCGCATTCGGCCTTATCGCAGCCGTTTCGGCCTGCGCACCCAAGCAGCAAGAAGAATACGTTGTTGTCGCACCCGAGCCCATCTCGGTTGAGCCAGTATACACAGGCAAGTACAAGTAAGACTTGCCGGGGACAGGCGCATGCGCCTGTCCTCACGCCAACCACACCGCGCATGATCCCTGCAGTCCGGGGGCCATCATGCTGAAGCATCGCGGTTTTCCGGGGCGTATGCCCGGTTCGGACTTTCAATTCACCATCCGTCGCGCCAACCCCAAGGGCGTTACACCGCTGACCCGGCGCGAACGCCGCTCGGACCGCAAGTCGGTTGACCGGCGCGCAGATACGGCATTCATGCAGGCGTTGTGGGAATGCTTTGGCGACGAACCGTTCGAGCGCGGCAATCTGGATGCAGGCCGCTTGTCCTGGCTGTTCGGCCGCGAAGTCGTTGCGGCGCAAGACCCCTTTGACCCCGAAGACTACGAAGCGCTTCTGGTGATCAACGTCAATCTTGCCCGCGCGTCCTTTGCTGATGTGTTCGAGGATTGATCGTGATGACTGCTCGGCAGAAATCCGCAGATTTGGCCCGCGCGTTTAGCGGATTGCCGCCTGAATCCCTGCGGAATCTATGCAAAAGCACCATGCTGGTGGAACCTTTGGTTCAGGCCCGTGTTGATCTGTATATACACGGCGCAGATCAACACGGATCGAAAGGGAAAATCCAATGTCAGTCAAAAACATCATCCTCGTTATCACAGCCTGTGCAGGCCTTGCCGCATGTGGCGACACGATCGGCAAGCAAGCCCTTGGTGGCGGCGCAGTCGGCGCGGGTGCCGCAGCACTTACAGGTGGCAGCCTTGTTCAGGGCGCAGCGATTGGCGCAGGTGCCAACGTTCTTGCCTGCCAGACCGGCGCAGTGCGCTGCAACTGATCTAACGCGTGCTGTAACGGCACGCGCTGATCTTCTATATATTCGTCACAATTGCCCCGCTCAGCCTGTGCTGATGCGGGGTTTTTCCGTTCCCTCAAGACCCAAAAGGACAGCCCATGTTCAATAAGATCCTGATCGCCAACCGGGGCGAGATTGCCTGCCGCGTCATCAAGACCGCGCAAAAGATGGGCATCAAGACCGTCGCAATTTACGCCGACGCAGACGCCAAGGCGTTGCACGTGCAAATGGCAGACGAGGCGATCCATATCGGCCCGTCCCCCGCCAACCAATCCTATATCGTGATCGAAAAGGTGATGGCAGCGGTCCTGCAATCGGGTGCGCAGGCCGTGCATCCGGGCTATGGCTTTCTGTCCGAGAATTCGAAATTCGCCGAAGCGCTTTCGGCCGAAGGCGTTGCCTTTGTCGGGCCCCCTGTTGGCGCGATCGAGAAAATGGGCGACAAGATCACCTCGAAAAAGATCGCACAGGAAGCAGGCGTATCGACCGTGCCGGGCTATATGGGTCTGATCGCAGACGCGGATGAGGCCGTCAAAATCTCGAACGAGGTGGGCTATCCTGTGATGCTTAAGGCGTCAGCGGGCGGCGGCGGCAAGGGCATGCGCATCGCATGGAACGACGAAGAAGCCCGCGAAGGGTTCCAGTCTTCCAAGAACGAGGCCGCCAACAGCTTTGGCGATGACCGGATCTTTATCGAGAAGTTTGTCACCCAGCCGCGTCACATCGAAATTCAGGTGTTGTGCGATGCGCATGGCAACGGCATCTATCTGGGCGAACGCGAATGTTCGATCCAGCGCCGCAACCAAAAGGTCGTCGAAGAAGCGCCAAGTCCGTTTCTGGACGAGGCCACCCGCAAAGCCATGGGCGAACAGGCCGTCGCTTTGGCCCAGGCCGTGGGATACACAAGCGCAGGCACCGTTGAATTTATCGTTGATGGCGAACGCAACTTCTATTTCCTCGAGATGAACACACGCCTTCAGGTGGAACATCCCGTGACCGAACTGATTACTGGCGTCGATCTGGTCGAACAGATGATCCGCGTCGCGAACGGTGAAAAGCTGACCATCACGCAAGATGATGTCAAACTCACAGGGTGGTCCATCGAAAACCGTCTGTATGCCGAAGACCCGTATCGCGGCTTTTTGCCGTCTATTGGTCGCTTGACCCGCTACCGTCCGCCGATGGAGGTCGCCGCAGGCCCAATGCTGGCGAATGGGAAATGGCAAGGCGACGCGCCCGCAGGTGATGTGGCTGTGCGCAATGATACCGGCGTCTATGAGGGCGGCGAGATCAGCATGTATTATGACCCGATGATTGCCAAGCTGTGCACATGGGCCCCAACCCGCGCCGAAGCCATCGAGGCGATGCGCGTTGCGCTGGACAGTTTCGAGGTCGAAGGCATCGGCCACAACCTGCCGTTCCTGTCTGCCGTGATGGATCACCCGATCTTTATCGCCGGCGACATGACGACGGCCTTTATCGAAGAACAATACCCTGACGGTTTCCAAGGCGTTGAACTGCCAGAATCCGAATTGCGCCGCATTGCTGCTGCTACGGCGGCAATGCACAGGGTTGGCGAAATTCGCCGCACCCGCGTTTCGGGCCGGATGGACAACCACGAACGCAAGGTCGGCACGGCATGGAATGTAGCCATTCAGGGGCAATCCTACGACGTCGACATTGCCGCCGATCCAAAGGGTGCGACAGTGACATTCGAAGATGGCCATGCCATGCGCATTTCTGGTGACTGGACGCCGGGCGACCAGCTGGCCACGATGACAGTCGATGACGCACCGCTGATCTTTAAGGTTGGTAAAATCTCGGGCGGGTTCCGGGTTCGCGCCCGGGGTGCTGATCTGAAGGTACATGTGCGCAATCCACGGCAGGCGGAGTTGGCACGCTTGATGCCAGAAAAACTGCCGCCCGATACATCCAAGCTGCTGCTTTGCCCGATGCCGGGCCTCGTCGTTAAGATCGAGGTCGAAGTAGGGTCCGAGGTTCAGGAAGGCCAGAACCTGTGTACGATTGAAGCGATGAAGATGGAAAACATCCTGCGCGCCGAAAAGAAAGGCGTTGTCCTGAAGATCAACGCAAGCGCGGGCGATAGTCTGGCCGTTGACGATGTCATCATCGAGTTTGAATAAACACGATGGCCTGTGATGCACCCATATCCTCCCCTTTCGGCGCGGCGTTCGCTGTCGCGCCTGTGGGGTGGGCTATGGGTGTGGGTCAGTCAAATATCGTTCCAAACTTCTCTTTGGCATCGCGGATTTCGCGCTGCCGGATCGGCATCTTGTCAATGCTGCGGGTGATTTCACGCACGTCCCAAGGGCGTGGTTTGCGCAGTTTGATTTCGCCGTCCTTGCCCACCAGCACCAACATAAAGCCCCTTGGCCGCATTTTCAGCCGCAGCGCGCTGCGTGCCACAGGGTCCGTATCGGTCAAAACGATGACGTCGCGGGTGCGCAAATCATCGGTCTGTTCGCGCAATAATTCCATCTGCGCTTGGAAGGCGGGATCATCCTCACTGTCCGCAAAGACCAAAACGGGCCTCTTTTTCCAGTGGAATTCACTTAAATCGTCCATATCTGCCGGTAAAAACAGGGCTGGTTCCTGTGGTTCGGTGGCAGATTGTGCGGATGCCGTAACAGCAAACAATCCAGCAAAAACAAGGGCTATAACACGTTTCATCTTTTCTCCTGTCCCCCCTGATATAAGCTTCCTTGGCCCAATTGCGATGCACAATCTGTCCAAAGCCTCTGTTAAGCTTAATGCAAGAGGTCGCGCAGCATGAATAGCCTCATAGCGATTGATAGGCCGGATGTTCTGGCCGGTTTGCGAAGGTTGGGCAGAAATCTTATGGAAATTATCTTGCATGTTGGTGCGCATCGCACCGCCACAACAAGTTTTCAGCACTATCTGCGTGAACATGGTGCGGCGATTTCAGCTGCGGGGGCAGGTCTTTGGGGCCCGTTGCGAACCCGTAATGGTCTGTTTTCAGGTCTGTTTCCTGGTCCCGCTGCCACCATCCAGCGCCCGTCCTTGGACCGGGTGCGGGGGCGGGTCGCACTGCAACTGAACAAGTCGCGTGCGAACGGCGTCAAGAAGCTGCTGATCACCGACGAAAACATGATCGGGACCTCGCGGCATTGTATCAGCACAGGCACGCTGTTTCCGGCAGTTGGTGAACGGATGGCGCGGTATCATGCCGCATTCGGCAATGACGTTAACCAGGTCTTGCTGACAATCCGGTCGCCCGACACGTGGTGGGAATCGGCAGCCGCCTATAGCGTGCAGCGCGGGGCGTGTGTGCCGACACAGGCCAAGCTGGACAAACTCGCCTCGATGGCGCGCAGTTGGCGCGATGTCATTATTGACCTGGCCTGTGCCTTGCCGAATACCGAAATCAAGGTGAACACTTTCGAAGAATTCGCAGGCCGCCCCGATGCGTTTCTGGCGCAGGCGACGGGCATTGATGCACCCAAAGACAACCAGATGCGCTGGATGAACCGCTCACCTGACCTGCCGGCATTGCGCGCCATATTGACAGGGCGTGGGGACGACCCTGATCTGCTTCCTGATGAGACAGGCCGCTGGCACCCTTTCACCGAAGCACAATCGGCGATGATGCGCGAAACATATGCAGACGATCTGTTCTGGCTTGCTGCCGGGGCCGATGGTCTGGCCACCCTGACAGAGGATACCTCCCGTACAAGAGCAGGCAAAAGCCAGCCAGCGGGCGACATGAAAGAAGGACAAAACCATGACAGCCAACAAAGAAAACTGGCGCAATCTGGCTGAGGCCGAACTGCGCGGCCGGAGCATTGACGACCTGACGTGGCACACGCTTGAAGGGATCGACGTAAAGCCGCTTTATACCGCTGACGACGTTGAGGGGCTTGACCATATGGGCGGCGTGCCCGGGCAGGCCCCGTTTACCCGGGGCGTAAAAGCCACGATGTACGCAGGTCGCCCCTGGACGATCCGGCAATATGCGGGGTTTTCCACCGCAGAAGAATCCAACGCCTTTTACCGCCGTGCTTTGGCGGCTGGCCAGCAGGGTGTTTCCGTTGCTTTCGATCTGGCGACACACCGTGGCTATGACAGCGACCACCCCCGCGTGGAAGGGGACGTCGGCAAGGCTGGCGTGGCCATCGATTCCGTCGAGGATATGAAAATCCTGTTTGACGGCATCCCGCTGGACAAAGTGTCGGTCTCGATGACCATGAACGGGGCGGTGATCCCGATTTTGGCAAATTTCATCGTGGCTGGCGAAGAACAGGGGCACGACAAGGCGCTGCTGTCAGGCACCATTCAGAATGATATTCTGAAAGAATTCATGGTGCGCAACACCTATATCTATCCGCCAGAACCATCGATGAAGATCATCGGCGATATCATCGAATACACCTCTGATCACATGCCGAAGTTCAACTCGATCTCGATCTCTGGTTATCACATGCAAGAGGCGGGCGCGAATCTGGTGCAGGAGCTGGCATTCACGCTTGCGGACGGGCGTGAATATGTGCGCACGGCTATTGCTGCCGGTATGGACGTGGATAAATTCGCGCCGCGCCTCAGCTTTTTCTTCTGCATCGGCATGAACTTCTTTATGGAGGCCGCCAAACTGCGTGCCGCCCGTTTGTTGTGGTCGCGGATTATGGATGAATTCCAGCCCAAGAACCCCAAATCCGCCATGCTGCGCACCCATTGCCAGACATCCGGCGTGTCCTTGCAAGAGCAAGACCCCTATAACAACGTGATCCGCACGGCTTACGAGGCGATGTCGGCGGTTTTGGGCGGCACTCAGTCGCTGCACACTAACGCATTGGACGAGGCGATCGCGCTGCCGACGGAATTTTCATCTCGCATTGCCCGCAACACCCAGTTGATCTTACAAGAAGAGACCGGCGTGACCAACGTCGTCGATCCGCTGGCGGGCAGCTATTATGTTGAAAAACTGACCAGTGATCTGGCCGAAGCAGCTTGGAAGCTGATCGAAGAGGTCGAAGAGCTGGGCGGTATGACCAAGGCCGTTGCATCCGGCATGCCCAAGCTACGCATCGAAGAAGCCGCCGCGACCCGTCAGGCCAAGATCGATCGGGGCACGGATGTCATCGTTGGCGTCAACAAGTACCGCCGCGAAACCGAAGACGCGATTGATATTCTGGACGTGGATAACGTCGCCGTGCGCGACAGCCAGATCAAACGTCTGAAGTCCGTGCGCGACAATCGCGACGAGGCCGCTTGCACAGCCGCATTGGCGGAATTGACCCGCCGCGCGAAAGAGGGCGGCAATCTGTTGGATGGTGCCGTTGAGGCAGCCCGCGCGCGCGCTACGGTCGGGGAGATAAGTATGGCAATGGAAAGTGAATTCGGCCGCCACCGAGCTGAGGTCAAGACCCTTGCTGGCGTTTATGGTGCGGCCTATGAGGGCGACAGCGGCTTTGCCGAGATCCAGAAGTCGGTAGAGGACTTCGCCGAAGTCGAGGGCCGACGCCCCCGTATGCTGGTCGTCAAAATGGGGCAGGACGGCCATGACCGCGGTGCCAAGGTGATCGCGACAGCCTTTGCCGACATCGGTTTCGACGTCGATGTGGGGCCGTTGTTCCAAACCCCTGCCGAGGCCGCACAGGATGCTGTTGATAACGATGTTCATGTGATCGGGATTTCGTCGCAGGCGGCTGGCCATAAGACATTGGCACCGCAACTGATCAAGGCGCTGAAAGAGGCTGGTGCCGAGGATATTTTGGTGATCTGTGGCGGTGTGATTCCACAGCAGGACTATCAGTTTCTGTATGATGCCGGTGTGAAGGCGATCTTTGGGCCGGGGACAAATATTCCCAAAGCGGCCGAGGATATCCTGAAACTTATCCGCCAAGCGCGGGGCTGAGGTTTGCCAGTGAGGCTTTGCGACCCTCTGGCCGCAGTGCGCCGCAAAGAGAAGAGGGGGCTGTCTGCCCCCTCAAACTCCCCCGAGGATTTAGGACCATTTGGAATACATGATGCTGGAATTGGATCATATTGCTGTTGCTGGTAGCAGCTTGGCTGCCGCGTCGGATCATGTCGTGCAAGCGCTTGGGGTTGCGGTCCAGCCCGGCGGGGAGCATCCGATATTTCATACCCATAATACCTTGATGGGGTTGGAAGACGGGCTGTATCTTGAGGCGATTGCGATCAACTCCGCTGCCCCTGATCCAGACCGGGCGCGTTGGTTTGATCTGGACCGGTTCAGCGGGCCAGCCAGATTGACCAACTGGATTTGCCGCTGCACCGATTTGGATACAGCCTTGGCGGCATTGCCAGAGGGCTTTGGGGAACCTGTTGACCTTGAGCGGGGCGATTTGCGTTGGCGGATGGCTGTCCCGCGTGACGGGGTGCTGCCGTTCGACAATTGCGCACCAGCCCTGATTGAATGGCAGGGCACAGCACATCCGGTGCAGCGGCTGGATGCCTCGGGCTGCCGGTTGACGGCGCTTCGGGTGTATCATCCGGCGGCAGAGCGCCTTGGGCAAATGCTGGCCCCGATTTTGACGGACCCACGGGTGGCTTTCGAGACTGGCGCTGTCGGGCTGGAGGCTGATTTTGACACGCCTCTGAGGCCAAGGACGTTGCGGTGAGAATCCGCGCAGCCATCGCGCAAGATGCCCCTGCGATTGCCGCAATCTGGAATGCGATGATCCGCGACACGTTGTTCACATTTACAACAGACGAAAAAACTGACGCCGCGATGGAAGCCATGATTGCGCAGCGTCCTTGGGCGTGCTGGGTGGCCGAAACCGACGGGATTTTGGGGTTTGTGACCTATGCCCAGTTCAGGACCGGCCCGGGCTATGCCACTTCGGTCGAGCATAGCATTGTGTTGACCGATGCCGCGCGTGGTCAGGGGGCAGGGCGTGCATTGATGCAACGGGCGCTGGAAAGCGCAGCAGATCAGGGCCTGCATGTGATGGTTGCGGGGATCAGTGCCGCCAACCCCGGTGGCATTGCGTTTCACACTGCCCTTGGATTTGAGCACGTAGGCAGGATGCCGCAGATTGCACGCAAGCAGGGCCAATGGCTTGATCTTATTTTGATGCAGAAAGTGCTAAGCGCCCCCTGACTTCTGCTGTGCGGCGCAGTATGGTCGACGCTATGTCAATTTGGTTCCGCATCTCCGAAGCTTTGTCTGCGCTCACCGCCGGTGAAGGCCTTTCGGCTGTTTTCGACCGTTTGCGCAGCCCGCCGGAACGGTCGGTGGCCTTTACCATTGCGGTTATTGCCCTTGGGGCAAAGATGGCAAAGGCGGATGGGCTGGTCACCCGTGATGAGGTTACGGCCTTTCGCGAGGTATTCCAGATTGCCGAAGCCGATCAACAGGGGGCGGCGAAAGTCTTTAACCTTGCGCGGCAGGACGTGACGGGGTTCGAGGATTACGCGGCTCGCATCGCAAGAATGTTTCAGGACCAGCCGGATATGCTGCGCGACCTGATCGAGGGGCTGTTCCATATCGCCATGGCCGATGGCACCTATCATCCCAATGAAGACGCGTTTTTGACCCGTGTGGCCGAGATTTTTGCCATGGATGGCGGCGATTTTGCCTGCCTGCGGGCACGGTTTGTGCCCGATACATCGCCCCTGCCGCATACCGTGTTGGGGATTGCACCCAACGCAACGACCAAGGAAGCCCGCGCAGCGTGGCGGGAGCTGGTGCGTAAGAACCACCCCGATGCCTTGGTCGCGCGTGGCCTGCCAGAAGAGGCGATAGCGATGGCGCAAAAGCGGATGATCGACATCAACCGCGCTTGGGAGACTTGGTCCGGCAAGAAGGCGCACTGATGCGGATCGCGACCTATAATGTCGAATGGTTTTCCGGACTGTTTGACCAAGAGGATCGCCTTTACGATGATGCGGGCTGGTCTGGGCGCCATAACGTCACCCGTGCGCAGCAAACCAGCGCCTTGGGCACTGTTTTCCGTGCCATGGACGCCGATGCGGTGATGATCATCGAGGCACCGGACCAAAGCGGCAAACGCGGCACAATCGCTGCCCTAGAAGGGTTTGCGGCACGTTTCGGGCTGCGCACGCGCGCTGCGATCATGGGGTTCGCCAACCACACGCAACAAGAGATCGCGTTGCTTTATGATCCTGCCAAGATCGCCGCCGCGCATACCCCCGGCGGCACCGGCACGGATGCGCAAGGGGCCAAAGGTGCGCCGCGTTTTGACGGGGTCTTGCGGATTGATCTGGATATTGATGCGCGCGAAGACCTTGTGGTATTTTCGAAACCGCCGCTTGAGCTGAGCATCGAAACTACAAGCGGATTTTCGTTTCAGATGATTGGGGCGCATTTGAAATCGAAAGCGCCGCACGGGGCCAAAACCGAGGCAGATGTCCTTCGCATCGGCATTGCCAACAGGCGCAAACAATTGGCGCAGGCGATCTGGTTGCGGGGCCGTATCGACGAACATCTGGAACGCGGCACGCCGTTGATGGTTATGGGCGATCTGAATGACGGGCCGGGGCTGGATACGTTCGAAGATCTGTTCGGGCGATCCTCGGTCGAGATTGTGCTGGGGCACCGGGGCGATTTGGCGCTGACCGACCCCCACGCGACGCGGGCCTTGGGCCAGCGGATCGGCGCGATGCCCACGACATCCAGGTTTTGGATCGCCCCAGAAAAACGCTATCTTCAGGCGCTTTTGGATTACATCATGGTCAGCCCGCAGTTTACGGATAGCAATGCGCGGTGGCGGATTTGGCATCCGCTGGATGACCCAGACTGCTGGGCGGACCCTGAATTGCGCGATGCTTTGGTTACTGCATCCGATCATTTTCCTGTCACGATCGAGTTTGACGGCTGATGCGCCAAGGAAGAAGCTATCTTTTGGTCAGAAAGTGAGTCTATGATTCAGCCATGAGACATATATTTCTGATCCTTTCGCTATGTTGCCTGCCGGTGTCAGCCTTTGCGCAGGACAAGGCGGAAACCGGCCCGTCCCTGATGGAACGCGGGGCACAGATGTTTCTGGATGGCATGAAGCAGGAATTGGCCCCCACGCTAGAAGGGCTATCAGAGTTCGGTGAGAATTTGGGCCCGTCCATTGGCCGTTTTGTCAGCGAAATGGGGCCGGCATTTGCCGATCTGCTGGACAAGGTCGAGGATTGGAGCGTTTATGAAGCGCCTGAAATCCTGCCCAACGGTGATATTATCATCAAGCGCAAACCCGAAGAGCCACCCAAACCTCTGGGCCCGCTGATCTATCTGGACCCCTATCCGCAGGTCGAGCTTTAGGATTTCGCCGTTTTCAGTTGAACTTCGGCCATCAAAGATGCCGCAAGTGATTTAAGCCGCGCCTCGGCGACCTCGCCAAACAGCGGCATCATGTCATCGGTCAGCCAAAGCTCGAGCAGTTTTTTCTTGGGGTACCAACGCAACGTGCCGCGCTCGTCGTCTTTGTTCATCCACAACATGGCCCCGAAACGCATCGCCTTGCCCAGAACTTCGGCATCTGCGCGGGTCTTTTCATCAACCATTTCATACAGATCTTCAAACCGCGTGTTTTCGCGTTTGTTGGAATAGCGGTGCAGCAAGGCCAAACCCAGAAAAATGCGTTCAGCATGTTTTAGCCCGCCCAGATTGGCGCGGGTGGCGTTGTCGAAACACACCTCGGCGCGGTAATCGGGATGGGCGCGCCAACTGACGTCATGCAGCAGGCACGCGGCCTTGATCAGACGTTTGCGTTGCGGGGATGCGGATTTGAACAGCGGTGAAATGAAATCAAACAGCACCTTGCCGAAACCGGGGGTGCGCGCGTCTTTGGCTTCGGCGAAACGGCAGGCTTCGATCAACGGATCACGGTCGCGCAGGCGCTGCGGCATTTGCTCATAAAGCATGCCTTCGCGGATGCCATAGCTTGATATGGCGATGTCCTTGGGTTTGAATGTCTTGACCAGCCGCGACAGAACTTCGGCAGCATATGGCACCAAGGCCATCCGGCTTGATGATACTCCGCTGGATTGGCGTAGGTCTTCGAGGTTGGAATTCTTGATGAACTTGACAGTCTCACGGACGGATTTCTGGGTCATGCGGTATTCATGCAGCACGTGCAGCGGATAGCCCTGACGCATCATGTCGATCCGCGCGATTGCGCGCCATGATCCGCCAACCAGAAAAAGCCTGTCGCGCTGCGCCCCCATTTTAAGGGCAAGACCCTGAATGACCTCGGCAATCTGGGCTTCGCGCGCCTTGGCACCACCCTTGATGTCGCGCAGCTTGAGCGGCCCAAGCGCAGAGGTGACCCGCTTGCCGACGCGCCCCCCCGAGATTTCGGCCAGTTCCATCGAGGAGCCGCCAATATCGCAGACCAGACCGTAAGCGCCGGGCCAGCCGAGCAACACGCCTTGGGCGGACAGGCGGGCTTCTTCTTCGCCGTCGATGACCCAGATTTTGAGGCCGGTGAGGCGCTGGACCTCGTCGCAGAAGTCGCGGCCATCGGTGGCGTCGCGCACGGCGGCAGTGGCCACCACGGTCAGCTCTGACAGGCCCATCCCATCTGCAAGCTTGCTGAACCGCTGCATGGCCGACAGCGCGCGTATTCTGCCTTGGGGGGAAAGGTGACCGGTTTCGGCCATGCCTGCACCCAAGGCGCACATGATTTTTTCGTTATAGAAATAGGCAGGGGACCGCGCCGCGCCGTCAAAAACAACAAGGCGCACCGAATTCGACCCCACATCAACCACGCCCACCCGCGCCAATGCGCGTGCTGAAGGGTCCTGGAACAGCGGTTTGCCAAAAAGTCCAAGATCGGCCACGCCTGTTTCGGGGACAGGGGAGGGCGGATTGTTGATGGTTTGATCTGCCACAAACGCTCCTGCGGGTCTTGTTCGGGGATTAAATTGGCGCAGGGGCGGGCCGAGGTCAATCGCTAACGGTACTGGTACAGGAAAAAGGCGAGGGCCGGTGACCCTCAAGACATTCTGGTGGCCGGGGCGATGTGAGCCTTGCCACGGCTGGCGGGATCGCGGGAAGCACGCTGCGCCTTCGGCGAGAGTTTATTTGGCAAAATGAAGCGGGTGCCAATCTTTTGGATGCCAGTCTTGTGGAACTCAGTCTTCGGTATGGGTGAGTTTCGGTACGTCCGACGCCCCGGCAGAGCCGCGCCCTGACAGGGACGGGTTTTCCATGAAAAAGCGGTGGCAGTTGAAGGCAAATGTGCCTTCTTCGACGGGGGGGCGCGTAAAAGTGCCATCGGGGGCCATGACCCAGCTTTGGGCGACATCGGCAAGGTTTGCGGCCATGATCTGGCTGGTGATCTGTGCTTTGACGGTCGGGTTTTCGATTTCGACCAGCGTTTCAACGCGCCGTGTCAGGTTTCGGCCCATCCAGTCGGCCGAAGAGATAAAGACGCGGGATTTTTTATGGGGCAGACCGTAGCCATTGCCAAAGCAAATGATGCGCGAATGTTCCAAGAAACGCCCGACGATGGATTTGACACGGATGTTTTCGGATAGACCCTTGATGCCGGGGCGCAATCCACAGATGCCACGTACCACGAGGCTGATTTTCACACCCGCCTGAGAGGCAGCATAAAGCGCGTCGATCACATCGGCGTCGATGATCGAGTTCATCTTGGCCCAGATGACAGCGGGTTTGCCTTCGGCCGCATGTTCTGCCTCGGCGTTGATCATGGCAAGCAGGCGAGGTTTGAGGGTGATGGGCGAGATCGCGAGATTGTCGAGCGTGTCCGGCTGCGCATAGCCCGAAAGGTAGTTGAATACCTTGGTGGCGTCGCGGCCCAGCTTTTGGTCGCAGGTAAACAGGGACACATCGGTATAGATGCGTGCGGTGATGGGGTGGTAATTTCCGGTGCCGTAGTGGGTGTATGTCACCAGTTGATCGCCCTCACGGCGCACCACGGTCGAAATTTTTGCATGGGTTTTCAAATTGATAAAGCCATAGACGACATGGGCACCGGCACGTTCGAGCCGGCGGGACTGTCGGATGTTGGCGGCCTCGTCAAAGCGGGCTTTGAGTTCGACAAGGGCGGTGACGGATTTGCCGTCTTCTGCGGCCTCGCACAGGGCTTCGACGATCGGGCTGTCGCGGGATGTGCGGTAAAGCGTCTGTTTGATCGCGACAACATTGGGGTCGCGCGCGGCTTGGGCGAGGAAGCGGACCACCATATCGAACGTCTCGTAAGGGTGGTGCAGCAGCATATCCTTGGAGCGGATCGCGGCAAACATGTCGCCGTCATGGTCCGTGACCCGTTCGGGAATGCGCGGGGTGAATTGCGGCCAAAGCAGATCGGGGCGCGTGTCGATGACCAGTTCGGAGAGGTCATCGATACCGATCATCCCGTCGATTTCGATCACGTCTTGCGGGCGCACGCCCAATTCAGACATCACCACGGATTTCAGCTTTTCGGGGGCACCGGCGGAATGGGTCAGGCGCACGACTTCGCCGCGGCGGCGGCGTTTCAGGGCGACTTCAAATTCGCGCACGAGGTCTTCGGCTTCGTCCTCGACCTCAAGATCGCTGTCGCGCAGCACGCGGAATTCGAAATGCGCCTTGAGCTTGTAGCCGGGAAACAAGCCGGGAATGTTGAGCACCAGCAGATCTTCGAGAGGAAGGAAGCGTTGGCAGCCGACGTCTGCGGGCAGGGCCACGAAACGGTCGATCTGGGCCGGGATCGGCAGCAGTGCCTGTAGGGGGCGTTTGTCGCTGGTGCGTTCCAATTGCAGGGCCAGCGCATAGCCGGTGTTGGGGATGAAGGGGAACGGATGCGCAGGATCAATGGCCAGCGGGGATAGAACCGGAAAAACCTGGTTCAAAAAGACAGTTTCAAGGTATTTCAGGTCGGCGCTGTCCAGATCGGCGGCGCGTTCAAGCATGATGTTCTGCGCATCCATTTCGGTCATCAGTTCGACCAGAACACGCTGCTGGGTCATCATCAGTCTGCGTGCATTTTCGTTGATCAGCACAAGCTGTTCAGCCGGGGTAAGCCCGTCCGCGGCAGGGGTGGTGTTGCCCGCTTGGGCCAATTCGCGCAGGCCCGCGACACGGACAGTGTAAAATTCATCAAGGTTATTGGCCGAGATCGACAAGAACCGAAGCCGTTCCAGCAGCGGGACGCGCGGGTTCTCGGCTTCTTCCAGCACGCGCCAGTTGAACCCCAGCCAGCTGAGTTCACGGTTGAAGAAACGTCCCACTCCGGTGATGTCGAGATCGGGCAGGTCTTGGGGCTCAGGGAACGGGGATTCTAGAAAATCAGCTTGGGTCATGGCGACCTTATGATGTTGGATTGTAAGGAAATTGTGACAGCTATACAAAAAGTATCGCGCGGGTCAGGTGCGGTTGTCCAGCACTTGTACCGCAAGACTGCGGGTCACAGGTTTTTTCTGCGCCAGACTGGCGGAATCCAGCCGTGCCACCAGATCGCCGGCGGCAGCAAAGGAACGGTCCATGCGCGGTAACAGATAGGGGATCAGGTCGGGCTTGGGGGTCAGTTGCCGGTCTGCCAGCAGCTTGGCAAGGACGGCCGTCAGCAGCATGTCGTCTGGTGCCTCAAGGGCGACGGCCCCGGCGGCCTGCATGCGGCTGGTCAGATCGGGCAGGGTCAGCTGCCATCGCGCAACCGGGGGGGTGCCGGTTAAAAGCAGGCTGTGCCCTTCGGCCAGCACAAGGTTATGCAGGTGGAAAAGGGCGGTTTGCGCATCGGGGTGATCTGCGATGAGGGGGACATTTTCCACCGCCACGCAAGATCTGGCAAGGTCAGGGATGTCTGCGCGCGCTAGGTCACGCGCCTGAATGATCCGTGCGCCGGACTGTGTGGCCCAGACATGGGTCAGGTGCGTTTTGCCTGATCCCGCAGGTCCCGTCAGTACCAGTTTGCGGCCGGCCCACGTGCGCCAGCCGTCGATCATCGCGGCGGCAATGGCGTTCGACGGGGCGACAAAGAAATCATCGCGACCCAGTGCGGGGCGACTGGGAAGGGCAAGGCCAAGTTGCTGCGCCATGGTTACTTTTCCGTGCGGTCCGAGGTCGAATCCGTCCCTTTGTAAAGCATGCTTTCACGGTAACGCTCCGCCACAAAGCGGGCGATGACGCCAAGGGTGGCCGCAATCGGGACTGCTGCCAACATGCCCACAAATCCGAACAATGACCCGAAAACCGACAAAGCCAGTATCAGCCAGACCGGATGCAGACCGACGGAATTGCCGACCAGCTTGGGGGTTAGGAAATTACCCTCGAGGGTCTGACCCAATATGAACACGCCTGCGACGAGGCCGATCGACACCCAATCACCCCAGAACTGGAACATGGCCAGTCCGATCGCCAGAATGCCCCCCAGAAGGGCCCCCAGATAGGGAATGAAGGTCACGAGACCGGCGATGAACCCGACGACCAGTCCGAATTGCAGGCCCACCAGCATCAAGGCGATGGCGTAATAGGTGCCAAGAATAAGACAGACTGTCCCCATACCGCGGACGAAACCGGCGAGCGTCTTGTCGATATCGCGCGCTAGACGTCGAATGACAGGGGCATGATCTCGGGGCAGCAGGCTGTCGATCTCGGCGACCATCCGGTCCCAGTCAAGCAGCAGATAGACGGCGACCACCGGCACGATCACGAAAAGGATCATGACATTCAGCAGGGATGCCGCCGAGGCAAGGGCGGTTTGCAGCAACTCTCCGCCGCGCTCCTGAACGGTTGCCGCGATAGAGGTGATGGAGTTGTTCAGCGTCGACCCCTCGACGAAGAGCGTCGGGAAATGGTCCCTGAGGAACGCCATGAAGTTGTCGGCAAGCTTGGGCGCGACATTGAACAGGCTGACCGATTGCGTGACCAACGCGGGGATGACCAGCAGTGCCATCAGCACAAAGATAAGGATTGCAATAAGCGTGATCACCATGGTCGCCATGGCGCGGCTTAGCCCGAGGGTTTCCAAACGGTCTGCCACCGGGTCCAGAAAATAGGCGATTGCCGCACCGATCAGGAACGGCAACAAGACATCCCCCGTAAACCACAACACGACAAGGAACACCGCAGCAGCGACGCACCAGTATTTCATCTGATCTCTCATGGGCAGTGCCATTTGCAGTCTCCGCATTCGCTTATGCCCCACATTGCGCGGCGGGGCCGGATTTTCAAGGGCTGCGGATAAAAAGAACTGCGTCTGCGTGGTGCTGCGGAGGAGCCTTCGGCGAGGATTTTTTCCATTTGGAACCGGACGGTGACGATTGCCGGTAAGGGTGGCTTTTTCGGCGGGCGGTTTTTTGTCTCGTGGGCTATTGGGCTTGGTTGACAATATTACGTGTTGGGATGCCACTAGGCGCAACAAAAGGAGTGCAGGTATGCGAAGTGAGTTTGACCGTGAGCTTGAAGAACGATTGGTGCGCTATGCCGCCATCGACAGCCAGAGTGATGAAAACAGCACCACAAGCCCCAGCACGGATATTCAGCTGGATATGTCGCGCCTACTGGTTGAGGAGCTACAGGCCATGGGGGCCGCGGATGTGTGCCTGACCGATTACGGTGTGGTGCTGGCCACTGTGCCCGCAACCGTTGAGGGCGCGCCGGTCATGGGCTGGTGCGCGCATGTGGACACCGCCCCACAGTTTAACGCGACCGGAGTGAAGCCGGTGGTGCATCGTGGCTATAACGGCGGCGATATCCTGTTCGCCGATGCGCCTGATTTGAAGTTGTCGCCCGAGAACGCGCCTTATCTGGGCGAAAAGCGCGGCGATGATATTATAACTGCCAGCGGAACGACTTTGTTGGGCGGAGATGACAAAGCAGGTGTGGCGATCATTATGACGGCGGCCCGGCATTTGTTGCAGAACCGCGATTTGCCCCATGGGACGATCCGGCTGGCCTTTACGCCGGACGAAGAGATCGGGCGCGGGGTGGATGCGCGGTTGCCCGTCGATATGGCCTGTGATTTTGCCTATACGTTCGACGGGGCAAAGCCGGGGGAGATCGAATACGAGAGTTTCTCGGCCGATGGGGCGGTAGTGACGGTCACGGGTGTGTCGGCGCACCCGGGTTGGGCAAAGGACAAGATGGTCAACGCGCTGCATCTGGCCGCGAAGGTTCTGATGACCTTGCCTCATGTCACCATGACGCCCGAGACGACGCAGGACCGGGACGGGTTCATCCATGCCTCGACTATTAGTGGGGACGCGTTTGAGGCAAAGATCAAATTTATCCTGCGCGATTTCGAGTTGGACGGGTTGGCTGCCAAGGGGGATTTGTTGCGCAAGGTGTGCGACGCGGTGCAGGCGTCGGAGCCGCGGGCACTGGTGCGCTGCGAGATCACGCCGCAATACCGCAACATGCGCTATTGGCTTGAAGAGGATATGACACCGGTGGAATTGGCGCGCGATGCGGTGCGCGCGGTGGGGATGGAGCCGGTGTCGGCTGCTATCCGTGGGGGTACCGACGGGTCACGCCTGACCGAGATGGGGGTGCCATGCCCGAATATCTTTACCGGCATGCAGGAAATTCACGGACCGCTTGAGTGGATATCGGTTCAGGATATGGCAAAGGCGGTGCAGGTGGCGCTGGAGGTGGCGCAGCGGGCTGCAAAATAAGCGGGGGTTGTTGCCGGGGGGGCTTGGATTGGGGCGCTGCCCCAAACCCCGGGATATTTGAGAGCCAGAGAAGCGGGGCCTGTTGGTGATTGTTTCCCCACGGGCTTTGGCATAATCAGGTTTGAATTCAGTCTGAGAGGATCATCATGCGTCTGTCCCGTTATTTTTTGCCCGTACTCAAGGAAAACCCGTCGGAGGCGCAGATTGTCAGTCACCGGTTGATGTTGCGTGCTGGCATGATCAAGCAATCTGCGGCCGGGATTTATTCGTGGTTGCCGCTAGGCTTTAAGGTTTTGCGCAAGATCGAAAACATCGTACACGAAGAGCAGCAGCGCGCTGGGCATATTCCGATGTTGATGCCGACGCTGCAATCTGCTGATTTGTGGAAAGAATCCGGGCGCTATGACGCGTACGGCCCCGAGATGCTGCGCATCAAGGACCGGCAGGACCGCGATATGCTGTATGGTCCCACCAACGAAGAGATGATCACCGATATCTTCCGCAGCCATGTGGGGTCTTACAAGGACCTACCGCTGACGCTGTATCACATTCAGTGGAAGTTCCGCGACGAGATCCGCCCACGTTTCGGCGTGATGCGGGGCCGCGAGTTTCTGATGAAGGACGGCTATAACTTTGACTTGACCAAGGAAGATGCGCTGCACGCCTATAATCGCCATCTGGTCAGCTATCTGCGCAGCTACGAGCGCATGGGGTTGCAAGCCATCCCGATGCGTGCGGATTCCGGGCCCATCGGTGGCGATGATACGCATGAATTTCTGGTGCTCGCCGAGACCGGTGAATCCGAGGTATTCTATGACAGCCAGATCACCGAGTTGAAGTTTGGTGACCGCGAGATCGATTATGATTCTGTTGATCAGTGTCAGGCCGTGCTTGAGGAGTTCACCTCGCGGTATGCGCGCACCGATGAAACCCATGACGCGGCGCTGTTCGCTGATGTCCCCGAAGACCGCCAGCGCACGGCGCGCGGGATCGAGGTTGGTCAGATCTTTTATTTCGGCACGAAGTATTCCGAACCTATGGGCGCGACCGTGCAGGGCCCTGATGGCAAGCCAACGCCGGTGCATATGGGCAGCCACGGCATCGGCGTCAGCCGTCTGTTGGGCGCAATCATCGAGGCCAGCCATGACGACAAGGGTATCATCTGGCCCGAGGGTGTCACGCCGTTCCATGTGGGTATCGTGAACCTAAAGCAGGGTGACGAAGAGGCCGATGCAGCCTGTCAGGCGCTTTATGACAGCATCACGGCACTGGGTCTTGAGCCGCTGTATGACGACCGCAATGAACGCGCGGGCGGCAAGTTTGCCACCATGGATCTGATCGGCTTGCCATGGCGGATTACCGTCGGGCCACGTGGCCTGAAGAACGGCGTGGTTGAGCTGACCAGCCGGCGCAGTGGCGAAAGCGAAGAACTGGCCCCGCAGGACGCGGTTCAGAAGATCGCGGAGATCTATGCCAAACATCGCTGAAGGCATAAATCAGGCCCCCGTTTTGCAATTTGCATGATGGGGGCTTGACCGGCTTTGGCCGGAGCATATTCAAGGGCAGGTGTTGAATGATTGTAAAGGCGATCACCTTGGCAGGCGGGCTGGCCGCGGGGATAGCGACATCGCAATTCCCGGAGTTCTCGCAGCAATATGCCCAACGTCTGGGCGGGGCTGTGGATGAGCTGGGGCAGGTCGTCGCAGATTTCGACGCCACGGCGCAGTCCGTAGGTCTGTCGCGGGACGACGCATTGGCACAGATGTCCGGGACCCCGTTCATGGACCGGCGTAGGGCTGACATGAGGGCGACTTTTTCGCGCCATGACACGCTGTCCACAGCCCTGATCCGGCTTGAAGGGCAGGGACCGTTCATGCGCGCCTATTATCTGCCGCAGATGCGCGATACCCAAATTGCCAAGGCCGCCTGGGCGGCGTATCAGCCTGCAGTGCCGCTGAATTTTGCTGGTGCATTGTTTGGCGGGGTCGGTTTTTTGCTGGGCGTGCTGGGGCTGGGGCTGATCCTGCGGCTGCTGGCGATGCCGTTTCGCCGCCGCAAGATCAAGGCCACTGCGACCTAGTTCGTATGCTTTGAGACCCGCCGATACCCTTGTTGTGATCTGCCCCGCCTATACGCCGCTTGACCCGATGCGCACAAACCAGCAGGTTGCGCGCGACTGACCTGACCGGAGCCCCCTGATGGCCAAATCTGTTTCCCGCACGCCCCCCTTTGCCACGTTCGAATGGATGATTGCCTGGCGGTATCTGCGGGCGCGCCGCGCCGAAGGCGGGGTCAGCGTCATGACATGGATCAGCCTGATCGGGATCACGCTGGCGGTTTTTGCGCTGATTGCGACGCTTGCTGTGCGGTCGGGGTTTCGGGCGGAATTTGTGGGCACGATTCTGGGGGCCAACGCCCATGTGACAATCTATAATGCGGCGACGGTGGATGCCAATGGCGTCACCGAGACAGGCATCCCGGACTATCTGGAAATGGCAGCACGTGTCGCCCAAGTGCCCGGTGTGACCCATGTGGCCCCTTTGGTGCGTGGTCAGGTGATGGCCAACAAGGGGCAGGCCAACGCAGGCATTGAGATCTACGGCATCGACGCTGCGGACCTTGCGAACATTCCGCGCATTGCAAACCCTGATACGGCGATCGGCGAATTGGCGAATTTCGATCAGGGCATCGCCATCGGATCCGGTGTGGCACAGGCCTTGCGGGTGGGCGTCGGCGATATGGTCAAGATCATTTCGCCAAACGGGGTCAAGACTGCTTTTGGCACCAGCCCGCGGGTCAACGCCTATGAAGTGGTCTATGTCTTTAGCGCGGGCCGTTATGACATTGACCGCACCCGCGCCTACCTGCCGTTGGCCGAGGCACAATCGTTTTTCAACCGCGAAGGGCTGGCCGACGAGCTTGAGGTGATGGTCGAAGACCCCGACCGCGTCGATGACCTGACGGACGCGCTGCTGGCAGCCGCTGGTGACAGGGGGATGGCGTGGACATGGCGCGATGCATCCGGGTCGTTTCTGAATGCGCTTGATATCGAAGACCGCGTGATGTTCGTGATCCTCAGCATTCTGGTGTTGATTGCGGCCATGAACATTGTGTCCGGGTTGATCATGCTGGTGAAAAACAAGGGCCGCGATATCGGTATTCTGCGCACCATGGGGCTTAGCGAAGGGTCCATTCTGCGGGTGTTTTTCATCTGCGGGGCGTTCACTGGGATCATTGGCACCGCCATGGGCGTGATTTTGGGCTGCTTGTTTGCGATCTATGTGGATCAGATATTCGGCGTGGTGAACTGGCTGTCGGGGGGCACGGCGTGGGATGCGTCAGTGCGGGGCATCTATTTTCTGCCGGCCAAGTTGCAGTTTAATGACGTGATGTCCGCTGTGGGCCTG
>NZ_JBFEKM010000034.1:0-27606 GCF_041552635.1 Sulfitobacter sp.
CACAATCAGCACGGTAAAGCACATGAAAACCGTCCGGTGTTTTTCAAGCTGGCCAAAGCCGACCATCGCAGGGGCCAGCAGGATCGGGAGAGCAAAACCAATGGGCAGATACATCGCGGCCAATGTGGCCCCTCCGACCAGAAGGCCAAGCTGCCAGCGCAAATCGCGCTTTTCAGGGTTCAGCATCAACATCAATTCCCACGCCATCACACCGCAGATCGCCGCGATCATCAGATGGAACAGATGCCCACCGACAAATATGCCGCCCAGACCGATGATAACCATCGCAATGCCCGACCCCACGCGCGCAGTCAGGTCCGACCAGCGTTCCGAAGATGATGTCATGATGCCCCTCCCGGCGATGTGGTCATTTTGCGACGGCACCAAAGCGGCGATCTCTCACGCCAAAGGCCGCGCAAAGAAGGCCAAATTCCTCTTTCGAGAAATCGGGCCACAGCGTGTCGATAAATTCATATTCCGCATAGGCCGATTGCCAGAGCAAAAAGTTGGAAATCCGTGCCTCGCCGCTGGTGCGGATCACAAGATCGGGATCTGGCAGCACATGGGTATCCAGATAGCGGGGCAGCGTTTCTTCATCCACGTCCTTGGGATCAAGCTGCCCGGAGGCCACATCTTCGGCCAATCGTTGCGTGGCACGGGCGACTTCATCGCGGCCGCCATAATTCAGCGCAATCGTCAGGTGCACACGGGTGTTATGTTCCGTCGCCTTCTCAAGCTCGTGCATCAGCTTGATCAGCTTTTTATCCAGCTTGACCCGATCCCCGATAAAACGGACGCGCACGCCATATTCGCTAAGGGCACGGGTTTCTTTGGAAATATAGCGGCGAAACAGGCTCATCAGGCCCGCGACTTCGACCTGGGTACGTTTCCAGTTTTCCGTCGAGAATGCAAAAATCGTCAGGTATTCGACCCCGAAATGGGGACATGCCTCAACGATCTCGCGAACGCGCTTGGCCCCGGCGTGGTGGCCGAACAGACGCGGCCGACCCCGTTGCGTGGCCCAACGACCGTTGCCATCCATGATGATCGCCACGTGGCGCGGTGCGCCGGGAACAAGTTCAGACGTGGGATGCGGCGTTGAGGGCATCAGACCTGCATGATCTCTGCTTGTTTGGTCTCAAGCTGATCGTCGATCATGGCGATATATTTGTTCGTCATGTCCTGAACCTCGCCCTCCCAGACCTTTTGGTCATCTTCCGACATGCCATCGGCCTTGGCCTTTTTGATCTGGTCCATGCCGTCGCGGCGGATGTTGCGGATCGACACGCGGGCGTGTTCGCCATATTGGCCCGCGACCTTGGTCAGCTGGGTACGGCGTTCTTCGTTCAGTTCCGGAATGGGCAGCATGATGATCGTGCCATTCAGCTGAGGGTTGATTCCCAAACCGGATTCGCGGATCGCTTTTTCGACCTTGCCGACAAGGCTTTTGTCCCAAACGTTGATCGTCACCATGCGCGGTTCGGGCACATTGACAGTGCCAACCTGATTGATCGGCGTTTTGGTCCCGTAGGCATCCACCATAATCGGGTCCAGCATCGATGCAGACCCACGCCCCGTGCGCAGCGACGCAAATTCAGTGCGCAAAGACGCAATCGCCCCGTCCATGCGGCGTTCAAGATCGTCGGTATCCAGCATAAATTCGTCTGACATGATGTCCCCGGTCGTTTAATGTGTCGAAAGTTTAGTCGATATAGCGCTATCAGCGCCCTTTTGTATAGCGAAAGGCGCCTGCCCGGCCGTCAAGCTTAGCCTTGGACGCGCGTATATGTGCCCTGACCGGCAAGGATACCGCGGAAACCGCCCGGCTCGTCCAGCGAGAATACGATGATCGGCAGGTTGTTGTCGCGCGCCAAAGCAATGGCTGAGGCATCCATCACCCCAAGACGCTTTTGCAGCACATCGTCATAGCTGACGGTGTCATAACGCTTGGCATCATCGTGCTTGGCAGGGTCTTTGTCATAGACGCCATCGACCTTGGTGCCTTTGAAAATCGCCTCGCAGGCCATTTCATTGGCGCGCAGGGTCGCGGCAGTGTCGGTTGTGAAATATGGGTTGCCGGTGCCGGCTGCAAAAATGCACACGCGCTTTTTCTCAAGATGGCGCACGGCGCGGCGGCGGATATAGGGTTCGGCGACTTCGTTCATGGTGATTGCGGAAATCACGCGGGTGTGGATGTTCAGTTCTTCAAGGGCAGATTGCATCGCCAGCGCGTTCATCACCGTGGCCAGCATGCCCATGTAATCTGCCGTCGTCCGCTCCATGCCTTGCGCGCTGCCCTGAAGGCCGCGAAAAATGTTGCCGCCACCGATGACCATGCAAATTTCGACCCCGAGATCGTGCACCGATTTTACCTCGTTTGCGATACGCTGGACTGTTGGCGGGTGCAGGCCAAAGCCCTGATCGCCCATCAATGCCTCGCCCGAAATCTTGAGCATGACCCGTTTGAATGTCACTTTTGGGAGGGTATCAATCATCAGGGCACCTTTCGAGGGTGAAGGAGGGGTTTTCTTTGTGGCGCAAAATGTCGCAAATGGCCGGAATGTTCAATGCTCCGTCAAAGGTCTATGCAAAGAAATGCCAGTCTTTCCGCTTACCACCCCTGCTGCCGTGCTGTCTGCGGTTGATCCTGCGCTGCCCGTGCTGATCGCGGGGCCGACGGCGTCGGGCAAATCCGCCTTGGCGCTGGCGATTGCGCGGACCCAGGGGGGCGTCATCGTGAACGCGGACGCCAGTCAGGTCTATGACTGCTGGCGGGTGATTTCCGCGCGCCCATCAAAGGAAGAGGAGGCAAGCGCGCCCCATCTGCTTTATGGTCATGTTGCGGCAGATGCGCCCTATTCCGTTGGGCATTGGCTGCGCGAGGTCAGCGACATCCTGCACGGGGGGCAAAGACCGATCATCGTGGGCGGCACAGGGCTGTACTTTGGCGCGCTGACCGGGGGGCTTGCCGATATTCCAGCCACGCCCGATGCTATTCGCGCCGAAGGCAACGCACTGTCGTTGGCAGAGCTGACGGCGGCGCTGGACCCTGAAACCTCAGCGCGCATTGATATGAATAACCCCATGCGCGTAAAGCGCGCTTGGGAAGTCCTGACAGCGACAGGCCGCAGTCTGGCCAGTTGGCAAGACGCCACGCCGCCGCCGCTGTTGCCGCTGAACGCCTGCACAGCGATCGCCGTCGAGGCTGACAAGGAGTGGCTGAACGCGCGCATCATCCGCCGCTTTGACCAGATGCTGGACCAAGGTGCGCTGGACGAAGTAGCGCAGGTTGCCCCATCCTATGACCCCAACCTGCCCGCACATCGTGCCATCGGAGTGCCGGAACTTGTCGGCTATCTTGCGGGCCGGACCAGCCTTGATATTGCGCGTGAAAATGCGATCATCGCGACACGGCGATATGCCAAAAGGCAACGGACATGGCTGCGCAGGAATACCGGCGACTGGTTGAAATACGCGCCGTCATAGCACCTGCATAGATTTCACAAATGTGATTTATGTCTCGTGAAAAGATATGTACACTGCTGATATAGTTTTACATTCACGATGAAGGGCGGAAATGACCTTAGGTGCGGTAGAAGTGTTGACGTTGGCGCAACTGTCGCTTGGGCAAGACTGGCGTTTGGCCCTGTGCCATGACCGTCCGGCGCATCTGCTGCTGTGGATCACACGGGGTCAGGGGCTGCTGCAACTTGACGGGCAACGGCGCGGGGTTGGCGCGCATAATGCGATCTTTATCCCTGCAAAATCGCTGTTCGCGCTTGAAATCGGGAGGCAGGGATTCGGTCAGGCGATCGTGATACCTGACGGCACACCGATGCGCCTGCCCCAGATGCCGCGCCATTTGCGGATACGTGATGTGCAAGCGCAAACCGAACTGACCAGCCTGATCGAAGCGGCACAGCGCGAACAGCAAGCACGGCGCCCCTTGTCGCAAGATGCGCTTGAGGGGCATGCGGCGCTGATGTCAGTCTGGTTGCGCCGCCAGATCACGATGGATGAACATATCCCCGAAAAACGCAGCGCCGGTGCCCGGCTGAGTGGGCGTTTTTGCGAGATGGTCGCAGACCGCTATGCCACAGGGGCCCCGATGGCGGCCTATGCGCAGACTTTGGGCGTAACGCCGACGCATTTAACCCGCGCGGTCAAGACCGCCACCGGCAAGACCGCAGCGGATATCCTGACCGAGCGTGTTGTCCATGCAGCACGCGATCTGCTGATGACCACATCGTTTTCCGCACGCAACATCGCACAACATCTTGGCTTTGGATCGGCCGCCTATTTCACCCGCTTTATTCAGCAGCACACCGGGCACCCCCCAAGCAAGTTACGACCGGCCAAGGCATGACCACATGTCGCGAACAGAATGGGTCAATGTCGCTTTCTGACCCACAAAGGTCGAAACCCGGCGTTGACCTTTGACGTTATATGGTGCCTCATATGTTTGATAAGACTGAAAGATCGGTTTTCGGCAGCTGCTTTTACGGCAGATTGGCGACAATCAAGGGAGACACCGCACCCCAATGAAGACTGCGAAACGCAGCGCTTGAGGTGTACTTAATCAAACAAGGGCCATGCGCCTGCAATATCGGCTGGATCAACCCGCCGCTAAGCCACAGGGACGTTCCATGGGAATATTCATCCTCCGCCGCTTGGGCGTGATGCTGCTGACGGCTCTTTGCCTGACGTTCATCGTGTTTTGGTTGACCAATCTTTACCCCAACCTTGAAAAACTGGCCAAGACCCAAGGCAACTTTCGCATGTCGGACGAGGCTGTCGAAAGCTATCTGGGCAACCGTGGCTATCTGGATCCCACGCCGATCAAGTTCGGCCGGTGGTTGGGCGTCGTGCCGGGCTGGGTCACGGAAACCGAGGATGGCAAAGTCTTTGGCCGCTGTTTTGGTGATGGCACGCCCCCAGAAGACCGCCCGAATTTTTGCGGCATAATTCAGGGTGACTGGGGTTTTTCGACCGTGTTCAAAGAAGACGTCGGCCCCACGGTCCTGACCCGGCTGGCCCTAACCGGCAAGCTGATGCTGTGCGTGATTTTGCTCATGGTGCCGTCGGCCTTGCTGGTGGGGGTGCTGGCGGGCATGCGCGAGGGATCGCGGCTGGACCGGTCGCTGTCGACCTTTTCGATCGCGACCACGGCGACGCCTGAATACGTCTCGGGTGTGATCTTTATCGCGGTGCTGGCATCGTCGCGCTTTGGTCTGTCGCCCCTGTTGGCGGATTGGGGCTGGATTGACAGCAAGACCTTGTTTCTGGGGTCGGCGACCAGCGCGATGGCGGATGCAACCTTTTGGAACTTCTTTTTGCCGGTCCTGACCATTTCGCTTTATGGTATGGGCTATATTGCCCGCATGACACGTGCATCGATGACCGAAGTCATGACCGCGCAGTACATCCGCACCGCGCGTCTTAAGGGGGTCAAGTTCAGCGACATCGTGCTGAAACATGCCCTGCGCAACGCGCTGATAGCACCCTTTACGGTGATCATGCTGCAAATCCCATGGCTGCTGAACGGCGTGGTCATTGTTGAAACATTGTTCAATTACAAAGGCTTTGGTTGGCTATTGGTACAAGCGGCATCGAATAACGATATCGAATTACTGCTGGCCGTGTCGGTCGTGTCGGTCATCGTGGTTCTGGTCACGCAGCTGATTTCCGATATCGGCTATGTGTTTTTGAACCCCCGCATCCGCATCACCTAAAGAAAGGGCAAGGACATGGAAGCTTTGACATGGACAGGCTCGATGAGCTGGTTGAACCCGATTTTCGGGCTGGCTGTTGGCATTATGGTGGTAGCCTATGTGGTGCAAATCATATTGTCATTCCTTCCTGCCGCAGATGTGCGAACCCTTGGCACGGGCGGCGTGACTGCGGCCAATCAAGGCGTAACAGGCCTGATTGGCACGGTCGGGGCCTACGGGTTTTTCGTCTCGCTCGGGGTGGTGCTGTTGTATCTGCTGGCAGGCGTTGTGATGGGCCCATCAGCAGGCATTATC
The DNA here is from genome assembly GCF_041552635.1 of Sulfitobacter sp. GTDB lineage: Bacteria > Pseudomonadota > Alphaproteobacteria > Rhodobacterales > Rhodobacteraceae > Sulfitobacter. The sequence continues at coordinate 6,027 of NZ_JBFEKM010000034.1, forward strand.
GGCGGCATGTCCCGCCAATTTGTGCCGGTCTGGATTGCACTGATCCTGACCTTTGCGCTGTCGATCAAGTACAAGCGTAGGCTGGGCCTGTATGGCAAGCTGTTTGACAGCACCGTGGGCATGATCGGCTTTGCCTTGGTGATGTTCTGGGTATTCACAGGCATACTGGGCGGCGTGTTTGACCTGCTGGTCACCCATGACAGCCTAAGCCAGGTGTCCGGCATGAAGAACAAACTACCCGGCACCGCGCTGGCCCGCGCAGAACCTGAGGATTACCAGTGGTTTTTGTTGGGCGGTGACAATCTGGCCCGCGACGTGTTCAGCCGCTTGATCAAGGGGTCATGGGTTGTGATCCAGATCGCACCGATGGCGACGATCTTTGCCTTTATGGTCGGGATCACCTTGGGGCTGCCAGCCGGATATTACGGTGGTAAGCTGGACGTTTTCCTTAGCTTTCTGGCAAACCTGATCCTCGCCTTTCCGGTGATCTTGATCTTTTATCTGCTGGTCACCCCCGAGATCGTGCTGACAGGCCTGCCCAGTTACATGGCGATAGTTCTGTTTATCTTTCCACTGGTGTTTCTGGCAGTGCTGTTGAATTCGCGGCTTTATACGCAGCCATCGCTGCGCACACCGGTTTTGATTGTGGTGCTGGGGGTGATCGGCTGGCTTTATTTGTCGATGATTTCGAATGACGGGGCTTTGGTAAAGACAACGACCTATACGATCCCCGGCTTGCCGACCTTTCTGGATCTGTTTGATATCGGGCCCGGATTGCTGGTGGTGTTTGTTGCCGTGGTTTTTGTGAATGCGCCGACGGTGTTTCGGATCGTGCGCGGCCTCGCGCTTGACATCAAAACCCGCGATTATGTGGCGGCTGCGCAGACCCGTGGCGAAGGCCCGTGGTACATCATGCTATGGGAGATTTTGCCCAACGCGCGTGGCCCGCTGATTGTCGATTTTTGTTTGCGGATTGGCTATACCACGATCCTTTTGGGGACTTTGGGGTTCTTTGGGCTTGGGTTGGAATCGGAAAGCCCTGATTGGGGCACGACGATCAATGCTGGACGGCGGTTGTTGTCACTGTATCCGCATGCTGCGATTGCGCCTGCGCTGGCTTTGTTAAGCTTGGTTTTGGGGCTTAACCTGTTGGCGGACGGGCTGCGCGAAGAAAGTTTGCGCGACTGATTTGAGGACGGGATTTAGGACCATTTGGAAGCAGGGTATGCGACCATCCGGTCAAGGGAGACGGACCATGGCGAAGCTTGAGTATGACGGCCCCATTCTAGAGATCGACAAGCTGTCGATTTCGTTTTTCACCCGTTTGCGGGAAATTCCCGCCGTGATGGACTTTTCTGTCTCGGTCAAACCTGGTGAGGCGGTAGGATTGGTGGGCGAAAGCGGCTGTGGGAAATCCACCGTGGCCCTTGGGGTAATGCAGGATCTTGGGGTGAACGGGCGCGTCGTCGGCGGGTCGATCAAGTTCAAGGGACGCGATCTGAGCGAGATGAGTGACGAGGAGTTGCGCGACATCCGCGGCAGCCAGATCGCGATGATCTATCAAGAGCCGATGGCGTCGCTGAACCCTGCGATGCGGATCGGCCGGCAGTTGATGGAAGTGCCGATGATCCATGCCGGTATCTCTGAGAAAGAGGCCTATGCCCGCGCGTTGCAATTGGTCACGGATGTAAAGCTGCCCGACCCCGAGCGTATTCTGAAGGCCTATCCGCATCAGCTTTCTGGCGGGCAACAGCAGCGGATCGTCATTGCGATGGCCTTGATGTCTGAACCTGCCTTGTTGATCTTGGACGAGCCGACCACCGCCCTCGATGTGACGGTCGAAGCGTCGATTGTCGAACTGGTCAAGGAACTGGGGCGGAAATACGGTACGTCGATGCTGTTTATTAGCCACAACCTTGGATTGGTGCTTGAGACCTGCGACCGCATTTGCGTCATGTATTCCGGCGAAGCGGTCGAGCGCGGGTCGATCGAGGACGTGTTTGACGAGATGCAGCACCCTTATACGCAGGCGTTGTTCCGGTCTATCCCGCTGCCCGGTGCCGACAAGAATGCCCGCCCCCTGATTGCTATTCCCGGTAACTTTCCCCTGCCCCACGAGCGGCCCAATGGCTGTAACTTTGGCCCTCGCTGCGATTACTTTGAGGCAGGGCGATGCGATCAAGGCGTGATCATGATGGAGGATGTGCCCGGCAACGAGCGCCACGCCACCCGTTGTCTTAAGTTCAAGGAGATCGACTGGAAAGCACCGCTCGAACTGGCCGATGTCAAACAAAAGGGCGAGATTGGCGAAGTTGTCCTGAAGATGGACAAACTGAAGAAATACTACGAGGTCGCCGCCAATTCGATGTTTGGCGGGGCGGCCACCAAGGTGGTGAAGGCCAATGAGGAGCTGAGCTTTGAGGCGCGCGAATCCGAGACCTTGGCGATTGTCGGGGAATCCGGTTGTGGCAAATCGACTTTTGCAAAGGTGTTGATGGGGCTCGAGACTGCGACCTCGGGTCAGGTGCTGCTGGATGGTCAGGACATTGGCAATACCCCGATTGAAAAGCGGACAACGCAGAATGTTGCGGACATCCAAATGGTATTTCAGAACCCGTTTGATACGCTCAATCCGTCGATGACTGTCGGGCGTCAGATTATCCGCGCGCTTGAAATATTCAAAATCGGCAAGAACAACAAAGACCGCACCAAGCGCATGCTGGAGCTGTTGGATCTGGTCAAACTGCCCCGAGAATTTGCCAACCGCATGCCGCGGCAACTGTCGGGCGGGCAAAAGCAACGGGTGGGCATTGCGCGAGCCTTTGCGGGGGATGCGCGGATCGTCGTGGCCGACGAACCAGTTTCTGCGTTGGACGTATCGGTGCAGGCCGCCGTGACTGATCTGTTGATGGAAATTCAGCGCGAACATAAAACCACTTTGCTATTCATCAGCCACGACCTGAGCATCGTACGCTATCTAAGCGACCGTGTGATGGTCATGTATCTGGGCCATGTTGTCGAATTGGGCACCACAGATCAGGTGTTTTCGCCCCCCTATCACCCCTATACCGAAGCGTTGCTATCTGCCGTCCCCATTGCCGATACGCGGGTCAAGAAAAAGCACATCGTGCTTGAAGGCGATGTGCCCTCGGCTATGAACCCGCCGCCCGGTTGCCCGTTCCAGACGCGCTGCCGTTGGAAATCGCAGGTCGCGGGCGATAAATGCGAAACCGAGGTGCCAAAATTGCGGTCGGTCGCAGACGGGCATCAGGTGAAATGCCACCTGACCGACGCGCAGCTGGCCGAGATGGAGCCGGTGATCGAACTTAATGTCGCGGCAGAGTAATCTGGCCGCGTCATTACCGTTTCGGGTCTGATGCCTAGGGTCTGAACAGGGTCGAGATCGGGGGGCTTACAGGCCTGCGATCACTTTGACGTAGTTTTTGGTTTCTTTGTACGGGGGGACGCCGCCGTATTTCTTGACCGCGCCTGGCCCCGCATTATAGGCAGCCAAGGCAAGGTTCCATGTCCCGAAGTCGCGGTATTGTTTCTTGAGGTAGTGCGCGCCGCCATCAAGGTTCTGATACGGGTCCTTTGGATCGACGCGCAGAACCCGTGCAGTGTCAGGCATCAACTGCGCCAATCCCATAGCGCCTTTATGAGACTTGGCACCGGGGTTCCAGCCGCTTTCCTGCTGCACCAACCGCAAGAATAAATCTTCGGGGATACCATGGCGGCGGGCGGCTTCGCGGGCCATGCTGTGATATTCGCCGCGATACTTGCCATTGTATTTTGGCACATCCCATTTGGTCGGCGTCGTGACCCGCTGCGGTTGCAACCGGACCGAAGACGCATACTGCTTGGACGCGCGGGTATCGAGCAGCTTTTTCTGCGAGGCAAACAGCTTGGACCTGCTTTTCGATGAAAACACGTCAGCCGACGCAGGCCCGCCGAATGCAAACACACAGCATAGCGAAGTGATCAGCAGTTTTTTCATGCAGCCTCCAGCCCAATTTCCAGCTTCGCCGGACAATAGCGAAATCAACGCATACCGCCACCTCTTAATCAACCTCACAATTCGGGTTATCCTGCCGAATGATCCGCTTAAGCCTGTTTCTTGCGGCCTGCCCTCGGTATAACGTCGGCCAATCGATGGCCTGCGCGGGATTCGCGGGGGCCTGACAACCTTTAGGCAGACAGGGGGCATTATGGCCGGCTCAGTTAACAAAGTGATCCTTATCGGCAATCTGGGGGCGGATCCCGAAGTGCGTTCTTTCCAGAATGGCGGAAAAGTGTGCAACCTGCGCATCGCGACATCCGAGACATGGAAAGACCGCAATACCGGGGAGCGGCGCGAGAAAACCGAATGGCACACGGTCGCGATTTTTCAAGAAGGTCTGGTGCGCATCGCGGAACAGTACCTGAAAAAAGGATCCAAAGTGTACATCGAAGGCCAGTTGCAGACCCGCAAATGGCAGGACCAGTCTGGTGCTGATCGCTACAGCACCGAAGTGGTGCTGCAAGGATTCGGTGGCACATTGACCATGCTGGATGGCCGTGACGGCGGCGGCGGTGGCCGTGATGGCGGCGGCTCCGGCGGCGGTGGCTATGACAGCGGCCGGTCTGATCAGGGCGGCTATGGTGGTGGCTACGATTCTGGCCCATCATCCGGTGGCGGCAATTCGGGTGGTGGCGGTGGATCATCGCGCGACTTGGACGACGAAATCCCGTTCTAATGCCGATCATTGCGCCGCGTCTTTTGACCCTGTCAGATGCGGCGCAAGCCTTGGTACTTTATAACGAGCTAACGGTGGGCCCTAAAGCGACCGCCCCTTCCGACTTTGCTGCGGTCATCACCCACAGCGGTACGCAGGTTTTTGGCGTTTTTAACGACGAAACACTTGCCGCCATGGTTACATTACATCTTTTACCAAATGTTCTCTGGAATGCGCGCCCTTACGGACTGATCGAGAATGTCGTAACCCGCAAATCGCTGCAACGTCAGGGGTATGGTCGGTGCGTCTTGCAAGCCGCCATTGATGCAGCGTGGAACGCGAATGCGTACAAGCTCATGCTCATGACCGGTCAGGGCCGCGGCGCAACCGGCTTTTACGAAGCGATTGGGTTTTCGTCAAAAGACAAATTCGCGATGGTTTTGCGTAACGCTGACCTGGTCTAGCTATCGGGCCTGGCGGTCTGCCAGTGCTTCGGTAAGCATCTTGCGCACAACGTCGCGCTGCACGTCATCAGTTACAAAAGCATCGCCGATGCTGCGGGCCAGAATAAAATTCAGCTTCCCGTCCACGACCTTTTTATCCTGCCCCATCAGATCCAGCAGCGCGTCTGCATCGGGCAAATCGCCTGCGATGTCTTTCAGGTCAGTCTTCATGCCCATGGTTTTCAGATGGGCCCGCACACGGCTTGGGTCTTCTTGGGCGCAAAGGCCCATACGCGCAGACAATTCGAACGCCAGCGCGCAGCCGATCGCGACCCCTTCGCCATGCAACAGACGGTTGGAATAGCCGGTCGCCGCCTCAAGCGCGTGGCAGAATGTGTGGCCAAGATTCAGCAACGCGCGTTCGCCCTGCTCTGTCTCGTCTCGCGTCACGATATCGGCTTTCATCTGAACCGAACGGCGGACTGCCTCGACGCGCGCGGCCATGTCACCGGCAGCCAAGGCAGGACCTTGCACTTCGAGCCAGTCAAAGAAATCCGCGTCGCCCAGCATGCCGTATTTCACGACCTCGCCATAGCCTGCCAGAAAATCGCGCGCCTCAAGCGTGCCCAGAACAGCAGTATCGGCCAACACAAGCGACGGCTGATGAAAGGCACCAATCAGGTTCTTGCCTTGGGCCACATTAATACCGGTTTTACCCCCGACCGAACTGTCGACCTGCGCCAACAAGGACGTGGGGATTTGCACAAACCGCACACCACGGCGCAGGATCGCAGCTGCAAAGCCGACCAAATCGCCAATTACACCACCGCCAAAGGCCACGACCACATCGTTGCGTTCGACCTTCTGGTCCAGCAGCCAATCGACACAGCGGGTCAGTTGCGCCCAGCATTTGGTGCCTTCCCCGGGGGGCAGGCTGAGCGCCTCAAGGGTGATGCCATCGGCAGCAAGACCTGCGCGCAACGCGTCCAGATGCAGTGCTGCAACGGTGTCGTCGCTGATCACAACCACGCGGGGGCGGCGCAGCAAGGGGGCTATGTGCGCGCCCGCTTCGGCCAGCAGACCGGGTCCGATCAGAATATCATATTCACGCCCCGGCAGGGCGACATGGACTTTTTCACGCATCATTATTCTCTAATACATCTGGGCGGGACAACAGCGTCTGGATCACCCGGTTTGCCATCGCGTCAATAGACAAGGACGGCTGGCAAGATACTGAAATATCAGCCAATTTATAGATTGGCACACGATCCTTGAAGATTCCCGCAAGGGTTGCGCGCGGATTTGATGTGCGCAGCAGCGGCCGGCTGGCTTTATGCCGGACGCGGTTCCACAGCAGATCCAAATCCGCATCCAACCAGACCGAAACCCCTTTTTCCGAGATATTTTCTCGGTTGACCTGGGCCAGAAAGGCACCGCCACCGGTAGACAGGATTCCGGGTTCTTCGTCCAGCAGACGCGCGATGACTTCGGATTCACGCTTGCGAAAAAACGGCTCTCCGTCGCGCTCAAAGATTTCGGGCACGGTCAGGTTCGCGGCTGTCTCGATCTCGTGATCGCTGTCAAGGAAGGGCACCCCAAGTTTGGCCGCCAAGGCACGGCCTACAGCGGTCTTGCCAGCCCCCATCATACCGACCAGTACAACCGTTTTCTTAAGACGGTATTTGGTCGGGTTGGGGGCCTGATCGGCTGTGGTTTGCTCAAATCCGCTCATTTTTATCTGAATGACGTGATCTTAGGGAAAAGGCCATATATAGATGAAGAAAATATGCGACTGAAAGCAGGCAGAACTTATGGGCAAACTGATCAAGTTTTTGATTTACCTTATAATCATCGGGTTTATCGGACTTGCAATTTATGCATATGTCGGCCCGTTTTTTGGCGCGCAATTTGCCCCTCCGCAGATCGAAATGCGCGAACCTGTCACGTTGGAAGGCCAATAATGCAGGTTCTGCGGCATTTTGGGGTGCTGTGCCTGATGGCGCTGCCCAACGTCACGCCTGCACAAAATACCCAAGAAGCACCGCTGTCGGTGATCGATTGGCTTGGCGAAAAGCCCAAAGTGATTCCCAAAACCGCCGTTGTTGCAAAACCGGGCGAAGCGCCGGTGGCGACATCGGCCCTGCCCCCCGTTGTGACGGTAACGCCCTTGGGCGAGGGCAGCCCGCGCGCCATCGGATTGGTGCCGCCATCGGTGACAGGCTTGCCGCTGGACATCTGGCAAGGCAGCGAAACGGTCGCGATTGCCCGATTGCTTGACCAATTGCCCGACTTGCACCTGCCTGCTGCGCGGTCGCTCCTTTATACACTGCTATTGGCCGAGGCGACCGCCCCCCAGACCGCTGCCAAACAAGGCGACCTTTTGGCGCTGGCACGCGTCAAAGCCCTGATGGAGGCCGGTGCACTTGACCCTGCTCTGTCGCTGATCGAACAGGCAGGCGTTGCAACATCACCGGATCATTTTGCGCTGTGGATGCAAATCAGCCTGCTGCTGGGGGTCGAGGACCGGGCGTGCCAGCTTTTGACCGGTAAACCGTATCTGTCGTCCGATTACGGCGTGCGCATTCTTTGTGCGGCACGTGCAGGAAAATGGGACAATGCCGCGCTTACCTTGGGATCGGCGCAGGCCTTGCAATTGCTCGCCGAGGCGGATCTTGCGCTGTTGGATCGCTTTTTGAACCCCGACTTGTTTGAAGGCATGCCACCCTTGCCTGTCCCGCGCAAAATGGACCCGTTGACCTTTCGGATGTTCGAGGCGATCGGAGAGCCACTGCCGACCCGCACCCTGCCCCCTGCCTATGCCGTGGCGGACCTGCGCGATATCGCAGGATGGAAAGCCCAGCTTGATGCCGCCGAACGCCTGACCCGCATCGGTGCGCTGCCCGACAACCGTTTCTTGGGCATTTACACAGACCGCGAAGCTGCTGCGTCAGGCGGCATCTGGGACCGGGTCGAAGCCTTGCAACGGTTCGACACCGCCCTGGGCACACGGAACGTCGATGCGATTTCCAAGACTTTGGGTCCCGCATGGCGCGCCATGCAAGAAGCTGAACTTGAGGTCAATTTTGCCACGCTCTATGCCGAGCCTTTGCAACAAATCGCCCTTGAAGGCGGCAGTGCCGCGTTTCGCGACCGTATCATCTTGTTGTCGCCGCTTTATGAATCCGTTGGTCTGGGCGATGCTGCTAGCCCTGAAATGACTTTCCTGGTGACAATTGCGCGTGGTGAAACGCCCGGCTCGGTGCCCGACATGCCCCAGGCCGCCGGAATCGCCAGCGCCTTTACCCAGCCGACACCTCGCGTGGCGCTGATCAACGCGGCACAAAACGGCCAGCTTGGTGCGTCGATCCTGAACTCCATTGCCCTGCTCGAAGAAGGCGCACGCGGTGACACAGCGGCGCTGCGCGATGGGCTGTCCACCTTGCGCGCCTTGGGGCTTGAAGATATCGCACGGCGCGCCAGCCTTCAGGTGCTCTTGCTGGAGCGCGGGTGATGCAAAGCGATACCTATCATTGGATTTCCACCTTTCTGGAAGCGCAAGCGGCAGAACTTGGGGCGGCGACCAATACCCAATTGGCCTATGGCCGCGACCTAAAGGATTTCGACAGCTTTCTGGCGGGCCGCAACTCTGATTTCGCCCGCGCCGGCCGCGACGATGTCGAACGCTATCTGGTGTGGTGTGACGCCCAAGGTCTGGCCAAATCAACTCGGGCGCGGCGCCTTTCTGCGATCAAGCAACTCTATCGTTTCGCCTTTGAGGAAAGCTGGCGCAGCGACAACCCCGCGATCCAGATATCAGGGCCGGGACAGGATAAACGCCTGCCAAAAATCCTGACCGAACAAGAGGTTGACCGCCTTCTGGAGGCAGCCCGCAGTTCAGGCCGCAACCTGCATGAACGGCTGCGCAATACCTGCCTGATGGAGCTGCTATACGCCACCGGCATGCGGGTGAGCGAATTGGTCAGCCTGCCGGTCAGCGCCACCCGCGGCGACCCACGCCTGTTGCTGATCATGGGCAAGGGCAACAAGGAACGGCTTGTCCCGCTGTCGCCCCCTGCCCGCGTCGCTCTCACCGATTGGTTGGTCGCCCGCGACCAGATCGACGCGGCTGCGCAGGTGAAAAAACAACCGGCCTCGCGGTTTTTGTTCCCCTCGCGGGGGGCTGCCGGCTATCTGACCCGCCATCGTTTTTATCTGATGATCAAGGAATTTGCCGTCGCCGGCGGCGTTGATCCGTCCAAAGTCACGCCCCATACCCTGCGCCACGCCTTTGCGACCCATCTGCTGGCAAACGGTGCCGACCTGCGCGCGATCCAGACCATGCTCGGCCATGCCGATGTTGCCACGACTGAAATCTACACCCATGTCCTTGAGGCGCGCCTGTCAGAGCTGGTGTTGGAAAATCATCCGCTAGCCAACGCAGCGGCGCGCAAGACGGGCGGCAGCACGTCCTCTGACGGCCAGTAACCGGTTTCCAAGGCGCGATGATAGCCTTGTGTCAGACCTGCACGGGTCATTGCGGCAACCGCACCTGCCACGTCATAATCAAGCTTGTGAAACGTCACTCCGTCCGCATCTAAAATCGCGAAACGCGTTTGGGGTCCCCCGTCATGGGGCGGCATTCCGATCACCCCCGCATTGATCCAATCGCCCTTGTGTGTGGACGTGACAAAGGGAATCCCCGAATGCCCCGCGATGATCCCATCGACCGGGCCAATCGCCGCTTCGACCGCAGTCCATTCCGCGAGCAAGACATCCTGGTCGGACGACGGCCAGATAAACCGCGCGATATCCGTCATGCCGCCATGGATCACAGCATATCGCTTGCCTTCATGTTCAAAGCTCAGCACATCTGCCGTCTGCCCCATCCAGTCCCGCTGGTCTTGGTCTACTTGCCCCGACGCATAGGCAAACCACCCCGCCGACAGCAGATCACAGGTCGTACCGGCCTCGAACCCGCAGCCGCAGTCTTGAGACTTTGCCGCAAGCTGCTTCTCGCAATTGCCAGCCACCACGGCGATGCCTGCGTCTTGCAACAGGCGCATCGTCATGTCCGGATCGCCGCAATAAGCCACGACATCGCCGGTGCAAATCATCGATGCTACTGGAATGGCCCGCGCTTGCGCCGCTTGCATCAGCGCCTGTGTCGCTTGAAAATTGGAATAAGGCCCGCCAAACAGCACCACTGGCCCCTCAAGTCGCCCCATACTTCGGTGCTTTGTCATGCTCTTTCCCTTGAATGAAACGGCGCGGACACCCATAAGAATATCAGCAATCGCATAAGGTATTTTCGCAAATGGACACGGCCCCCGCAATGCTCGACAGCGCTTTCTGGATCAGCAGCGGTATAATCTTCTGTCTTCTGGTGCTTTCCGGCCTATTTTCCGGCTCTGAAACGGCGCTGACGGCGGCATCGCGTGGCAAGCTGCGCGCCCAAGCGGACAAGGGCTCAAAGGGGGCCGAACGCGCGCTCAAGATTACTGAGGATAACGAACGTCTGATTGGCTCGGTTTTGTTGGGCAACAATCTTGTGAACATTCTTGCAACCTCGCTGGCGACAGCGTTGTTCACCCGGCTACTGGGCGAATCCGGCGTGGCCTTGGCGACGCTGGTGATGACCTTGTTGGTGTTGATCTTCGCCGAAGTGCTGCCGAAAACCTATGCCATCACCAATGCCGAAACCGCCGCTGCCCTTGTGGCGCGTCCGATTTCGTTCATCGTGACGATCTTCAGCCCTATGGTCAGTGCCGTCCGCTTTCTGGTGCGCGGCATACTGCGTCTGTTCGGCGTCACCATCGACCCCGACAGTAACATCCTCGCGGTGCGAGAAGAGATTGACGGCGCGCTGCAACTTGGCCGCTCCGAAGGGCTGGTGGAAAAGGAAGACCGCGACCGGATTCTTGGCGCGCTGGATCTGCGCGAACGCATGGTCGAAGAAGTGATGCTCCATCGCTCCGGTATCGAGATGATCGATGCCGCGAACGATCCATCTGAAATCCTCGAACAAATCCTCGAATCCAACCACACCCGCCTGCCGGTCTACCGCGATGATCCAGAAAATATCATCGGCGTGATCCATGCCAAGGACCTGCTGCGTGCAATGTACAAGCGCATCGGGGATTCCGAACGCGAAACCACCCCTCTCAAGGATTTCAAAATTGCCGACGTGGCGATGAAGCCCTATTTCGTGCCGGAAACCTCGACACTGGACGAACAAATGCGCCAGTTCTTGCGCCGGCGTACGCATTTTGCGCTCGTGGTTGACGAATACGGCTCCCTGCAAGGCCTGATCACCCTCGAAGATATCCTCGAAGAAATCGTAGGTGAAATCACCGATGAATTTGACCCCGATGCCGATCATGGCGTAACCAAAGCCGAAGACGGGCAATATTTCGTCGACGGCGCAATGACCCTGCGCGACCTGAACCGGACCACCGAATGGGACCTGCCGGACGACGAAGCCAACACCGTCGCTGGCCTCGTCATCCACGAGGCACAGATGATCCCGACCCCCGGACAGGTTTTCCTGTTCCACGGTTTCCGCTTCGAAGTGACCGCCCGCGACGGTAACCGCATCACCCAACTCAAAATCCGCCCGCTCTAGCCTCTTCTCTGGCTTAGAAATATCCCGGGGGTCTGGGGGCTGGCCCCCAGGTGTCGTGCTGTCCCGGGGCCACGGCCCGACGTTTCGGCGACCTTCAGACGCGCCCGGTCTACGCCGTCAAACGCAGTGAAAATTTACCCCCGCAACCTGATACCTTCAGGATCAAATGGGGCTGATTCCAGAACGGTGGCCCCGTGCGCGCGTCCCAGCACCATCACCTCGACCCGCTGACCTGCATCGACGCCCTTCACAAAGCCAAGCGCAAGCGATTGCCCCACACTGTAGCCATAGGCCCCCGACGTCACGCGCCCGACGCCAACCCCGTCTTTAAAAATCGGCTCGCCCCCTGTGGCATCGGCATTGGATGCATCCGTCGCTTCCGCATCCAGCGCCAACACGACCAGCCTTTCGCGGGCAGGTTTGTCCAGCACATCCAGCAGTGCGGCTTTGTTCAGGAAATCCTTGTCCAACTTGCACAACCGTTCAAGCCCGACCTCCTGGGGCCAATATTCGGGGCTGTATTCGCGACCCCATGACCCATAGCCTTTTTCGACCCGCAGCGACATCAGCGCACGCGACCCGACAGGTCCGGCCCCCAAGTCATGCCCGGCTTCTAGCAAGGCTGCATAAAGCCGCGGTTGATCTGCGGCAGCACAATGCAGTTCCCAGCCCAGATCACCGGTAAAGGATACCCGCAGCGCAAGCACGCGTATGCCAGCTATCTCAACCCATTTGGACCGCATAAAGGGAAAATCAGCCGTCTTGAACGAGGTATTCGTCAGCCGCTGCAACATCTCGCGGGATTTCGGGCCAGCGACGTTAAAGCCGCACATGGAAACGGTCTGGCTTTCGAAGACCGTGCCGTCAGGCAGCGGCAGCGCGTTGAAAAACCGCTGGTGATAGCGCTCCGCCATGCCAGACCCGATGATCCAGAATTCATCGTCGCCCAAGCGCGTGACGGTAAAGTCGCCTGCAATACCGCCGCGGACCCCGATCAGCGGCGTCAGGCAAGACCGCCCGACGGCCTTGGGCATTGTGTTGGCAAACAGGCTGTTCAGCCAGTCTTCGGCACCCGGCCCCGCACAGCGGTATTTCGCAAAGTTCGAGATGTCGATGATACCTGCGTTTTCGCGCAGCATCCGACATTCGTCACCCACAGGCCCCCACCAGTTCTGGCGAGTAAATCCGTCGGTATCCGCCGTGCCGGGCGTATCTGCGAACCACAGCGGATGTTCCCAACCATAGTTCAACCCGAACACAGCACCCATCTGTTTTTGGGTCTCATAGACGGGGCGCGTGCGCACCGGACGGCCCGCGCTGCGTTCTTCGTTGGGGAAGTGGATTTTAAAACGGTTGGCATATTGGTCGCCGACCCGCGCCTTGGTGAACGCCGCATCGGCCCAATCGCCAAATCGCGCCATGTCCCACGCGAACATATCATAGCGCGATTCACCGGTGACGATCCAATCGGCGGCCAAGAGGCCCATGCCACCCGACTGGCTGAACCCCGGAATGATCCCGTTGCAACAGAAATAGTTGCGCAATTCAGGTGCCGGGCCGAACAGCACGTTGGCGTCGGGTGACCAGATCATCGGACCGTTTATGACCCGTTTGATCCCAGCGGTCCCAACGGCGGGAACCCGGTCGATCGCGCGCATCATATTGGGTTCAATCCGCTCCAGATCATCGGCAAACAGCTCGTGACCAAATCCAAGCGGCGTACCGTCTTCGGCCCAGAACCGCAGGTCTTTTTCATAGGCCCCGACCAAAAGTCCCTTGCCCTCTTGGCGCAGGTAATATTCGCCGTCACGGTCCGCGACAGAAGGCAGGCGGCGGTCAAGGCCTGCGATCTCGGGGATGGTTTCGGTTACGAAATACTGATGTTCCGTTGGTTGCAACGGCAAGGTCAGCCCTGCCATCGCCGCCACTTCGCGGCCCCAAAGTCCTGCGGCGTTCACGATCCACTGCGTGGCAATATCCCCTTTTTCAGTGCGCACGATCCAGCTGCCGTCAGGTTGCTGTTCGGTACCCGTGACAGGGCAAAACCGGATGATCTCGGCCCCGTTCTGCCGCGCGCCCGTGGCATAGGCGTTGGTCACGCCCGATGGGTCCACATTGCCGCCCGAGGGTTCGAACATGATGCAGCGGATGCCGTCATAATTGACCAGCGGGTGCAAACGCTCTGCCTCGTCGCGGGTGACTTCGTGGAAATTCAGACCGTAGTATTTCGCCTTGGCGGCTTGTAGGCGCAACTGATGCTCGCGCGCTTCGGTCTGCGCCAGATATAGACTGCCGGGCTGGAACACACCGCAGCTTTGGCCGGTTTCGGCCTCAAGCGCGTTATACAGATCCATCGTATAATTCTGGATGCGCGTAATGTTGTTGTTGTCGTGCAGCCCGTGAATATTCGCGGCTGCGTGCCATGTTGACCCGGATGTCAGCTCGGATCGTTCCAGCAAGACAACGTCGGTCCAGCCCAATTTGGTCAGGTGGTACAGGATCGAACAGCCGATAACGCCGCCCCCGATCACAACGGCTTGGGCATGGGTGCGCATAATTGAAGTTCCGCTTAGCTGTTACATCCCCTCAAGTCTGACCTGCGCAAGGTGCGATTGGTTGCCCAAAACCGACAAAAACAGTCGTCCCCAAGACAGGGAAATAAAATTGGCTTCAGCTTCACTCCCTTACTTTGAAGCGATGGCCTTACGCACCTGTTCTGACGCGCTGGAGATCAACTGGTCACGGTCAGGCCCAAATACGATCACAGACAGGGCGCGGGCCAAATGCTTTTCGGCGGCATCCCGCGCCGCCTTGCACAAGCCTTTGTCAGGATGATGCATCAATCCGCCCAGGGTTGCTTGCAATCGTTGTTGAACTTCGACAACCGTCATACCGTCGCGGGCCAACGCCCCAAATGCGTCTTGGATAAGATCAGCAGGGTCAAGTGGTTCGACAAAAATGTTAGCTAGAACATCCTCGCGGTCGCGCGCAACTTCATCCTCGTAATCGGTCAGGATACGGCCGATCCGGTGGATCACGTCAATGGCCGTGCCGGGATCATTGACCCCCGGTGAAAGCGCTTTTGACGCGACTTCTCCCATGACGATCAGGCCAAAGCGCGGATCTTGGTCGAAACTACGCACATCGCCCAGAATGATGCTGCTTTTGATGCCAGCATGCAGGCTATCGTCATCATGTTCATCGTCGGCGGGATCACCAATGCGATCGATCTTGACCAAAGGTTCGTTGATAAAGACAAAGCTGCCGATGTTCCGCAGCAGATAGATGTTCACCCCGTGATTTTTCGCCACCGCATTCAGCGCTTCGGGATGGATATGCCTGATATAGCCGCTTTCACCGGAATTGATCACCTCGGCACTGTCGGGAATGGGGTCGGTAAGGGCATTCGCGCCAAGACACGGATTGGCAAGCCGTTCGCGAAACATCTGGCGGGTTTCATCCTCGACTTGGCGCGAGGTGTCGATCAGGCTGCCAAAGCTTTGCAAATGCAAGACCCAGCGGATCAGATAGAACACGATCAGAACCAGCACCAGAACGGTGGTCACGAACAAGACAAAGGCGCGCTTGTCATCGAAAACACCCAATTCGCGCATGATGATCGCGATCAGCGCATAGACATAGGCCCCGATGAACACGGCCAACGTGTTTTGCGTCGTCAGATCCTGAATGATCAACCGATGCACGCGCGGT
Organism: Sulfitobacter sp.; assembly: GCF_041552635.1. GTDB lineage: Bacteria > Pseudomonadota > Alphaproteobacteria > Rhodobacterales > Rhodobacteraceae > Sulfitobacter. Next base: position 21,518 of record NZ_JBFEKM010000034.1, read on the forward strand.
GTCCATTGCGTTGAGGTGCTGCGATAAACCGACACCATGACACTCAGTGAAAATGTGGTCACGGCCAGCATTGCATTAGCAATGATCGACAACAGCCGATCAGCGGCCTCTCCGGTCAGGCTGGTGCCCAGTTTTTCCGGAATCCAGTGTTCGATCTGGGAACTCAGCGCGACCGCGACCACGGCCAGCATCCCCATGATCACTACCCTGACAGATAGCTTCTTGCCATAGTACCGCGCTTTGCGGATCAGGGTGGAGGGCGTGAATAAATCAAATGTCATGAAGTATTTATCTAGTGGGGCAAATGGCTTTGTCCAGCAAGATTTGATGCCCTGTCCGGTGCCCCGCAAGGTTCATATCCGACAAATTATGTCGCTAGGTTACATGCCTTCTGGCCCGACCCTTGCGACGATCCGGAAAGGCAGCCAAATTGGAGACGTTTCAATGAAAACCACCACGCGCGCATTGGTCATCGGGGGCGGCGTTGTCGGCGCGTCGGTGCTGTACCACCTTACCAAATTGGGGTGGAAAGACGTGATGCTGGTGGAACGGTCCGAACTGACGTCGGGATCAACATGGCACGCCGCTGGCGGGTTTCATACACTTAACGGCGATACGAATATGGCCGCACTTCAGGGCTATACCATCCGGTTATACAAAGAACTGGAAGAGATCACTGGGATGTCCTGCGGGCTGCACCATGTGGGCGGTGTGACCTTGGCGGATACGCCTGAACGCTTTGATATGATGTTGGCCGAACGCGCGAAGCACCGCTTTATGGGGCTTGATACCGAAATCGTCGGGCCCGAGGAAATCGCCAAGATCGCGCCGATCACGAACCTTGAGGGCATCATCGGCGGGCTTTACGATCCGCTTGACGGGCATCTGGACCCGTCCGGCACGACCCACGCCTATGCACGCGCTGCGCGCATGGGCGGTGCCACGATTGAGACCCACTGCATGGTCCGTGAAACCAACCAACGGCCGGATGGCACGTGGGACGTGGTCACCGACAAGGGGACGATCCACACCGAACACCTGATCAACGCAGGCGGGCTTTGGGCGCGCGAAGTCGGGGCGATGGCTGGCATCTACTTCCCGCTGCATCCGATGGAACATCAGTACATCGTCACCGATGACATCCCCGAAATCTATGAACGCGACGCGGAGCATCCTCACGTCATGGACCCCGCCGGCGAAAGCTATCTGCGGCAAGAAGGGCGTGGGTTGTGTATCGGGTTCTACGAGCAATCCGCGCGACCTTGGGCGGTGGATGGCACACCCTGGGGGTTTGGCCATGAACTGCTGCCAGATGACTTTGACAAGATCGAACAAAGCATTGATTTCGCTTACAAACGGTTTCCCGTGCTGGCAACTGCGGGCGTAAAATCAGTGATCCACGGACCGTTCACCTTTGCGCCTGACGGCAATCCGCTGGTGGGGCCAGTGCCCGGCGTGCGCAACTATTGGTCGGCTTGCGGTGTGATGGCGGGGTTCTCTCAGGGGGGCGGTGTTGGTCTGACCCTTGCCCAATGGATGGTCGAAGGCGAACCGGAACGCGACGTGATGGCGATGGATGTGGCGCGGTTTGGTGACTGGATCAGCCCCGGTTATACCCTGCCCAAGGTGATCGAAAACTATCAAAAGCGGTTCTCGGTGTCCTACCCGAACGAAGAACTGCCCGCCGCGCGCCCCCATCGCACCACGCCGATGTATGACATTTTCAGCGATATGGGCGCAGTCTGGGGCCAGCAATACGGGCTTGAGGTGCCCAATTACTTTGCCACTGGCGACGAGCCGACATTCGAGACGCCATCTTTCCGCCGCTCGGATGCATTCAGCGCCGTTGCGCGCGAAGTCGCCGGCGTGCGCGGCAGTGTCGGCATCAACGAGGTGCAGAATTTTGGGAAATATTTGGTCACAGGGGCTGATGCCCGCGCATGGTTGGACCGGATCATGGCAGGCCGCGTACCTGTCCAAGGGCGCATGTCACTGACCCCGATGCTGTCTGAAAAGGGCAAGCTGATCGGTGATTTCACCATGTCCTGTCTGGATGAACACACCTTTCAACTGACGGCATCCTATGGCGCGCAGGCCTTTCATATGCGCTGGTTTACCCAGCATTTACATGGGGATGTGCAGGTCGAGAACATATCCGACAAACGCACAGGGTTCCAGATCGCGGGGCCAAATGCCGCCGCCGTTCTGGCCGCCTGTATCCGTGATGATATCAGCACGATCAAGTTTCTAGATATCCGTCCCATGACCGTTGGCATGTCAAACTGTTTGGTCCAGCGCGTCAGCTATACTGGCGATTTGGGCTTCGAGATCTACTGCAGTCCAATGGATCAACGGAACCTTTGGACGACCCTTTGGGAGGCCGGCAAAACCTTTGACATGGTGCCATTCGGGATGCGTGCGATGATGTCATTGCGGCTGGACAAGTTCTTTGGCAGCTGGATGTCGGAATTTTCGCCAGACTATACGGCTGCCGAAACCGGGCTTGACCGCTTTATCAGCTTTAAGAAAAACACCGCCTTCATTGGCCGTGCGGCCGCCGAGGCAGAGCATGCCACTGGCCCCGCCCGCACGCTTTGCGCCTTTGAGGTGGATACCATCGACGCCGATGTGCATGGGTACGAACCGATTTGGCATGATGGTCAGGTCGTCGGGTTCTGCACATCTGGCGGCTATTCCCACCATGCGCGGAAATCTATTGCGCTTGGGTTTGTGCCGACCGGCAGTGCCCGCGACGGATTGCACGTCGAGATCGAGATTTTGGGCAAAATGTGCCCTGCCCGTTTGATCACAACGCCGCTGTTTGACGCCGATGGTATGCGGATGCGGGGTGACCTTACTGTTCCGGCGTAAAAGCGGTAGTCGTGACCGATGCATAATCTGAACATACCGATCATTCTGCTTGCTGCCGGTCAATCCTCGCGGATGCGGGGGCGCGACAAACTGCTGGAAATGGTGGATGGCCAGCCGTTATTGCGCCGTCAGGCGGCAATGGCGTTGGCCGTCACCGACGCGCCGGTGTTGGTGGCCCTGCCTGCGGCACCTCACCCCAGATACGATGCGATTGAGGGGCTTGCTGTCACACAGGTGCCTGTCCCGGATGCGGCTGAGGGGATGAACGCGTCGTTGCGGCGGTGTTTTGCCGCCCTGCCACAAGACGCGCCAGCCGCCATGCTGCTGTTGGCTGATCTGCCTGAGCTGACACAGATCGACCTTAATAAAGTCATGCAATCTATTGATTTAAAGTTAGATAAATCAATTTGGCGCGGTGCCACGTCAAGCGGAAAACCCGGGCATCCGATCGTGTTTGCAGCTGAACATTTCGGAAAGTTCGCCAGCCTCACAGGCGACAGTGGCGGGCGCGATATCGTTGCGGCGGCGCGGGATAAAACCCTGTTTGTCCCGCTGCCCGATGACCATGCACGCCGCGATCTGGACACCCCAGAGGAATGGGCCATCTGGCGCGCTGAAAACCCGCGCCGCTAGATTAGCTTTGCATCACAACCCATTGGTAAAAATCAAAAAAACGGGGCAGTTTCCTGCCCCGTTTTCGTTTGCACGAACAAAGTTACCCTCGTGCAAAAGCTGCATATGTCGTTGCGTGCACCCCTACACGCGTCTCGTTTGCGCGAGGCGCTTACTTCGTGAGAAGTTTCGCCTCGTGCTTTTTCAGGGTCCGGCGGGCGGATGTATACCCGTCCACACCTTCGCGCGTTGCCAATTCCGGGAATAGTTCCAGTATCTCCGTACGCTGCGCATTTCCAATACCGGCCAAGCTTAGATCGCCCGGCTGGAAGCTTTCGGTCCATGTGCCATCAGACAGGATCACCTCGTGCTGATCAAACATCACGTGGATGTATGTCGTTCCCGAAACTTCCACGATATCGACACCTTCCAGACCGGTCAGGTGCTTGGCCGCGACCAGGACTTCGCGCTCTTCAAAGTAGAGCGCCGTCTTGTCGTTGGCCACCAGAACGCGGTGGTTGGGGCTGACCATCATGTCACGCTCGGGTAGGTTATTGCCCAACGCACCCTTGCGGATCAGAACCGGTTGCAGATGCGAACTGCGGGCCAGTTCTTGGCCGTCCATCTTGCGGGCACCGACCCAACGGATTTCCTGAATTCCGTTGTCGCGGGTGATAACGCGATCTCCGACCTCAAGGTCTTCGACTTTGCGTTCGCCCTTTGGTGTCGCGATCAGCGTGCCCGGCGTAAAGCAGGGAATGATCGCTTCGATGTTGGTGAAATCCAACCGGCCTGTGTCGTTTCCGGCGGCGTCTGTAAAGACAATCGTACCGTCGAAACCGTCATTCCGGCTGTCCCCGTCAATCGTATCACCGGGATCATTATCCGGGGTGATGTTTTCAAGACGATAGCCACCGCCGTTCAACGAACCGGACAGGTCGATGACGTCATAGTCGCTTGGATCGGACCCGCTGCCACCGTCGATGGTGTCGCCACCGTTGACATCAAGGAACGTATCCTCTCCGTCATCGCCGCGCATGCTGTCGTTACCAGCGCCGCCGCGGATGGTGTCATTGTCGCCGCCACCGATGATGGTGTCGTCACCCTCTCCACCCAGCAATTCGTCATTGCCAAAGCCGCCCAGCAGGCTGTCATTGCCATCCCCACCGGACACCGTGTCATTATTTTCGCCGCCGTCGATGGTATCGTTACCCTCGCCGCCAAGCAGCAGATCGTCGCCGCGCACACCGCTGATGCTGTCGTCGCCGTCGCCGCCATCTACGAAGTCATTGTCGCCAGCCGCAAAGATCGTGTCGTTGCCGTCACCACCCAGAATGCTGTCTTCGCCAAAGCCACCCGCGATGGAATCGTCGTCAGCACCACCATCGATGGTGTCGTCGCCTTGACCGCCGTCGATGGTGTCATTGCCGGCACCACCAAGCACGCTGTCGTTGTCATTGCCCGCAAAGATGGAGTCGTTGCCATCGCCGCCGTCAATTTGATCATCGCCCTGTGCGCCGATGATGGTGTCATCGCCCTGACCGCCAAGAATGGTGTCATTGCCCATGCCGCCATCAAGGCTGTCGTCGTCGATACCACCGTCGATAAAGTCATTGTCGGCACCACCAAAGATGGTGTCGTTATCGTCTTCACCGTACAGAACGTCATCGCCGGCACCGCCTTCGATCAGGTCCTTGCCGTTGTTCGGCTGCGGATCAAGCGCGTCGATGATCTGGTCGCTATAGCCTGCGATCGTTTCAGGACCAAAGCCGCCCCAGATCGTGTCATTGCCGTCGTCGCCCTTCAGCGTATCAGAGCCGTGCCTGCCGATGATGCTGTCGTCGCCGTCGCCACCACTTACGATGTCGTCGTCGATACCGGCGTTGATGGAATCGTCGCCCGTCCCGCCAAAGATCGTGTCGGCATCGTCACCGGTCCGGATGGTATCGTTTCCGGCACCCCCATCGACAAAATCACGGCCGTCGTCCTGGTTCGGGTCACCCGCGCCAAAGAACGGGTTCGGGGTGATCGCGCCTGTCAGCGGGTTCGTGATGAACTGCTGATCATTGGGATAGTCCGAGAACGTATCGGTCCCCGCATCGATCGAGTCGGCACCGTCGTTACCGAAAATGCTGTCGGCACCTTGGATGTCGGTGATGGTATCGTTACCCTCGCCACCATAGATCGTATCGTTGTCGATGCCGCCTTCGATGACATCATCGCCAATCCCACCGTCGATCAGGTCAGCGTCGTCGCCCCCGTCAATCGTGTCATTACCAGCGCCACCGTTGATGGTGTCTTTGTTGTCGTTCGGGTTCGGATCCTGATCAAGCGGTGTCGGGATCAATGGCAGATCGGCATCCGGCACACCGGTCAGACCCGGGGTGTCGCCTGCAATGCTGTCATCGCCATCACCGCCATCAAGGGAGTCGCGGCCACCGCCACCAATCAGCGTGTCATTGTCAGCGCCGCCATCAAGCGTGTCGTCACCCGCGCCGCCGGACAGGCTGTCATCGCCGCCGTTGCCGGTCAGGGTATCGTTGCCCGCGCCGCCGTCTACGTTCTCGGCACCCTCAGAGCCGGTGACCTTGTCGTCGCCACCGCCA
>NZ_JBFEKM010000035.1:0-27110 GCF_041552635.1 Sulfitobacter sp.
ATCGCCAGCGGTTTGTCTGGGCATGACTTCAAGGACATCGCACCCATCTGGCAAAGTGAGTTTTGCCATGCGCGTGCCCCTTGGCGCATGAAAGAAAAGGCGGGCGGTCAACGCGAACCTTTTGCGGATCACCGCAACCTCAGCCGTTTTAGCCAAACGCCGCTTTTCAATCGTGCGTAGGTAGAAGTTGAGCAGGGGCCGAATGAGGCTCACGCGCGGCGCGCCTCGATCGCCTCCCAAATCTTGGCGGCGATATTGGTGCCGTCAAAACGCTCAAGCTCTTGAATCCCGGTGGGGGACGTCACGTTGATCTCTGTCAGGTAATCGCCGATCACATCGATGCCGACAAATATCTGTCCTCTTTCCTTGAGCAAGGGACCAATCTCGGCGCAGATTTCAAGGTCGCGCGGTGTCAGACCGACCTTTTCGGGGCGACCGCCCACATGCATATTCGACCGGGTCTCGCCCTCGGCAGGCACGCGGTTGATCGCACCAACCGGTTCGCCATCGACTAGGATGATGCGCTTGTCACCCTTTGAGACTGCGGGCAGAAATTTTTGCACAATCAACGGTTCGCGCGAAAATCCTGTGAACAGCTCGTACAGGGATCCCAGGTTCCGGTCGTTCTCGTCCAGACGGAACACACCTGCGCCACCATTGCCGTACAGCGGCTTAAGGATGACATCCTTGTGCTTCGCCTTGAACGCTTTGATGGTCTGAAAATCGCGCGCAATTGTGGTCGGAGGGGTCAGACCCGGGAAATCCAGAACCAGCAGCTTTTCCGGAAAATTGCGTACCCAGAATGGATCATTCACCACCAAAGTGGTTTTCTTGAGCCGGTCCAAAAGATGGGTCGATGTAATGTAATGCATGTCGAAGGGCGGATCCTGACGCAGCCAGACAACATCGAAATCTGACAGGTCTACTTCACGTTCTTCGCCCAAGCTTGCATGGTCGCCCTGCACCCGTTGCACGGTTAGATCATGACCACGCGCAGTGATGCGCCCTTCTTGAAAGGCCAGGTGATCCGGCGTGTAATAAAAAAGAGAATGCCCCCGCGCCTGCGCCTCTTCGGCTAGGCGAAAGCTGCTGTCGGCATTGATATTAACGGCCCCGATCGGGTCCATCTGAAATGCAATTTTCATCTGAGGTCTCCGTGCTGTTCATCATTAGATGACGCAGCATGGCGCGGGGTGCAATGGGTCAACCGTGACCGAAGGCGTTTTCCATGATTTGCATATCACCGGTCTGATCGACCAATGCCACGTCAAACCGCACGTCCGTCAATGCCCCCTTGGGTTCACCCGCCAAGTATTCTTCGGCAGCACCATAGATCCGGTTCATTTGACGGGGCGTGATCCGCTGTGCCGCCCGCTGGAAACTTTGGCTTTTCTTGACCTCGATGAAAATTAGTGCGTCACCGTCCCGCATGATCAGATCAATTTCGCCTCTTTTGCCACGCCATCTTTCCCGCGCTAATGAAAATCCACGACGCTCATAGTCTTGCGTCACAAGTAATTCTGCGGAAAGTCCTGCATGATAACTAACAGAGCCCTGAATGCATTTAGCCGAAGCGGTCATCATACGTTCCCTTTTCCCAACTCCAGCGCCGCTTGATACACTTTCCTGCGCGGCAGGTTGTGCGCTTGCGCCACCATATCCACGGCATCACGCATCGAATGTGTCAGCAGCGCCGTCGATAGATCTGATGTTAGGTCCGTTTCACTAACGGATTGTAAACGGCCTCGATCGATAAGGACGACAACTTCGCCTTTCGGGCCTTTTTCGCGGTAAAAATCATGTAACTCTTGTAGGCTACCGCGTTTCACCTCTTCGAATTTCTTTGTCAATTCACGGCAAACGGCCCCTGCGCGTTCCGGGCCCAACGCTGACGCAGCGTCTTTCAGCATGGCCCCCAGACGCTTGGGTGATTCGTAAAAGACCAGCGTGCCTTGCACATCTTTGAGCTTTTGCAGCGCGGTGTGGCGCGCTGACGTTGCGTTAGGCAAAAAGCCCGCAAAGAAAAACGCATCCGTCGGCAATCCACCCAAAGCAAGCGCCGTCAGCACCGCAGACGGGCCAGGGGCACAGGTCAGCATCAGACCAGCCTCGCCCACGGCGCGTGATAATTCAAACCCCGGATCAGCAATCAAGGGCATCCCCGCCTCGGACGCATAGGCGACAGATTTCCCTTCACGTATGGCTGCCAAAAGCTTGTCCTGCACGGCATTCCCTGAATGGTCGTGCAACGCCACGATATGCCTGCCCTCAAGCGGCACGCCGTGAATTTCCATCAAATGGCGCAGGCTACGGGTGTCTTCGGCAGCCAGAACATCTGCAGACGCCAGCACATCCAGTGCCCGCAACGTAATATCGCGCGCGGTCCCAATCGGTACGCCGACAAAGTATAACCCCGCCGACAGCGGTATCTTTTGGTAATTCAAGCTGGACCCGCCTTTCGCACCCTCTATGATCGGTGCATATGCCTTCGGGGCCGAAGGCCGCCAATCTGCCACCAATGGAGTGACACAATATGATCGCTGTTTTCGACGCCATTCGCAAGCCATTGCGGCTTTTGATCCTGCCCCTTGTGGCACTTGCCCTCGCCGCTTGCGAGCCGGGGATATCCACGAACATGAACAGCAACAGTGGTCCCAATGTTGATCCAAGCAAGCCTGTCCCCGTCGCACTTCTGGTGCCGCGCGGTGGCACAGCTGCAGACAACCAGTTGGCGCAAGATCTTGAAAATGCTGCGCGTTTGGCGATCCGAGACCTAAGTGGCGTACAGATTGACCTGCGCGTCTACGGGACTGGCGGCAATGCAGCTATGGCAGGAACAGCAGCCGCACAAGCGGTGAACGACGGTGCCCAGATCATCGTAGGGCCGCTTTACGGCGAGGCTGCGAATGCGGCGGGCAACGCCGTCGCGGCGCAGGGCGTCAATGTCTTGTCCTTCTCGAACAACCCCAACATTGCAGGGGGAAACGTCTTCGCACTCGGCCAAAGCTTTGGTGATACGGCAAACCGTCTGGTGCGCTACGCAAAATCAACCGGCAAGGACAAGATTCTAATCTTGCACGGTCAGGATCTTGCCGGGCAAGTCGGCCGTGACGCGATCAAGCGGGCAATTGCGGAAAATGGTGCCACATCTGCCGGCACTATTGATTATGCGCTGAGCCAGGAATCGGTCATTGCAGCCGTGCCACGGGCAAAAGCCGCCTATGATGCGAATGGCGCAAACGCGATCTTTCTGACGACATCTTCCGCCAGCGCCTTGCCCCTGTTTGCGCAACTCTTGCCCGAAGCAGGTCTGCCCGTTGCAACAACGCAATACATCGGCCTGACACGCTGGGATATTCCGGCGCAAACGCTTTCGCTTCCCGGTGTTCAAGGGGGCTGGTTTGCGTTGCCTGACCCGAACGCTTCAGCTTCTTTTTCGCAGCGCTACTCTGCGACCTACGGCACCACCCCCAACCCGATCGCCGGATTGGCCTTTGACGGAATCGCAGCCGTCGGTGCGCTGGTCAAGTCCGGGCGCCCCGATGCCCTGTCCGCTGGTCGCCTGACGCAGGGCGCTGGCTTTCGCGGGGCAAGTGGCGTGTTCCGCCTCAAAAAAGACGGCACTGCCGAGCATGGTTTGGCAATCGCCACCATCCGCAACAAATCAGTTGTGATTATTGACCCGGCCCCCAAAGCGTTTGGCGGCGCGGGATTCTAAAGGAAAGAAATTGGTAAGACCCCTTATTGCGCAAGCAGAATCAGGTGAAGCAACCGCGCTTCACCTGATCAGCGCACCAGAGCTTATTTTTGACGAAGATGCCGTCGCCAAAGCGCTGTCGGACGCCATTGATACTGCCACTGACAGTGCGCAAGTCAAAACCCAAGCTGTCAGCATCCTGCGCGAGGCCCAAAAGGCAGGGCGCGCTGAAATAGCGCGAGCCTTTTCCATCGCACCGTTTGATGCACGGGCGATGACGTCAGCATATTGTTATCTGACCGATCAACTGGTGCGCAGCGCGCTTCAGATTGCAACGCAACGGTTGCACCCCAATTCAAGCACCTCGGAGGATGACCGCCTCGCCGTGATTGGTGTCGGTGGGTATGGTCGGGGCGAAATGGCCCCGTTTTCAGATGTTGATCTGCTTTTCTTGATGCCGAAACAGGCAACGGAATGGGCCGAAAGCGTGATCGAATCCATGCTTTACATGCTGTGGGATCTCAAGCTGAAGGTTGGCCATTCCACCCGAACCATCCGCGACTGCGTACAACTGGGGGCCGAGGATTTTACCATTCAGACCGCCCTGCTGGAACACCGTTTTATCGCGGGTGACCTCAAGTTGGCGCAAAACCTAGACAAGACCCTCAAGAAAGACCTGTTCGCCGGTTCAGGCCGCAGTTTTATTGAGGCAAAGCTGGAAGAGCGCGCCGTGCGCCACCGCAAACAGGGTCTGCGCTATGTCGTTGAACCCAACGTAAAAGAGGCCAAAGGCGGCCTGCGCGACCTTCAATCGCTTTTCTGGATCGCAAAACATATCTACAATGTCGAAAATGCAGCGGATCTGGTGGATCTGGGTGTGTTTCTAGAGGAAGAGTTCAAGACCTTCGTCGCCGCCGAGAATTTCCTGTGGGCCGTGCGTGGTCACCTGCATCTGCTGTCCGGGCGCGCAACCGAACAGTTGACCTTTGACATGCAGGTCGCCGTCGCCGAGGCCATGGGCTATGCCGACGTGGGCGGGCGCCGCGGCGTCGAGGTCTTTATGCAGGCTTATTTCCGCCACGCCACCCAAGTGGGCGAATTGACGCGTATTTTCCTGACCAAACTTGAATCAATTCACATCAAAGCTGAACCCCTGCTGGAACGTATTTTCCGCCGCAAACCAAAGATGCGCGACGGCTACGAGGTCGTCGTGGGACGGCTGGCAATCACAGACGAAAAGGCGTTTATCGCCGATAAACTGAACCTTCTGCGCATCTTCGAGGAAGCCTTGCGAACGGGCATGTTGATCCACCCCGACGCAATGCGGCTGGTCAAATCCAATCTGAAACTGATCGATGACGGCATGCGCAACGATGCCGAAGCGCAGCGGATTTTCCTTGATCTGATGCTGAAACACGGCAACCCCGAACGGGGCCTGCGCCGGATGAACGAACTTGGCGTTCTGTCCGCTTTCATTCCTGAATTTGAAAACATCGTCGCAATGATGCAGTTCAATATGTATCACAGCTATACCGTCGACGAACATATAATCCAGTGCATCACCAACCTTGCCCTGATCGAAAAAGGCGAACTGGAAGAAGACCTTCCTGTTGCCTCGTCGATCCTGAAACGCGGTGTGAACCGGCGGGTGATCTATGTGGCCCTGCTGCTGCATGACATCGCCAAGGGGCGCCCCGAAGACCACTCAATTCTGGGCGCGCAGATGGTGCGCAAGATAGCCCCGCGTCTGGGGCTGCACCAAAACGAAGTCGATACGGTGGAATGGCTGGTCCGCTACCATCTGTTGATGTCCGACATGGCGCAAAAACGCGATATCGCCGACCCGCGCACCGTGCGCGACTTTGCCAAGGCGGTGCAGACGGTCAAACGGCTGGATCTGCTGTGTGTGCTGACGGTGTGCGACATTCGCGGCGTTGGCCCCAATACGTGGAACAACTGGAAGGCCGTGCTGATCCGGGGGCTTTACCGCCAGACCAAACGCGCGCTTGAAACAGGGCTTGAAGACCTCAACCGCAAGAACCGCGGCGCAGAGGCTAAAAAGACCCTGCGCGCAGCGCTTGCCGACTGGCCCCGCAAAGATTTGCAGGCCGAAACGGCGCGCCATTACGACCCCTATTGGCAGGGCTTGCACGTCACCGCACAGGTGGTTTTTGCCGCCCTCCTGCGGGACATCAAGGAAGGCGAGATCAAGATCGACCTGCACCCTGACGAGGACCGCGATGCCACCCGCGCCTGTTTCGTTATGGCCGATCACCCCGGCATTTTCTCGCGGCTTGCGGGGGCGTTGGCGCTTGTCGGTGCCAATGTCGTTGATGCGCGCAGCTACACCACCAAAGACGGCTTTGTCACCGGTGCCTTCTGGATACAGGACGCGGATGGCAACCCCTATGACATCGCGCGCCTGCCGCGTCTGCGCCAGATGATCAGCAAAACCCTAAAGGGGGAAATCAAGGCCCGAGAAGAGCTCAAATCACGCGATAAGGTCAAAAAACGCGAGAAGGCCTTCAGGGTTCCGACCCATATCACCTTTGATAACGAAGGCTCCGAGATTTATACAATCATCGAAGTCGACACCCGCGACCGTCCCGGCCTGCTTTATGATCTGGCGCGGGCGCTGGCAGAAGCGAACGTCTATATCGCCAATGCCGTGATCGCGACCTATGGCGAACAGGTGGTCGATACCTTCTATGTCAAGGACATGTTCGGGCTGAAATATTACTCGGAAAGCAAGCAAAAGACGCTGGAAAAACGTCTGCGCACCGCCATTACCGCAGGGGTGGAACGCGCACAGGAATAAGAGATTTCACGCTCGGTCCAGTGTCAGCAAAAAGGAACAGCACGTGGCGGATTTCTTTGGCAAACCGGTCTTGCGCAAAGCGCTTCACCTGCTGTCCGGTAAACATCGGTCATGGCTCAAGTTCATCTATTCCCACCGCTATCTACCACACACCCAAACCCCTCGGACTTATTCAGAGCACCTGCACCGCCGCAAGATTTATGATCATGACCCCCGCTATGCACTGTTCGCTGACAAAGTTGCGGTAAAAGAAATCGTAGCCCAGAGGTGCGGCCCCGGTATTGCGACGCCAAATCTGTTCGTCGGGGAAACCTTGCCGCCGCGCGATCAGCGGAACTGGCCGGTTCCCTTTGTGATCAAATCCAATAATGGCTGCAAAACAAATTATTTTGTGCGCGCAGAAACCGACAAAGATTGGGACCGGATCGAATCGGAAATGGCGGGCTGGGATCAAACCGCTCATTTCGACTACAGCTGCGAATATTGGTATCGCGAAATCCCCTCTAAAATTTTGGTCGAACCGATTATCGGGGAACCCGGTGCGATCCTGATAGATTATCGGTTTTATGTTTTCGCTGGCGAAGTGGCTCAGATTTGGGTTGTGAGCGACAAACTCACCCCACGCCATAGAGTAGATTTCTTTAACGCCGCATGGGAGCCGGTGCCGTTTAACTACGCGTACCCGAAATCTGCGGTGCCCCCGCCCCGTCCAAAGCACCTGCACGAAATGCTAAGCATCGCGGCAACGCTTGGCAAAGACATCGATTTTGTGCGCGTTGATTTATATGATCTGCCCAGCGGGCCGGCGTTCGGGGAAATGACCTTTGCCCCGTATGGCGGGTTCCTGAAAATTTCACCGCCTTCGGTTGATTACACCTTGGGCCAGACTTGGCAGCGGGCAAAGGACCGGTTGCGGGCCTGCACCCCATAGCGTTCGCCCACCCGCCCGGCTTTGCCACAGTCGGCAGAATAAAGCGCCCTTGCACGCCCATGCAAACATCCCCAATTGCGCAAGCCCACGCCAACCGTTACCTCGACTGCATCGCAAGCAATAGGTCAGCCCGTCCAATGAAACCCATCCGCCTCATGTCCGGCTTTTTCACCGTCGGACTCTGGACCCTGCTCAGCCGCGTTTTGGGGTTCATGCGTGATGTGATGGTGGCGGGCTATCTCGGCTCTGGCCCCGCAGCCGAGGCGTTCTTGGTCGCCTTTTCCCTCCCCAATATGTTCCGCCGCTTCTTCGCCGAAGGGGCCTTTAACATGGCCTTCGTGCCGATGTTCTCCAAAAAGCTCGAAAGCGATGACGGGCCTGCGGAATTCGCGCAAGATGCCTTCGTCGGTATGGCGTTTATCCTGACCCTCTTTACCATCATCGGCATCATTGCCATGCCCGGCCTGGTGCTGCTCATGGCCTCCGGCTTTGCGGGCGACGAACGCTTTGATCTGGCGGTGGAATACGGTCGCCTCGCCTTTCCGTATATCCTCTTCATCTCGCTGGCTGCTCTGGTGTCCGGGGTCCTGAACGCCACTGGCCGTTTCATGGCAGCCGCCGCCGCCCCTGTGGTTCTGAACATTGTGTTCATCGCGGCAGTCCTGATCGGTGCCGCCCTTGGCCGCGACGGCTCCGAAGCGATCGGTCTGGGCATCGACAAAGCGCTTGGCCTGCGGGTCGGTGACACCCTCGCGATGTCGGTCCCGATTGCAGGCATCGCACAGCTGGCACTGGTGTGGTGGGCCGCGAAACGGGCGGGCTTTACCTTGGGGTTCAACCGCCGCCCCCGCATGACGCCCGAACTCAAGCGCCTTGCCATCATCGCAGCCCCCGCCGCCCTTGCCGGTGGCGTGATGCAGGTGAACCTGCTGGTCGGCCGCCAAGTGGCCAGCTTCTACGAGGGTGCCGTTGCGTGGCTCAGCTATGCCGACCGGCTTTACCAACTGCCCCTCGGCGTGGTCGGCATCGCCATCGGGGTCGTCTTGCTGCCTGACCTGTCGCGTCGCCTCAAGGCAGGGGACGAACAAGGCTCTCACACCCAGATCAGCCGCGCGGCCGAAGTATCTTTGGCCCTCACCATTCCCTCAGCGGTGGCGTTGATGGTGATACCGTTCACGCTGGCATCGGTCCTGTTCCAACGCGGTGCAACATCCGTCGATGACGCCGCTGCCATTGCCATCGCCGTGGCCATCTATGGCTTGGGCCTGCCCGCCTTTGTGCTGCAAAAAATCCTGCAACCCCTCTACTACGCACGTGAAGATACCAAACGCCCCTTCTACTTTGCCGTCGCCGCAATGGTCGTGAACGTGGTGCTGGCCGTTGGCCTCAGCCCTTTCATCGGCTGGTTCGCCCCCGCAATCGCCACAACACTTGCGGGCTGGGCCATGTTCGGCCTGCTCGCTTTCGGTGCGCGCGGCTTTGGCCTTGCCGCGAAATTCGACGCACGGTTCCACAAACGGATCTGGCGCATCATCGCGGCCTCGGCAATCATGGGGGTTACCCTGTGGATCAGCAACATGTTGATGCAACCGCTTCTTGGCCAACCATGGTGGCGCGGCATCGGCCTGCTGGTCCTGCTTGTCATCGCAGCAATCAGCTATTTTGGCTCGGGCCACCTGATCGGTGCGTTCAAACTGGGCGAATTCAAACGCAGCCTGAAACGCGGCTGACGGTCCCCGTTCCAAATGGTCTAACATCCCGGGGGGGGTCAGGGGGGCTGGCCCCCCATGCCACGCCTCAGATATCAACGATGCCGGACACGTTCGCGCAGCTTGACCCATTCACCGGGGGCCAGCACAAAGCACAATCCAAACCCGACGACAAAGCCGAAAAATTCGGCAAGCCACTGGGTGCCCGTGTCAAAGAACACGCCCCATAGCAATTGAATCCCCATCAGCACCGCAATCAGCGAAAACGCCCTGAATTGCTGTTCTCCAAGGGTCGACAACTTGCGCCACATCACAAAGGAATAGCCACCGATCAGTCCGTAAACATTGGGATAGGCCCCCACCATCCAGACCGGATCATTCATCACCAGCCCATAGAAAACAGCCCCCAGAATGCCCGAAACAAAGAAGATCGCCAAAAACGCGACCTGCCCCATCGCCTCTGCAACCATCTTGCCAAGTGCCAGCAACAGCACCATCGCAAAAATCGCGTGGGTAAACCCAAGATGCACAAAGGAATAGGTCACCACACGTTGCACTTCCGCCAGCGGGAACTGCCAGTTGGCGATCATCCAGTCGAAAATATCACCTGAAAATCCATAGTCGCGGATCAGCCCAAGCCGCCAGCCAACGGCACCGGGTCCGCCGACAATGCCAGCCTCGGCCAGCGAAAGCCCTGCCTCGATGCCGGCAATGGCCAGAAACAGCAGCGTAACCGCCATCGGCATAGGGTTCACGGGCGGTTGAAAATCGGGGTCTTCCATGGGGCCTCCTTGACGGGGTTGGTGCGCATGGGTAAGCCGTTCGTGCCGTCTTTTCCAGCCTTATCGGAGCGTTGCCATGACCGACACCCAATTCACCCCGCGCGTGTTCTCGGGGATTCAGCCGTCGGGCGGTCTGACCCTTGGCAATTATCTGGGCGCGATGAAGCGTTTTGTCGACATGCAAAACGAAGGATCATTCCAGACCGTCTATTGCATGGTCGACCTGCATGCGATCACGGCCAAGTTGCAAGACCCCGCAACCCTGCGCCACAATACCCGTGAATTGGCCGCCGGCTTCATCGCCGCAGGCGTCGACCCCGAACGGTCCATTCTGATCAACCAGTCTCAGGTTCCCGAACATGCGCAGCTTGCGTGGATCTTCAACTGCGTTGCCCGCATGGGTTGGATGGGCCGCATGACCCAATGGAAAGACAAAGCTGGCAAAAACGCCGAAGCCGCATCCTTGGGCCTGTTCGCCTACCCTGCGCTGATGGCCGCCGATATCTTGATCTATCACGCGACCCATGTGCCCGTTGGCGAAGACCAAAAGCAGCATCTGGAACTGACCCGCGACATCGCGACCAAGTTCAACCATGACTACGGCGTTGATTTCTTCCCGCTGACCGAACCCGTCATCGAAGGGGCCGCGACCCGCGTAATGTCCTTGCGCGATGGCTCCAAGAAGATGTCGAAATCCGATCCATCCGATGCCAGCCGCATCAACCTGACCGACGATGCCGACACGATCGCCAAGAAAATCCGCAAGGCCAAGACCGACCCCGATGCGTTGCCGTCCGAAGTCGAAGGTCTGAAAGACCGCCCCGAGGCACGCAATCTGGTCAATATCTTTGCCGCGTTGAACGATCAGACGGTGGAGCAGGTTCTTGCGGATGTGGGCGGTCAGCAATTTGGTGCGTTCAAACCGCTGTTGGCCGATCTGGCGGTCGCCAAGATGTCACCGATCAGCACCCGCATGGCAGAATTGATGGCAGACACCGCTGAAATCGACCGCATTCTGGCACATGGGGCCACTCAGGCGCGTGAAATCACGGCACCGATCCTCAAGAAGACCTACGATATCGTCGGGATGGTCAGCTGACCCTCGTCCTTTAAACCTTGGTCTTTTCCGTCGCGGCCCTACCGAAAAAGGGCCGCGTGACCCTTGCTTGGACCAGCAACACCGACAGCAGGATCAGCCCGCAGGCAGCCCATTGCGCAGGGCCGATGGTTTCGCCAAACGCGAGCCAGCCAATGACGAACATCGTGGGCAATTCAATACTGCCTGCCGTGGCGGTGCGCGCTGATCCGATCATCGGCGCAAAATAGGTATAAATCAGCTGCGGCACCGTCGCAGTGACCAGCGCAATCCCCGCCACCCAAGCCCAGCTTTGCGTGTTTTGGGGAATCATCTGTTCCACCTCAAGCGCCATGATCAGCGGGGCCAGCCCAAACACCGACCCCAATGAGACTGCCGATATGCGCGCCATCGCGGGGACGCCCGTCAGTTTGTGCACCAGCACCGTGATCCCGAAACCAAACCCCAACGGGGCCGCAAAAGCCGCAGCGACCCATACCAATTGATCGATCCCGATCCGCGCCACGCCCGTCGCCAGACCTGCGGCAGCTAGTACCAGTCCCGCGGCGACCACAGCCCGCCGCGTCGGGCGCTCTGCCCAGAACAACCAGCCGATGATCAGCGTAAAGATCGGATAGCTCATATAGATCACACCTGCCGTGCTGACCGGAATCACCTTGAGCGCGCTGACATAGCCCAGCCAGCCCAGCGACATGCACATGCCGGTGCCGACACCCCAAAGCAGTACCCGCCAAGCATGCCGTGCCCTCCAAAAAGCTGGCAAAAAGATCAACGCCGCGATCAGATACCGGTAAAAGGCAACCGCCGACGGGGCCATGCCCGACTGCGTCAGCGACAAGGCAAAATAGGGCACTGTGCCGAACATCGCCGCCGCCACCAACACAAGGGCAAAAGCCGATGTCGTGCCTGTCTGAACTGGGAACGGTGCATCTTTCATTAAATTCGACTATCACAGATCTGCGATTATTCAATCACGCAGCGCATTGCGCATTTTTGCACAGGCGTCGCGCGGTCAGGTCTCTGGCGTTGCCAGCGCTTTCCCCGGAAGATCGACCCCAACAATGAAAGGTATACCCATGTCCCATGCATCTATCGGTCACGTTCACCTCAAGGTCGCGGATCTTGAAAGGTCTATTGCTTTCTACCGCGATATCCTGGGCTTTGATCTGGTCACGCAGATGGGCAATCAGGCCGCATTCTTGGGTGCGGGCGGATACCATCATCACATCGGGCTGAACACATGGGAAAGCGCCGGGGCCACCCCGCCGCCACCGGGTCACACTGGGCTGTATCATTCCGCATTTCTTTATCCGGACCGTGCCGCGCTGGCCGCTGTCCTGAAGCGTGTGGTTGATGCAGGTATCGCGCTGGACGGTGCCGCCGACCACGGCGTCAGCGAAGCGATTTATCTGCGCGACCCTGACAATAACGGTGTCGAAATCTACCGCGACCGTCCCCGCGCCGACTGGCCGCGCACCCAAGATGGCGCGATCAAAATGTCGAATAGTCACCTTGATCTTGACGCCCTGTTGGCCGAAGCGCCAGCGTAGAGGCCATGGACAATTCCGCCCCGCTGCGCCAGCCTTTGCGCTGACCAAATCAGGGGAACCGCGATGACGACAGGCTTTTTCATGGATGAACGCTGCTTTTGGCATGCTGGCGGCAATTATGCTTTCACCATGCCCATCGGCGGGCTGGTGCAGCCCCTGGCAGCAGGTGGATTACCCGAGAACCCGGAAACCAAGCGGCGGTTGCGCAATCTGATGGAGGTCACCGGTCTGATGGCCGAGCTGGATGTGCGCAGTGCGGCGCAGGCCACGCGCGACGATTTGCTGCGCGTCCATCCCGCCGCTTATCTGGACGAATTCAAACGTCTGTCCGATTCAGGCGGAGGAGAATTGGGCCTGCGCACGCCGTTCGCCGCTGGCGGGTTCGAGATCGCATCCCTGTCGGCAGGCCTGTCTATCGCCGCCGTCGAAGCGGTCGCATCGGGAACCCTTGAAAATGCCTATGCCCTGTCCCGGCCCCCCGGCCACCACGCCCTGCCTGATTTCCCCAACGGGTTTTGTCTGCTCGCCAATATCGCCATCGCGATAGAGGCCGCCAAGGCCAAGGGTTTGGTGAACCGCGTCGCTGTGTTGGACTGGGATGTACACCACGGCAACGGCACCGAAGCGGTTTTCTATGACCGCGACGACGTGCTGACGATTTCACTGCACCAAGAGGGCAACTATCCGCTGGATACAGGCGCGCTGGCAGACCGTGGCAAGGGCGCTGGCGAGGGGTACAACATCAACCTGCCGCTGCATGCCGGATCGGGCCACACGGCCTATCTGCACGCGCTGGACCGCATCGTGATCCCCGCGCTTGAGGCATTCGAGCCCGATATGATCATTGTCGCCTGTGGCTTTGACGCGGCTATCGTGGACCCGTTGGCGCGCATGCAGGCAACCGCCGAAACCTTTGCCGCCATGACCCGCAAGATCAAAGCGACCTCACAAAAACTTTGCGACGGCAAGCTGGTGTTGGTCCACGAAGGCGGCTATTCAGAGGCCTATGTCCCGTTCTGTGGCCACGCTACCATCGCAGCCCTCGCAGACAGTGATACCATCGCGCCAGATCCGCACGCGGAGAACTATCGTATCCGCCAGCCCAGCCCCAAATTTGACGCCTTCTTGCGCTGCTCCATTGATGAGATGGCGCAAGAGCTGAACCTGTAAGAGAGACCTTATGCCGACACCAAACCCAAACGCGCTGCATTTTCTGCAAACCCGCCGGTCACGGCCCGCCAAGACGCTGACCACCCCTGTGCCAGACCGCGACACGCTGCTACCCTTGCTGACAGCCGCCGCGCGCACGCCCGATCATGGCAAGCTTGAGCCGTGGCGCTTTATCGTCATCGACAAGCCCGCCATGGGCCGTTTGGCCGATATCGCGCAGGCCCGCGGGGAAACCTTGGGCCTTGACGCAGAGCAAATTCAAAAAGGCCGCGGTCAGTTTGATCAGGGCCATCTGGCCGTGGTCGTGGTCGAGGTGCAAAAACCATCGCCGAAAATTCCACCGCTTGAGCAGACGTATTCTGCCGGTGCTGTCTGCCTTGCGCTGACCAATGCTGCCTTGGCTGCGGGTTGGGGGGCAAACTGGCTTAGCGGTTGGGCCAGCCATGACCGTGATTTTATGACCGATGGTTTCGGCTTGGCCCAGAATGAACGCATCGCGGGTATCATCCATATCGGCACTGAAACCTCTGCCCCGCCAGAGCGTCCGCGCCCCGATATTGCAGCCCTGACCACATGGCTTTGACGCAAATCTTTCGCGCCTTCGGGCTGGCGGTCGGGCAATTGTCCGATCCCCGCTTTCGCAAGGTGCTTTTGCTCGGCATCGGATTGGCGCTGCTTGCGCTGATCGGCGCGTCTTGGGGCTTTGTCTGGCTGGTCGATTGGATGATCGGCGACGACAACAGCCTGCCACTGATCGGTACGGTCACATGGCTGGATGATCTATTCAGCTGGGGGGCCGCCCTGTTGTTGATGGTGCTGTCGGTGTTTCTGATGGTGCCGGTCGCCTCTGCCATCACCTCGTTCTTTCTGGACGATGTGGCAGACGCGGTCGAGGCTGAACATTACCCGCATTTGCCCCTTGCCGACCGCGTTTCACTGGCGGACAGCTTGCGCGATACGGTGAATTTTCTGGGCGTGTTGATCGCGGCAAACCTGATGGCGCTAGTGCTTTATCTGATGTTTGCGCCATTCGCCCCGCTGATATTCTGGGGGCTGAACGGGTTCTTGCTGGGGCGTGAATATTTTACGCTCGCCGCGATCCGCCGCGTGGGCCGGACAGAGGCAAAGCGACTGCGCCGCCGTTATATGCCCACAATATGGGCCGCAGGCGTGCTGATGGCCGTCCCCCTGTCCGTGCCGCTGTTAAACTTGATCGTTCCGATCTTGGGTGCTGCGACCTTTACCCATTTGTTCCACCAATTGGTGTCGGATCCCCGTGCAACCAATGTTCAATATCCGCAACGGTAAACCAGCCTGACAGGATAAATCCCGCGATCAGCGCCCACAGGACGATGGAAATGACCGTCGTCCAAAGCGCTTTTTTCTTCAGGTGGTGATGTTCGGGGGCCCCTGCATGGGTGCCCTCGACCACTTGTCCCAAGTCGCCTTGGGTCTGTACGCGGACCGGCAGGGCGATCATGAAAACCATCGCCCAGATCACGGTGAACAGGACAATGCCTGACATAACGGCCATGATTACACCTGCTCCAGCTCGACAAGGGCACCGTTGAAATCCTTGGGGTGCAGGAACAACACGGGCTTGCCATGGGCCCCGATCTTGGGCTCCCCGCTGCCCAGAATGCGGGCACCTGTGGATTTCAAATGGTCGCGGGCGGCGATGATATCATCGACCTCATAGCAGATGTGGTGAATGCCCCCGGCGGGGTTTTTTTCCAGAAAACCGTTGATCGGGCTGTCATTGCCCAGCGGGTACAGCAATTCGATCTTGGTGTTCGGCAGTTCAATGAAAATCACCGTCACACCGTGGTCTGGTTCATCTTGTGCAGGGCCCACCTTGGCCCCCAATGCATTGCGATACTGGTCTGCCGCGGCCTCAAGATCCGGCACGGCGATGGCTACGTGGTTTAGGCGACCGATCATCATTTTCTCCTGAACGTCAAATGTTGCCAAGGTTATGGGCCGCCCTGCCCGCAAGAGCAATGCGTCACGTTAACGACCTATTAGCCAAGCGCCCCTAACCATGAGGACATCACCCAGCTTACAGGAGGAATCATGGACAAGCTTGAACCACACGCGCATAGCCCAGCCCCTACGGCCGAACGGCCCTTGCTGGGCCTCACCATTCTGGTCATCGAAGACAGCCGCTTTGCCTGCGAGGCGATGCGCCTGCTGTGCTTGCGGTCCGGTGCACGCATCCGGCGCGCCGATTGTCTGCGCGCCGCCCGCCGCCATCTTCAGGTTTACCGCCCCTCTGTGGTGATCGCCGATTTGGGCTTGCCCGATGGCAATGGCATTGACCTGATCGAAGAACTGTCCAAAGCGCAGCCGCGTGTGGATGCCCTGCTGGCGATTTCCGGCGATACCCATCTGGCGGGCGACGCCATTGCGGCCGGTGCAGACGGGTTTATGGAAAAACCCTTGAATTCACTGGTTCAGTTTCAACAAGCGATCTTGTCTGTCCTGCCGCCGGAACGCCAACCCAAAGGGCTGCGTATGGTCGTGGACGAAGTGGTCAAACCAGATCAGATCGCGTTTCAGGATGACATGGCCCATATTGCCGATGTGTTGGATGATGCAGGCGATAGCACGACACTGGATTATGTGGCACAGTTTCTGGGCGGTGTTGCCCGCAGTGCCAGCGATAAAGCGCTTGAAACGGCCGCATTGGCATTGGCCCGAAAACGGGCCTTGGGGCAGTCGGCGGAATCTGAAAAAGCGGTTGTTGCCGGACTGGTTCAATCCCGGCTCGCGCAGCGTATCGCTATCTGATCGCGTTCAGATCAACGGATCGTTTGCAACCCGTACCAGCCCTGTCAGATCGCCCAAACGCTCTCTTTGATTGCCCGTTTCATCGAAATTACCGGGCGACAGCCAGGCTTCAAACGCCTCTTTGAGGCCGGGCCATTCCGCATCAATCGCCGCAAACCAAGCGGTGTCCCTGTTGCGTCCTTTGACGACCGTTGCCTGACGGAAAATACCCTCATAGCTGAAGCCAAGCCGCTGTGCTGCACGGCGCGACGGCATGTTCAGCGCGTTGCATTTCCATTCATAGCGCCGATAGCCTGCGTCAAAGGCCCATGCCATCATCAGATACATCGCTTCGGTTGCCGCGCGGGTCCGTTGCAGCGCAGGGCTGAACGCGATGGACCCGACCTCTATTGATCCGGACTCGGGTGCGATGCGCAAATAGCTGGCGACGCCCTCCCAATGCCCGGTCTCAAGATTCTTGATCGCATAGAAAAGCGGGTCGTCACGCGTCTCGACGTCCCTGACCCAACGATGGAACTGCGCCGAGGACGAAAACGGGCCATCATACATGTAGCGCCAAATCTGGTCCTGCCCTTCGAACGCACGGAACAAAAGGGCCGCGTGCTCTTGTGCATTCAAGGGTTCAAGCACCGCATAAGTCCCCTGCATCACCGCACGCGGGGGCAAGGATGGCGGGGTAAAATCTGGGACGAGCGGCCCAACCGGGGCATCTGTGGGATCAATATGATTCATACGAATCACGTTAAGATGAAGTGATGCCAGCGCCAAGCCCTCAAAGTCCTAACCAAGCGCCCTATCGTCTTCATGATATTGGCGGATTTTAGACACAAACCCGCGGCACAGTTTCAAGACGTAGTCAGGTACCAGTCCCAAGGATCCCAACGCATGTTGGAAACACTTCGAAAAATCCGCGCGATATACCGCGAAGAAACCAGTCTGGACTGGATCGTCTGGGGGGCCAATATGACGGGTGCCGTCATCGTTGTCCTCGCGTTTCTTGCTGCACAAAACCCCGAAAGCACATCCCTAGCCATTCAGCTGGCAAGTTCGGATTTTTGAAACAAGTTTGCCTTTAGTCGTTTTCCGTCAAACCGGAACAAACTGAATTGTCCTCGCGTTGATCAACGAAAGCGACGAGAGGAACCAAAATGACATCGATCTATGACGCCATCAAAGCTGATCACGAAAACCACCGCACATTGCTGGATAAAATCGCCGAGACGTCTGGCAACAGTCAGGAACGCCAAGACGCATGGCAGGAATTCTTCCACGACGTCAAATCCCATGCCGCCGCCGAAGAGGAAACATTTTATTCCAAGCTGATGCATGAAACCTGGGGACAGGATGCCGCTCGCCACTCGGTCTCTGAGCACAAAGAGCTGGACGATTTGATGGAGGAGCTGAACGAAGCCGACATGGCATCGCCCGGGTGGCTACAGAAGTTCAAAACCCTCAAGCATGATTATGAACATCACATGGAAGAAGAAGAGGAAGATGTGTTCAAGCGCGCCAAGGAAGTGATTGGCGAAGAACATAACGACGCATTCGGCAAGCGTTTTCAAGAACGCAAGAAAGAAGAGGCCAAGCTGGTGGAAGAAAAGCGCGCAGACAGTCTGGAAGACTAAGCCGCCTTTATGGCAATAAAAAAGCCCGCCTCCGGATTGCCGGGGGCGGGCTTTTTTCGAAGGGTCTCGCTTTAGTCCTGCGGGATCACACGCAATCCAAGCTCCATCAGCTGGTCCGGCATCGGATCATTCGGGGCGTTCATCATCAGGTCTTCAGCGCGCTGGTTCATCGGGAACAAGATCACTTCGCGAATGTTCGCCTCTTCGGCCAGCAGCATCACGATGCGGTCGATACCAGCAGCGCAACCACCGTGGGGCGGGGCACCGTATTGGAAGGCGTTAACCATACCGCCGAAACGCTTTTCAACCTCATCCTTGCCATAGCCCGCGATTTCAAACGCTTTGAACATGATCTCGGGCTTGTGGTTCCGGATCGCGCCGGACACCAGCTCATATCCGTTACACGCCAGATCGTATTGATAGCCAAGCACCTCAAGTGGGTCGCCCATCAGCGCGTCCATCCCGCCTTGCGGCATAGAGAACGGGTTGTGTTCAAAGTCGATCTTGCCGGTTTCGGCGTCTTTTTCGTAGATCGGGAAATCGACAATCCAAGCAAAGGCAAAACGGTTTTCATCCGTCAGGCCCAGCTCGGACCCGATGACATTGCGCGCACGGCCTGCGACGCCTTCGAACGCCTTGGGCTTGCCACCCAAGAAGAAAGCCGCGTCGCCGACGGACAGACCCAACTGCTGGCGGATCGCTTCGGTCCGCTCGGGGCCGATGTTCTTGGCCAGCGGGCCTGCTGCTTCCATACCGCCTTCAACTTCGCCGGATTTCAGCTTGGCTTGGGCTTCTTTCACCGGAATACCCAGTTCTTGCGCAACGCTGTCAGCGGTCTTTTCACGCCAGAAGATATAGCCCATGCCGGGCAGCCCTTCTTTTTGGGCAAAGGCGTTCATGCGGTCACAGAACTTGCGCGACCCACCGGTCGGGGCCGGAATCGCTCGGATTTGCGTGCCTTCTTGTTCCAGCAGTTTGGCAAAGATCGCAAAGCCGGATCCAGCGAAGTGTTCAGACACCACCTGCATCTTGATCGGGTTGCGCAGGTCGGGCTTGTCCGAGCCATACCAAAGCGCCGCGTCCTTGTAGGAAATCTGCGGCCATTCCTGATCGACGGATTTGCCACCGCCGAATTCTTCGAAAATGCCGGTCAGCACGGGCTGGATTGTGTCGAACACGTCTTGCTGTTCAACAAAGGACATCTCGAGGTCGAGCTGGTAGAAATCTGTCGGCGACCGGTCTGCGCGCGGGTCTTCGTCGCGGAAACACGGGGCGATCTGGAAGTACTTGTCAAAGCCCGACACCATCAACAGCTGTTTGAACTGCTGCGGCGCTTGGGGCAGCGCGTAGAATTTGCCGGGGTGCAAGCGGGACGGTACCAAGAAATCGCGCGCGCCTTCGGGGGAGGATGCGGTGATGATCGGCGTTTGGAATTCTTTGAACTTGCGGTCCCACATGCGCTGACGAATGGACGACACCACGTCAGAGCGCAGGATCATGTTCGCCTGCATCTTCTCGCGGCGCAGATCAAGGTAGCGGTAGCGCAAGCGTGTTTCTTCGGGGTATTCCTGATCACCGAACACCTGCAAAGGCAGTTCCTTGGACGCACCCAAAACTTCGATCCCACGCACGAAAACTTCGATTTCGCCGGTCGGGATTTTGGCGTTCACCAGATCGTCTGCACGGGCTTTAACTTCGCCGTCGATGCGGATGCACCATTCAGAACGGACCTTTTCGACATCGGCAAATGCCGCCGAATCAGGGTCGCATAGCACTTGGGTGATACCATAGTGGTCGCGCAGGTCGATGAACAGGATGCCGCCATGGTCGCGCACGCGGTGCACCCAACCGGACAGACGCACGTTGTCGCCTACGTTTTCTTTGCTCAGATCGGCGCATGTGTGGCTGCGATAAGGATGCATGACGGGTCCCTTCCTAGGGCTGGAAATGTTCGAGGCAGGTACACCTTTTGGCACCGGGGAAGTCAAGAGTTTCCGGACTATTCAGCACAAGGAACTGTAGGGAAGATAGCTGGCCGCCTGCTCCTCCCAAAGCAGACGGCCATTCCCGCGCGACGTTTCCAGTTCTTTACAGAACCAGCACATCAAGCGGCGGAAATCCGTTGAAGCCGACAGAGCTGTAAGAGCTCGTGTAGGCACCACAATTCTTAATCATGATCTTGTCACCATCCCGCAGAGCGAGCGGCAGGTCGACCGGATTCTTTTCATACAGGATATCCGCAGAATCGCAAGATGGTCCCGCCATCACGCAAGGGCCGACCGGCCCGCCATCATGTGCGGTTACGAATTCATAGCGGATCGCTTCGCCTTCGGTTTCGGCAAGACCGGAAAAACGGCCAATATCCAAGTACACCCAGCGACGTTCGGCGACAGCGGATTTACGTGATACCAAGAGGACTTCGGCAGCGATATGGCCTGCTTCGGCGACCATGCCGCGGCCCGGTTCTGCCATGATATATGCGATCTCGCCAAAGCGTTCCTTGACGGCGGCCATCACGGCGGCGGCATAGCCGCGCGGCGCATCCACAACGTCACCGTGATACGCGGGAAAACCGCCACCGATGTTAAGCAGCTGCAAATCGTGACCCGCGGCTTTGGCGGCGTGCCACAACGGGGCCACCTGATCCAGCACCGGGTTCCAGTATTCCGCTTTGCGCGTTTGCGACCCGACGTGAAACGACAGGCCGTACGGCACGAGGCCAAGGGATTTCGCATAATCCAGCAAGGATGGCAGCAGCGTATCGGCGCACCCGAACTTGCGGGTCAGCGGCCAATCGGCCAGCGAATTTTCGACGATCAGACGAATATAAACCCGCGCACCGGGGGCGTTTGTTGCGATTTTATCAAGCTCTGCTTCACAGTCAGCGGCAAACAGGGTCACGCCAATCGAATGGGCGAACGCGATATCAACACCGCGTTTGATGGTGTTGCCAAAGGAAATATTCTTGGGGTCGGCCCCTTGGGACAGGCACAGCTCGATCTCTTGGCGCGATGCGGCATCAAAGCCGGACCCACGTTCCACCAAAAGGCGGATGATCTCGGGCGCGGGGTTGGCCTTGACCGCATAGTGAATATGCGCGTCACCCAATCCGGCATTCAGCGCATCATACTGAACGCCAACACGCTCGCGGCTGACCACAAGTGTCGGCTTATCAAAGCTGTTGTTCCAGATGTATTCTGCGGCTTCGTCAAAATTGGTTGGTGCAGGCGCAAGTGCAGCGCCAGATTCAAGAGCGGTCATATGTCATCTCCAAAGAGCATGGGTGGGCAGGATCGCCCAAACCTGTCGTTTCAAGAGACGTTACCGTCGCTGCATAAACGCGGGTCAATCAGTACAAGGGCTGACCGGCCAGAGGCGCGTGCGTTGGCGTCTGTAGAGGCGCATTTACGCTGTTTTCAGATTCTTGCAAGTGGCAAAAATCCAAGCCGCTTTATTTTATTTTGCGGCTGTTAAAACGGCTGTCTCTTGGCTGTGTTGGCAAGGAACTTTTCTATTTCTCCCAATCTGTTCCAATGGCTTCGCGGTCTTTTTCTTTTTCGTCCTGAACCAATTCCCTAACCTCGTCCCGTTCCTCGGCACCACTGGGTTCAGGCGTGGTGATCGCCTTCTCTGTCCGGGTCAACGCAAGCGAAAACATGATCGGAAAATGGTCGGAACCGATATTGCGCAGACGCGACAGGCGGATCAACCGAAATTCCGCGTCATGAAATAGGTGATCCAGCGGCCAGCGCATGATCGGAATGCCTGCATGGAATGTATTGTAAAAACCACGCCCCACACGCGGGTCAAGCAACCCCGACAGGCGCTGAAAGCGACGCGTGGTCGTGGACCATGCCACATCGTTCAGATCGCCCGTAACGATCGCTGGCATATCATCCTTGCTGGCCTCGATCCCGATCATGGCGATTTCACCATCGCGACCCTTGGTGTCGTGGTTGGGAACGGGGGGTTCGGGGTGCACAATGTACAGCCGCCATTCCTGCCCGTCAGCGTTGCGCACAGTTGTTCTGATGGATGGCACGTCTTCGACCAGCAATTCGCGAACTTGTGTCTCGCTCAAAGGCAGCTTTGACATCAGTACCATGCCATAGGAATTGTCTTTCGGAACCGTCACCCAGTGGGCGTAGTCATCCTTGAGCGCGGCGTGCAGCTCGTCCGTCCACTCCTGATCAACCTCCAGCGCGGTTGCGATTTCGGGTTTTTCCGCTTTGATCAAGTCAATCAGCGCCCCGAAATCACGGTTGGACTGCTTTACGTTGGACGCAAGAATGGTCACATGGCTGTCTTTATCGGCAAGCTCGGCTTGCGAGGCATCAACCGATTGCTGGGCCCATAAGGGGGTAAATTTGACGACATAAGCCAAATGAATCCCAGCGACGACAGTCAGCGTGATCAGTGCATACATTCTGGGTTGGGAATCGAGAAAGACAATACCAAGGACAAACATCACCAAGGTGATTACGAAGAACTGTTCTCGGGGGAAGGCAAGGCCGCGTACCGCACCATGTGGGATTTTACTGAGCGGCAGCACACTTGATAAAAACAAGATACCGACCATGAGCCAGAAAATAGATTTCAAAATCAGGCTCATTATCGGTCCTTTCGAAAAAAAATGGGGCAAAGGACCGCAGACCTTTACCCCAAATATAACGAACGTTTGATCCAGATTGTTCCGAAAATAATCAAAACAACATCAGATATTACTTATCGTCGTCTTCGTCTTCATCATCTGCGCCGTTTTCGGGCAGCTTAAAGAAACTGTCTGCATCAGAATAATCGCCACGGTCGCGATCATCATCATCCGCAGGATTGCCCGAAAGCGTGAATGTCTCAAGCTCTTCGATGGCGGTCGGGATCTTGGGCTCTGTATCCATACCCAAGGATTGCTCTGTGCTGACCAGACGGCGACGCTCGTCGTCGCTCATCAGTCCGCCTTCGGCCGCCTTCTTTGCAGCCGCTTTTTGCACGGCCGCGTCCAGTTCGGACTGCTTGCAAAGGCCAAGGGCAACGGGGTCGATCGGCTGGATGTTGGCAATGTTCCAATGCGTCCGCTCGCGGATCGCCTGAATGGTGGGCTTGGTCGTGCCGACAAGCTTGCTGATCTGACCGTCGGACAATTCGGGGTGGAACTTGACCAACCAATAGATCGACGCGGGCCGGTCCTGACGCTTGGACAGCGGCGTATAGCGCGGGCCACGGCGTTTTTCTTCGCCTTGCGCTGCTGCGTTGAATTTCAGTTTCAACTTGTGCAGAGGGTTGGCTTGGGCTTTCTCGATCTCTTCTTCGGTCAGCTGGTTGTTGGCGACCGGGTCAAACCCCTTGACGCCCTGCGCCACATCGCCATCCGCAATGCCCTGGACTTCAAGCTCGTGCATCTCAACGAAATCCGCGATCTGTTTAAAGCTGAGGGTCGTATTGTCCACCAGCCATACGGCAGTGGCGCGGGCCATAATTGGTTTTGCCATGTCGGTCTCTCCTTAAAACGCACCTTCCCCGTCGCCTGAAACTGGCTGTCCTGCCGGGGGCAGAACGGTTTCCATTGTGGGGGAACTTGGATGTCTTATACTAAGGCTTGGCAAATAAGGAAAGACCTCAATGCGCTTGCTGTTTTTATGCCTCCTGTTGGCGTGCCATGCCCTGCCCCAAAAGGCCGGGGCGACCGGGGAAACCACAGGAGAGTTTGACTATTACGTGTTGGCTCTCAGCTGGTCGCCAAATTGGTGCGCCCTTGAAGGCGACGCACGGCAGTCCCCCCAATGCGACCAGACCGAGGATCACGGCTGGATAATGCATGGGCTTTGGCCACAGTTTCATCGCGGGTTTCCATCCTATTGCCATTCCCCCGAACGCGCACCGTCACGCGGGATGACGGCCACGATGGCTGATATCATGGGCACCTCCGGACTTGCGTGGCACCAATGGAAAAAGCACGGCAGTTGCACTGGACTATCAGCTCAAAGCTACTATGCCATATCGCGCGCGGCGTATGAGGCTGTGGTGCGCCCGCCGGTCTTTCGCAAAGTCAAAGAAGATATCAGATTACCAGCATCAGTCGTTGAAGATGCTTTTGTAAAAGCAAACCCGGATATGGAACGCGGTGGCATCACCGTCACGTGCAAAAGCGGCTTTATTCAGGATGTACGGATCTGCCTGTCGAAAGACCTGACACCCGTTCCATGCGGCCGTGATGCAATCAAAGACTGCACTATGAACGATGCATTGCTCACGCCAATCAGGTAGCAAAATCGCCCTGCAGGCGATAGCCTTCGGCGAGGATATTTAAGAGCCAGAGAATCAAGGCGCTCCACCTTTCTCTGGCTTTCTAAATATCCCCGCCGGAGGCAGCGGCGCATAAGCGTCGCTTAGCTTATTTCAAGGACAGTGCTGCCTGTTGTCTGGCGCGCTTCGAGAGCTTCATGCGCCTTTGCTA
Source organism: Sulfitobacter sp. (assembly GCF_041552635.1). Taxonomy (GTDB): domain Bacteria; phylum Pseudomonadota; class Alphaproteobacteria; order Rhodobacterales; family Rhodobacteraceae; genus Sulfitobacter. Next base: position 24,620 of record NZ_JBFEKM010000035.1, read on the forward strand.
CATCTTTTAACGCGAACCGCTGGCCAATGTTTATCTTTACATCTCCAGCCAATACCTTGTCGCACAGATGTTTTGCCATTTCCTGACAGGTTGCGTGGTCCCCGATATGGGTGAAGATCGTTGGTCGGGTGATTTTCAAAGACCCTTTGGGACCCAGAATGCCCAGATTGAAGGGCGGCACCGGGCCCGACGCGTTGCCAAAGGAAATCATCATACCAAGCGGTTTGAGGCTGTTCAAAGACCCCTCAAACGTATCTGCGCCAACCGCATCCATGACCGCGTCCACACCTTTGCCATCGGTCAGTTCCTGAACACGCGCGGCCCAGTCTCCGTTCCGATAGTTGATACAATGGGCCGCCCCGTGATCCAGCGCCAGCTGGCACTTTTCATCTGTTCCCGCTGTGCCGATCAAAGTGATGCCTTCGGACCGCGCCCATTGGCATGCGATCAGACCAACACCGCCAGCCGCCGCGTGAAACAGGACCGTATCACCACGTTTCAGCGGCGTTGTGCGGTGGAACAGGTATTCGACCGTCAGCCCTTTGAGCATCATGGCAGCCCCTTCTTCGAAGGAGATACCATCAGGCAAGGGGCAAACCTGCGCGGCAGGCATAACCCGCGCTTCGGCATAGGCACCAGGTGGTTGCGCGGCATAGGCGGCACGGTCACCGACCTTGAGCTGCGTAACCCCTTCGCCGACGGCTTCGATGATGCCTGCGGCCTCCATCCCCATCGCGTGGGGAAGTTGCATCGGATAGAGCCCGGTGCGCTGGTAGACGTCGATGAAGTTCAGCCCGACTGCCTTTTGGGCGATGCGGATTTCACCTTTGCCCGGCTCGCCTATGGGGAGATCGACAAGTTTGAACTGCTCTGGCCCGCCATGGGCCTCGATGATTGCTGTCAGTGCCATATACCTAAGCCTTATCCATTAACTTTGAGAACGATTTTGCCGATATGGCCGCTGGTTTCCATCCGCGCATGGGCTTCGCTTGCCTGATCGAAGTCGTATTCGCTGTCCATGACGGGCGCGATTTTACCGGCATCCAGCAGCGGCCAGACGTGTTCGCGCAGCTGATCTGCGATGCGGGCCTTGGCCAGATCGCTTTGCGGGCGCAGGGTGCTGCCCGTCATGGTCAGGCGGCGCGTCATCAGCGTGGCAAAGTTTACCTCGACCTTTGGCCCCGTCAGGAACGCGATTTGCACCAGACGCCCGTCTTCGGCCAGCGCTTGCAGGTTGCGCGGGATATAATCACCCCCGACCATATCAAGGATCAGGTCAGCACCGCCCTCGGCCTTAAGCACATCGACGAAATCGGTGTCACGATAGTTGATCGCGGCTTCGGCCCCCAGCTCGGCACAGGCTGCACATTTGCTGTCGGTGCCCGCCGTCGCAAAGACGCGTGCCCCGAATTCGCGGGCCAGCTGGATCGCTGTCGTACCGATACCCGACGACCCGCCATGCACCAGAAAACGTTCCCCTGCTTTCAGCCCGCCGCGCATGAACACATTGGACCACACGGTAAAGAAGGTCTCGGGCAGACATGCCGCTTCCTTCATCCCCATGCCTTTGGGCACGGGCAGACAATGGGCCGCAGGCGTCGCCACATATTCGGCATAACCGCCGCCGGGCAGCAGGGCGCAGACCTTGTCGCCAACAGACAGGCCCGACACGCCGTCGCCAATCGCGTGGATTTCGCCAGAAGCCTCAAGCCCGGGCAGGTCGCTGGCGGTGGGGGGCGGTGCATACATGCCCGCGCGCTGCAACGCATCGGGTCGGTTGACGCCTGCATAGGCGACCTTGATGACCACTTGGCCGTGGGCTGGTGTGGGCATGGGCCGCTGTGTAGGTTGCAAGACTTCGGGCCCGCCGGCCTTGGTGATCTCGATTGCGCGCATTGTATCGGACATGGTTCAAAAGCTCCCTTTGGTCTGTTCGGTTGGGATCAACATAGGCCGCAATCACGTGGCGTACAGCCCGAACTGATAGATGTCAGGATCGCGTCAAAGACCGCCACGGGCGCGCAGCGCTTCGGCGACGTGTTCGGCATCGTCAATTGCCAGCACCGCAAAGGGAACCACAATCCGCCAGCCCTGCCGTTTGACGGACCGGGCACGCCACGACAATGCCAGCATCTGGCCCTTTTGCACCAGCACCGGCGTAAAGCGGACAACCAGCGCAATGCCCAATTCGATGCCGCGTGTGTTGATGCCGATCAGGCGCAAGGGCGTCGTCGCCCACATCACCACCGCCACCATCTGCGACAGCTTTGTGGTCATCGTGACCAGGTTGGCCAGCCCGACAGCGGTCACCATGCGCAAAACGATCACCGCTCCGTTGATCAGATCAGCAGTCAAGACGTGCCATATCAGAATCAGCACGATGAAAGGCCACAGGATTTTCAGACGGGAGATACCGATTTTGAAGAACCGCCAGCCCGGTAGCGCGTAGATCAACAATGTCAGGCCGCAGATCAGGCCCTGCGCCCAGACC
>NZ_JBFEKM010000036.1:0-27084 GCF_041552635.1 Sulfitobacter sp.
ACATTTCAAGAGCTGGTGAAGTCGTACTCAAAGATCCGGATGGTCCCGGTTGCTCTGAATGTCGGCAATGATCCCTCTGTATCGCGATGTTGCAGCTGCAAAAGCAAAATGCTGCGGGATCGCATTTTTCAAAAAGGGCTCATCGCGGTCATCCGCTGCCTGAACCACGAACGGCCGGTCTGATATTTGCTGCCGTTCGCTGCATCACGCAAGAAGTCACAGACTACGGGACAAAGCGCCATTTCGCTGCAATCACTCAAATGTCCGCAAACTTGAAAATCACCCCACGACCAGTGGTATTCGTTTGAGGCGTCCACGACCTGCAAGGGCAACGAAATTTCACTGCGGCGACCCGCAAATTAGTGCGTTTGACAACAAACCGCTTGCTACACATTATTTTTGTATACTATGTGTATACAAAAATAATGTGGAGAACGCCTTGCCCCGCTCAACGAAAGAAACCTGCCTCGCAGACATCAAGCGCCGCATACTGTCGACTGATCTTGCGCCCGGCGTCGACCTTGATGAAGTCAGCCTGTGCGATCAGTATGGGATGTCCCGAACGCCATTGCGCGAAGTGCTGCAGCGATTGCAGGGTGAGGGCTATGTGGAACTGGCGCGGAACCGGGGCGCGAAAGTCGCGTCAATGGATGTTGGCGTGCTAAGGACCTTCTTTCAAACGGCACCCATGGTCTATGCCAACATCACACGGCTCGCCTGTGAGAACAGGACTGCAAGGCAAATTGACAGGCTAAAGCAAGCACAGGTAGATTTTACAAAGGCGGCCAAAGCCTCGCACGCCGGAGAAGCCGCCCTCGCCAATCACCAGTTTCATGGCCTGATCGGCGAAATGGCCCAGAACCCGTATCTTCTGGCGTCACTCGCACGTTTGCAAATTGACCACACAAGGTTGAGCCAGACGTTCTATCGACCGGCTGCGCCATCTGAAACACTGCTTGTTCTCAAGGCCATCGAACAGCACGACGCCATGATCAGCGCTATTGAGGCCCGCGAAGGGTCCTTGGCGATTGATCTGACCCTTCAACACTGGGACCTCAGCCGCGACAGAATGGAGCGCTTCGTACGCCCTGATCCTTTGCCTGTTGACGTTATTTCACTCAAGGACCGCCGCAATGCATTTTGAAGGGATCTACACCCCGCTCGTCACGCCGTATCACGATGACTTTTCGCTGAATGAGCCCGCCTTGGCCGAAACGGTCGAGCATCTGATTGCATCGGGTGTGCATGGGATCGTCGTGGCTGGTTCAACGGGTGAATACTACGCTCAGACTACCGAGGAACGGCTGGAGATGATGACCCGCTGCGCCGCCTTGATCAGGGGCCGCGTGCCGATGGTTGTGGGTACAGGGGCGATCCGGACCGAAGATGGCGTGATGTATGCCAAGGCTGCCAAGGCCGCGGGCGCGGATGCGCTGCTGGTAGCGACGCCGCCCTATGCCTATCCCACGGGCCGAGAAATCGCGCTTCATGCGCTGGCGGTGGACCGCGCCGCGAACCTGCCCGTGATGCTTTATAACTACCCCGGCCGGATGTCGGTGAACATGGATGAAGAGTGCCTTGACCGTTTGGGCCGCTCCCCCAACTTCTGCGGGATCAAGGAAAGTTCGGGCGATATCAACCGCCTGCACATGCTGGCGCGGGACTACCCGCATATCGGGCTGGCGTGCGGCATGGACGATCAGGCGTTGGAATTCTTTGCATGGGGTGCGCGGTCATGGGTCTGTGCGGGGTCCAACTTTGCCCCCGAGGCGCATATTGCCCTTTATCAGGCCTGCGCCGTCGAGGGTGATTTCACCAAAGGCCGTGCGATCATGTCAGCGATGTTGCCGCTGATGCGGGTTCTCGAACAGGGTGGCAAGTTCGTTCAATGCATCAAATACGGGCTGACCCTGCGCGGCATTGATGCAGGCCCTCCGCGCAAGCCGCTGCAACCGCTTAACAAAGACGACAAACGCGAATTGGCCGAGGTGATCCGCACCATGGACACGGCTATTTCCGCCATTACGGGGGCCAACCAATGACCGACCTGCTGACACACGCCGAGTACCGTTCGATTGCCGAGGCGCTTGAAGTGCCCCGCACGCCTTTCATTGACGGGAAATACCAGCGCGGGCGTGGCCCCATGATGGCCACAACGAACCCCGCGACGGGAGGCAAGATTGCCAAAATTTCCACAGCCAACGCCGAAGACGTTGACTTAGCAGTGGCCAAAGCCCGCGAGGCCTTTGACCAAGGTCGCTGGTCCAAACTGGAGCCGGACACCCGCAAGGATGTGCTGATCCGTCTGTGCAAGCTGATCACCCGCAACCGCCGCGAATTGGCCGTCATGGAGAGTATCGACAGCGGCAAACCAATTCGCGATTGCGAGATGATCGACATTCCCGAAACGATCCATTGTATCAAATGGCACGCTGAGGCCGCGGACAAAATCTATGACCAGACCGCCCCGACGGGTGATGGTGCCATGGCGATGATCGTCCGCGAACCCGTTGGCGTTGTGGCGGCTGTGCTGCCTTGGAACTTCCCCCTCATGATGCTCGCATGGAAAATCGGGCCCGCGCTTGCTGCGGGATGTTCGGTAATCGTGAAGCCAGCTGAGCAAACAAGCCTTACGGCCCTGCGCGTTGTCGAGCTGGCCGCCGAGGCAGGAGTGCCGCGCGGGGTGTTGCAGGTGCTGCCGGGTGACGGCCCAAGCGTGGGCGAGCCGCTGGGCCGCCACATGGATGTGGATATGGTTAGCTTTACCGGCTCGACCGAGACAGGGCGGCGGTTCCTGCATTATGCTGCCGACAGCAACCTCAAGAAGGTGGTGCTGGAGTGCGGCGGCAAGAACCCCGCCGTGGTCTTTGACGACGCAGAAAACCTCGATCATGTGGCGGAACATGTTGTCAATGCGGCGTTCTGGAACGCAGGTCAGAATTGTTCGGCGGCCTCACGGCTGATCGTTCACAAATCGGTCAAAGCAAAGCTCATGGACAAGATCGACGCCCGCATGCGCGACTGGAAGACAGGCGATCCGCTGGACCCTGCCAACCACATCGGCGCGTTGATTGATGCGGGCCACTGCGCGAAAGTGCGCAGCTATCTCGACAGCAAAGACGACGGGCCCTTCGTTCTCCCTACAGTGGTCGAGGTCAAAGCCACAGAAGCCCGCGCCCGTGAGGAGATCTTTGGCCCAGTCTTGGCCGTGATCGAAGTGGCCAGCAACGCGGAAGCGGTGCAAGTGGCCAATGACACGGCCTATGGCCTTGCCGCTTCGGTCTTTTCCGCAGGTGGGCGTCAGGCGATCCGCGCCGCGCGTGATATCCGTGCGGGCACGGTGACGATCAACTGCTACGGCGAGGGCAACATCGCCACGCCGTTTGGCGGCTACAAGCAATCGGGCTTTGGCGGCCGCGACAACGGGCTGCACGCCCATGACCAATATACCGAAATCAAAACCATCTGGATCGACCTGACGGATCCGACCGAAGGGGACAACGTAGGATGAGCGTAGATGCAGTCGGAACCGTCCGCCGTGGACGCGGCGCGCGCAAGGCAATCCGCCAGACGCGCGATATCACGATGCTGCCCGCGCTCAAGCGCAGGCTACCCCACACCGAGCCGCTGACCCCCGAGCAGGTGGAAAAGATCGACGCAGCCTCGATGGATATTCTGGAGAATGTCGGCGTCCAGTTCCGCGATGACATCACATTGGCGGACTGGAAACGCGCAGGGGCCAAGGTTGTGGGCGATATCGTCTATCTTGACCGCGATCTGGTGCGCGAGTTGATCGCGACGATCCCCGAGACCTTCACCTACCATGCCCGCAATCCCGCCAATAACCTGCCTTTCGGCACGGATCACAGCATCTTTGTGCCCATGACCGGCGCGCCCTATCTGCGCGATCTGGAGGATGTGCGGCGCAATCCAACGCTCGACGATCTGGCGAATTTCCATAGACTCAGCCACATGCTGCCTGCGATGCATTCTTCGGCGCATCATATTGTTGAGCCCTACGATCACCCGATCAGCCAGCGGCATTTGCGGATTACCTACAGCTCGATGAAGCACTCCGACAAGACGTTCATGGGCATGACCACCAGCCCCAAGAACGCAGAAGACGTGATTGAGATGTGCGCGATCCTGTTTGGCGATGATTTCATCGACACCCATCCCGTGGTGACAGGCAACTGCAACGGCAACTCGCCGTTGGTGTGGGACGAAACCATGCTGGGCGCGTTGAGGGCGTTTTGCAAACGCAACCAGCCGGTGTTGTGCTCGCCTTTTGTGCTCGGCGGGGCAAACACCCCTGCATCGGTGCCGGCGACCGTGGCACAGTTGAACGCCGAGGCCTTGTCGGCGCTGGCCTATACCCAAGTGGTGCGCAAAGGCGCGCCTGCGATCTACGGCCACTACCTGTCCACCGTCAGTATGAAATCCGGCGCGCCGATGGCAGGCACGCCAGAAATCAGCCTGATGAACTTCATGATCGGCCAGATGGCGCGGTTCTATGGCATTCCATGGCGCACGTCCAATACGCTGGGCGGTGCCAAGACATTCGACGCGCAGGCAGGTTACGAGAGTGCGATGACCCTAAATGCCGTCCTGATGGCGGGGGCCAATTACATCTGGCATTCCGCAGGCTGGAACGAGGCCGGGATGCATTGCTCGATGGCTAAATTCATCGTCGATGCCGAGATGTGTGAAATGGGCTACCGCATGGCGCAAGGGATTGACTGGACCGATTTCGACGCGGCGTTGGCAGCCGTCCCTGATATCGGCCCCGGTGGGCATTACCTTGGCCATCCGCACACGCTGGAGCATTTTCAAAAGGCATTTTTCATGCCCGAAATGTTCGATAACAACTCGATCGAGCAATGGCAGGCAGAGGGGGCGGTCGAGATCACAGAACGCGCCCTGATCAAGGCTCGCGCAATGCTGGGCGAATACGAAGAACCGAAACTGGACGCGGGCGTGAACGAGGCGCTGTTGGACTATATCGCGCGGCGCGAACGCGACATTCCCGCGGTAGATGCGCTCAATCAGGATCACTAGGGATGCAGGTCACCCGCCTGCCGCGTGATCCCGGCCCGGCGGGCTGGAACAGGCTGTTGCCTGACGACGTGCCTCCGACACCGCTTGAGGGCAAGATCACCGCAGATTGGCTGGTGATTGGTGCCGGATTTGCGGGGCTGGCGGCAGCACATCGGCTGTCCAAACAGGCGCCCGGGGATCGGGTTGTTCTGCTGGATGCAGTCCGCGTGGGCGACGGACCGGCAGGGCGCAATTCCGGCTTCATGATCGACTTGCCTCACGACCTCACCTCGGATGACTACGGTGGTGCGCTGGACGCGGATCTCGCCCAGACACAAGACAACCGGCAAGGCATCGCCCATGCCGCCCAGATGGCGCAGGAATACGGGCTAAGCGCCGAGGCCTTTGTTTTTTCGGGAAAAATCAACGCTGCAGTCACTGAAAAAGGCCTTGCCCACAACAGGAGCTTTGCGCGCCATCTCGAGGCGATGAACGAACCCTGCGAGATGTATGATGCGGCCCAGATGCGCGAGATCACAGGCACGGAATACTATCAAACCGGTCTCTTCACTCCGGGCACCGCGATGATCCAACCGGCCCTTTTTGTGCGTGGCATTGCCGCCGGACTGAGGTCCAATCGTGTGACTGTGCATGAAAATAGCCCTGTGACGTCTTTGAGCCGTGAGGGCGATTGGATTGCCACGACCCCGAAGGGGCAGGTCACGGCACCCCGCGTGATCATGGCCGTGAACGGACATTTGAACAGCTTCGGCTATCTGCGCGGCCGGTTGATGCACGTATTCACCTATGCCTCGATGACCCGCGCGCTCGACCCTGCGGAGGCGGCCCGATTGGGGGGGCAGCCGCTCTGGGGGCTGACACCTGCCGATCCGATGGGAACAACGGTGCGGCGTTTATCTGGTATGGGGGGCGAGCGGATCATCATCCGAAACCGGTTCACGTTTGATCCGTCTATGGAGGTCAGCGATACACGGATCGGACAGGTCGCGCGGGATCACGACCGTGCATTTGCCGCGCGGTTCCCGATGCTGGCGGGCGTGCCCATGGAATACCGTTGGGGAGGTCGGCTCTGCGTCAGCCGGAACAATGTCCAAGTGATCGGCGAACTGGATCAGGGTCTTTTTTCCGCCTGCTGTCAGAACGGGTTGGGCACCGCTAAGGGAACACTGGCTGGCGGTCTGGCCGCGCAGTTGGCTTTGGGTGAGACATCACCCGCACTGGAGCGTGCTCTAAGCACGGAATTACCAAACCGCCTTCCGCCAAAACCACTCGCTCGTATTGGCGCAAATATGATCCTGAAACTCCAAGAGCGGCGCGCTGGCAAGGAACTCTGAAGTTAACTTCAGAACAAAACCAGCCGCGAGGCAAATAGAAAGCGGCCATTCGCGCGAGGTCCTGCATCGGTCAAAGTGGGCTCGAAGCCGACCTTAGCTGCGTTTTGCACCAATGGCCGGATTCGAAAAGAGTGCCGTTCGATGCGGCGTGTCTGAACTCACCCATCGCGGACAAAACCGACCTTGGCCGCCATTTGGTCAATGGTCGCTTTCAACTGGCTACAAGAAAGAGAAGCACTTTGGCAGGGTGATAGCATTCGCAGCAGCTTGCAGTAAGACTGCACAACGAACGAAGCTGAAGCTCTCCTTTGTGTTCGCAACGAAATCTGAGAACTATGTGAATACCCTCACTTGCTTACAGAAGTCACCTTTCAGGAAAATTGCTTGTGTCACGCTACCAAGCCAGCACAGCGGGTCGCTTGCATTAAGCAACCTCTGGAACGCGCCAGTTATTCCTCTGAGGTGAAACATTCATAGGCCCTTCACACGCAGGCGCAGAGCCCGGATACCAGGCAGTAATACCAGCAAAACTGCGATTATCAGAAGCCCCAATGTCATGGGCCGTTCCCAGATGAAAGATACCCCACCATAAAGCTGCATCGAGCGGGCAAAATTGTCTTCCATCATCCCGCCCAAGATAAAGCCGATGAGAAGCGGTGGCAGCGGATAATTCGCAAATTTCAGCGCGATGCCACAAATCCCGAAGCCTACGAGCAACAGCAGTTCGGTGGCATTGTTTTGCCCGATATACGCGCCCATCAGCGTGAAAAACAGAATGAACGGGATCAGGTAGTTGCGCGGGATTGCGAGGACCTTGGCAATATAGGGGATCAGAGGCAGGTTCAGGATCAACAACACAAGATTGCCGATGAACATGGACATGATGACGGCCCAGAAAATCTGCGGCTCGTCGATCATCAGGCGAGGGCCGGGTGTCACGTTGAGCGCGATCAACGCACCCAGAAGAATGGCCGTCGTGCCGGACCCCGGGATGCCGAGCGTCAGCAGCGGCACGAACGATCCGGTGCAGGCCGCGTTGTTGGCGGTTTCCGGTGCGGCAAGACCCTTGATCGACCCCTTGCCGAATTCGTCCTGCTCGTGTTTCGGCGCGATGTTACGCTCCACTGCGTAGCCCAAGAACGATGCAATTGTGGCACCGGCCCCTGGTAGTACACCGATGAAAAAGCCCTGAATGGATTGGCGGCCGATGACGGGTGCTATGGCGCGTGCTTCTGCGCGGGTGATGCGCAGATCCTTGATTTCGCCGCCGACATCGCCCATGTTTTTTGGCTTCAGGACAAGGAATATCGCCTCTGGCAGGGCGAACATCGCCATTGCTAAGGTGACAAAGCCGAAACCTGATTGCAGTTCCATCATGCCGCCAGTGAAGCGTGGCATGTTGAACAAGGACCCAAGACCGACGGTCGCCATCATCAGGCCCAGCACAGTCATTAGCAGAGCCTTGGCGACCTGACCGTTTCCAGCAAAGGCCGCAATGGCCGACAGTCCGACGACCATCAGACCGAAGTATTCCGCAGAATGGAACAATAACGCCACAGAGGAAAGCATGGGCGCGAAAACCATCAGCAATATCGCACCGATCGTGCCGCCCGCGAAACTGGCGATGGCCGCAATCGTCAGCGCCTTGCCCGCTTTGCCCTGCATCGCCATCGGATAGCCGTCGAAGCTGGACGCGACGGTGCCCGCGACACCGGGCGCGTTGAGAAGGATGGACGATGTAGAGCCCCCAAAAATCGCGCCGTAATAGACTCCCGCAAGCAGGATCAGCGCGGCGGACGGATCGCCCAGCGAAATGGCAATCGGGATCATGATCGCAATGATCGACATCGGCCCAAGACCGGGCAACATGCCGATGAACGTGCCAATCAGACAGCCGCCGATAACCATCAGAAGGTTTTGCAGCGACAGGGCCGTTTGCAGGCCAATCAGAATTCCTTCGAGCATGTGATCAGTTCCCCATAAAGAATGGCAAAGGGCGCAGAAAAATCCCCAGGATTTCCTGCACGAGGTACCAGATTACACCTGCCGTCAGCAGCGACACGGGGATCATCATATGCCATTTGCGTTCGCCCAAGATGAACGATCCGGCGACAAGGAATGCGGTGGTCGACCCGAGGAACCCCAAGGGGCGCAGGCATAGGGCATAGGCCACCATCAGTGCCAGCATCAGGATCGCCTGACCAAGTTTGTAGTCCGTCAAACGACGGTAATCGATATCGCCGATCACCTGTTCGCCTTTTTCAAGGCCAAGCAGAATGACGATGGACAACAAGATGCCGAAGATCGACAAGATTTTGGGGAATGAACTGGGCCAGACAGGCTTGCGCTGCATAAAAGGTGCCAAGTTAGCGTCCATCGTGAACCACGCGGTATAGCCGTAAATTAAGCAAATGCTCAGCAGAACAAGTGCGATCCAACGATCCAAGGCCATGCGACCAATCTCCCAAAAATGTCTTGAAAAAAAGGGCGGCGCGTGGTGTGCGCTGCCCTTCAGAGTACTTAAAGGAAGCCCAGCTGACGCATCAGATCGCCGATCACCTTTTCTTGGTCATCAAGGAACGTGCGGAAGTCGTCGCCGGGATTGTGGATGTTGACCCAGCCGTTACGGGCGCGTATAGATTCCCATTCTTCGGTGTCATACATTTTCGCGAGCACGTCCTGATAGGCAGCCAGGTCTTCCGCAGGAAGGCCCGGGGCAGCAAAGAATCCGCGCCAGTTTACGAAAGTCGTGTCGATGCCTTGCTCCATCATCGTCATGGAATCCGGCGCCGCGGGAACGCGCTCGGGCGACGTAACGCCGATGATTTTGACTTCGCCAGCCTCGGACAGATCGATCGCTTCAGACAAGCCAGTGGACAGCGCCTTGATCTCACCCGACAGCAAAGCCGCCATGGCGGTGCCGCCAGCATCGTAGGGGATGTAGTTCACATCCAAAGCATCGCGCCCGGCTGCTTGCATCACCATCGCCGCAACGACGTGATCAAGGCCTCCGGGAACAGACCCACCACCAATAGGCGTGCCAGTGGCATCCGCATCATATGCAGCGAGGAAGTCATTCATTGAGTTGATCGGGCTTTCCTTGCCCACGACGAGTGCCGCGTAATCTCCGATCGTGCCGGCAACCAATGTAAGATCGCGGTAAGTCTGGGAAATTTCGCCCGTCAGGCCACGGATCACGAGTGGTGTCGAATTGACCATTAGCGTGCCGTAGTTGCTTTCGGCGTTTTCGATCAAATAGGCGATGGCTGTACCGCCGCCGCCGCCGGACATGTTTTCGTAAGACGCTGAGCCGATAAGGCCGGCTTCGGTCAGGGCCTCACCGGTGCCGCGTGCCGTGCCATCCCAACCGCCGCCGGCACCGCCGGGGATCAAGAAGTGGATGCTGTCGAGCATCTGGTGCCCGTCTGCAAAAGCAGGCGTTCCAAGGCCAAGCGTCGCAACTGCGGTCGCGATCAGGGCGCGTCGGCCCATCTTAAACGTTGTCATTGTCGTCTCCCATTTGATAACCGTTCTCCTCACGGCTCTGTCGGCAGAGACAAACACATCAACCTGACATAAACCTGTCACCTGCCGCAGAAAGGACAAAGAGTACGATGAAATACCTCCTCGTCGAAGATAATCTAGAGCTGGCGAACGCCATCTGTTCACGCATGGTTCTGGACGGGCATCAGGTTGATCACGCTGCAAAAATTTTCGACGCTGTGATCTTTGCGCAAACCGGTGAATACGACCTTATTCTGCTCGATATCATGTTGCCGGACGGGGATGGACGTAGCTTTCTCAAACAACACCGTGCGGCGAAAAACGACACGCCTGTGATTGTTTTGACGGCGCGCAGTCAAGTGTCGGATCGAATCAGCATGCTTGATCTTGGCGCGGATGATTACGTTACCAAACCATTCGATCACGCCGAATTGCAGGCCCGCTGCCGCGCGGTTCTGCGCCGCAAGACTGGCACGGCGCAACCAACGACCCGCTTAGGGGACGTCGAGTTTTATCCTGTCGGCGGGCACCTGATCGTCAAAGGCAAAACCATCAACCTGCGCAACCGGGAACTGCGATTGCTCGAATTGCTCATCAACGCCAAGGGGCAGCTTTTCTCAAAGCAAAAGTTGGTAGACCGGCTGTTTTCCTATGACGACGATGTGTCTGAAAATGCGATCGAGGTTTATATTGGACGGCTTCGCAAGCATCTTGAAGGGTCAAGCGTTCAGATCACTACCCTGCGCGGTTTGGGCTACAGGCTTAATCATGACGGATAACGTTGTCGTCTTTGGATCACTTCGCAATCGGCTTGCATTGATCCTGACGGGCGGCGCGGCACTTCTCGCGATCTTGTTGTTCATTGTTGTGCGCGGCTATGCCGCCCAGATCGCACAACAAGGGCAGGACAACATTCTCGGCGCGTCAGTCTCTTCTATTCTGGACGCCGCTGTTTTGCGCGACGGTGCTGTCGAATTGGACTTTCCCTATGCGTCCTTGTCCATGCTTAGCACAGCGGCCGACGACCGTGTGTTCTACGCTATCTTTGAGGACGGAGCACTTTTGTCCGGCTACGATGGTTTGGGGGCGGTCCTGCCCGCCAAATCCGGTGAGAGCGTGTTTACATCGGCAAACTACGACAACGCCACAATTCGCGTGGCCACCGCGAGCCGCACTTTGATCGGGATCGGCACGCCGCGACAGGTCTCTGTGAGCGTGGCACAAACCCAAGACGCACTGGCTGAAACGCTCAATAAAATTTCGCGCAACGTCGCCTTGTTCGGCGCGGGTTTCTTTGCCCTTGCCACGGCATTGGCGTTTTGGGCGGCATCCACGACCATTGGCCAACTGAGCCGTCTGACCATGTCCGTCACACGGCGAGGACCACAGGACCTCAGCCCGTTTCTCAAACCGGTACCCTCTGAAATGGTGCCACTGGTGGGGTCGCTGAATACGCTGATGTCGCGCTTGGACCAATCCCTCAAACAATCAGAAGACTTCATTGCCGAAGCTGCCCATCGTGTCCGAACCCCACTGGCAACTGTCCGGTCTTATGCCGAGGCCACTTTTCAGCGGGTACAGACACAGGAAAACCGTGACGCCTTGCGCGCCATGATGCGCGCAATTGATGAAAGCTCGCGCGCGGCGGGGCAGTTGCTGGATCATGCGATGGTCACCTTTCGCGCCGAGAACCTTGAGCGCGAAGATGTTGAACTGGACGGTTTATTGCGTGACCTCGTTCAACGCATGACGCCTGTGGCGGACATGCGTGATGTGGCAATTCACCTTGAAAGCACCGCATCCGCGCTCGTAAGGGGCGATCCTGTCTTGCTGCAAAACGCCGTTCGCAACCTCATCGACAACGCGCTTAAATACGCTCCGGCGGATACGTCGATCACGATCCGTGTCCGGACCAACCCGCATATTTCGGTTGATGTTCTTGATCAAGGTCCCGGATTTCTGGCCGGTGAGATGGACAAGCTCGCCGGACGGTTTGTTCGCGGCGGTGATACCCAAGGTCACATCGGATCCGGACTTGGGCTGACAATTGCGCAAGACGTGGCAACTGCACACAACGGCACCATGGTATTGTCCAACAGATCGGAAGGCGGCGCATGCGTTACTTTGCAATTCTAATTCTGTGTGTCTTGCCATTGTTTGCGACCGCGCAAGAGTGGGAGGATCAGCAGGTCTTCGGGTCCGAAAGTGCGCCGCGATCCCTGCGGATTTTATCCAGCACCGACACGTCTTTCTTTGTCCCGATTATCGAGAGTTTCATCGCACAGCGTCCCGATGTTTCGGTTGAATACCTTGTCACTGGCACGGCCGACCTTGACGATCTGTTTCGCCAAAACCCAGATCAATTCGACGTCGTCATTTCAAGCGCGATGGACCTGCAACTCAAACTGACCAATGACGGGTTTGCGCAATGGTTGGAAGAGCTCGAGCATCCGGACTGGGCGCAATGGCGCAGCAGCTTATTCGCGTTCACCACCGAACCGGCGGCCATCGTCATCAACACCGCCGCGTTTGACGGGTTACCGTTACCCGCCTCGCGGCAAGACCTGATCGAAGTTCTGCGTGCAAACCCCGACCTGTTTGACGGAAAGGTCGGCACCTACGATGTGCGCCTCTCGGGGCTGGGGTACCTGTTTGCTACGCAAGACGCACGCGCATCCGAAACGTTTTGGCGCCTGATGGAAGTGATCGGCAGCCTTGACGCGCAGCTTTATTGTTGCTCGGGCGCGATGATTGACGACCTCGCAGAAGGGCGCATTCTGGTGGCCTATAACGTGTTGGGCAGCTATGCGCTGGCCCGCGCAGACACCGAAGACGTGTTGACCGTTATCCTGCCCTCCGATTTCCCGACGACCATGATGCGATCCGCACTCGTGTCAAAATCTGCATCGGACCCGGGCCTGGCTGAATCTTTCGTAAGCCACTTGATCGGCCTGCAATCTGAAGGCTCCGCCGAGGATTTTCCTTTGCCATCGCTTGATGCCTTTCAAGACACCAGTGGCCGCCCGTCCATCAGCCTCGAACCCGCGTTGATGACCTATCTTGATCGGCTCAAGCAGCAAATTTTTATTCGTGAATGGGAAAGTGCGATTATTCAAGACCGGTAAAGTTTTTTGACGTAACAAGAAAATTCATGATGCTCACTGTCGCGAAACTTGCATAGGTGAGGCGGTGGGAAGCATATCTCCTGTGGGTAAATGAATCTTTGAACGACATAAGAAAGTTTATAGGAGCTCACTTTTTGGGTTGTTGAAACGAGGAACATTTGCGGCCTGATGTATCAAACGCACCAAGATTTACCCAATAATATCAGCTAGATTCCTAAAGGCCGCAGGCGCGCTCAAGGCCGATCTGGACGCGATAGGCCGTGCTTTGGTGCTGTACGGTTATGAGGGCAACCCCAAGGCCATACCAGCACGCAGCAAGTACAAGCAGCTATTCTGGCGCAATGAGTTGAAGTTGACGATCATCAAAGCGCTAAAGAAGCTCTTAACCATGTTGGTGTGCTTGCCGTGGTTGCTGTAAATCTCAGAATGGTTCACGCGGTCAACGTGCCAGCCCATGTGCAATTCATCCCGGTGGCTTGCTTTGTCCGCTGAAACTGTGGACATGCGCGACACGTTCTCGTTTGCCAGCGCAACGCCTTCGCCTTCGGACGTGCCGACGAATGGCAGTGTACGGCCCTCACGCTCACGCATGGCAATAACAACGCGGCGCTTGCCTGTCTGGTTGATCTCCAAGCGGCGGTCCTTTTGGCACCCGCGCACCGCGCCCATGTCGACACCTTGAAAAACGGCTGCCGCGACGGCGATCTGGATGCCTGCATCGGGGTCGCGCAGGTCTTTGCCGCCGGACGGGTTGTGCCGCGCGATGTGCCTTTGGCCGAGGCGATCTACTGGCTGGGCTGCGACGCGGGGCACGATGCGTCCTGCCGGTCTCTCGACAGGATCCACGAATTGTCGACCCTCCTTCGCCACAGCGAGCTTGTTCCCGCCATGGGTAGCTTGCACTGTTCGTATCGCTACATTGACCGATGTTAACGCGCGTACAATTTGCGCGGTCACGGTGCATCCAGATCTTCGATCAGCGTCTCCATCTCAGCGATTTCACGCAGCTGGGTTGCGATGATTGCATCTGCCAGTGCCCGCACCCGTGGATCGGTAATATTTGCGCGTTCAGAGGTGAGAATAGCGATCGAATGGTGCGGGATCATTGCCCGCATCCACGCCACATCATCAACCGTGTTCTGGCTGCGAAGAAGGTAAAGTGAACCGCTGAAAACCACGACACCAACCACCACGATAGCACTATTCGCTGCGCGGTTACGGTACATCGCAAGCATGTAGCCCAACATGATCAGGGCCATGACAGCCCCCATGTAGAGCGCCATCCAAGCCCGCGTCTGACTCCAGTACACATGCGCATAGCTATACGTGTTGAGATACATGAGAATATACATCGCGACGACGGATGTCGCGATCATCGCGATAAATCTGAAATAACTCATGATAATTCTGCCTCCTTCGGCGTCTTGTCTTCAAGGGTTTTGGCAGACGCCCTGCGGCCGCCAAAACGGCTGA
Organism: Sulfitobacter sp.; assembly: GCF_041552635.1. Classification (GTDB taxonomy): domain Bacteria; phylum Pseudomonadota; class Alphaproteobacteria; order Rhodobacterales; family Rhodobacteraceae; genus Sulfitobacter. Next base: position 14,495 of record NZ_JBFEKM010000036.1, read on the forward strand.
CAATCCTTATTCACGACTGCAAGCGGTCAGCCTGCGGTCTGGTCCTCAAGTAAGAAACTGATCTTTGCGTTCACCCGGTAGCGCGTGATGGCATCGCCATCGACCTGTGCATTCATTTCCTTGATGTATACAGATTTGATGTTGCGCACGCTTTGCGCGGCCTGCGTAACTGCGGCGCGCGCTGCTGCATCGAACCCTTCGTCGGATTCGGCAAGTACTTCGATTACCTTGAGCATTGACATGAGATCTCTCCTTTCGGGTTTCAGGGATGCAACTAAAACATCCAGATATGGAGTTTTCTAATCCATGAACTCGGTGCCCGCATTGACGGGTGTTAATCGAACCCATCTCTAAGCAATCCACACCGGCAGAGTCACGGGTCCCTGCTTTCTTGAGGCGACGCAAGTGGCATGTGATCGCGTTGCCGGATCCGTCCGATGTCGTGTTTCGGACAATCATGCGCTCTATGTTTGCTCTATGAGGTCTCGATCAGATGGCTCTGCGAGCCAGACCCAGCCCTGACCAAGCACGAGCGGAACAAGGCTGGCCGTGACCCCAAGAACAAGACCGGCACGCCCCGGACTTGGCAGACCCAGAAGATCAGCCAAGGGCGGGAACCAGAGAGCAAGGCCTATCAATCCCAAACACAGAGCGATGGCTCCCCAGACATATCCGTTTTTTACGACCTCATTGCGCAGCAGTCCTGAATCATGATCCCTCACATTGAAGACATTCCAAAGCTGCGCCAGTGCCAGAGTCAGGAACGCCACAGTAACCGCCGGACCGGTTTCAAGGCTTAACAAAAAGAGCGCGGCAGCGAACGCGCCCAGCGTGGCGATAGTGATGGATGCCCCCAGAATACCAATCAGGATCCAACGCGGGCGGTCGACTATTGCTTCGGTCGGGTCGCGTGGCGGCTTGGTCATTACATTCTCATCCCCTTTCCCCAGGCCCAGTGCGAACGCTGGAAAGACATCGGTGACAAGGTTCAGGAACAGAATTTGCAGTGGCAAAAGCGGTGTGGGCAAGCCCGCGCCGACAGCCAGACCCACGACCAGAACTTCGCTGACATTGCAGGACATCAAGTAGACGACGAATTTGCGGATGTTGTCAAAAATGACCCGACCCTGCCGCATGGCGGCAATGATGGTTTCAAAGGCATCGTCTTGCAAAACCATGTGGGCGGCTTCCTGGGCTACCTGCGTGCCGCGCTTGCCCATAGCGATACCGATGTCGGCTTTCTTCAAAGCCGGTGCATCATTCACGCCGTCGCCTGTCATGGCCACGACATGCCCCGCATCCTGAAAAAGGGACACAAGTGTGAGCTTTGTCTCGGGCGAGACGCGTGCAAAAACGTCGGCCTCCATGATCCGTGCGCGCATATCCTCACTGATGTTTTCCGGATCAAGCCCGGCGATCTCGCCGCTCTCGATTACCTTCATGTCACCGTCCCCAAGGCTTGCTTTCCGTGCAATGGTTTCGGCGGTAGCGGCGTGATCCCCCGTCAGCATGATCACGCGCACACCTGCGGCGCGGCAGGCCTTTATGGCATCCGGCACATCTTCGCGCACAGGATCAAGGAAGCAGACAAGACCTACAAGCGTCAGGCTTTCGTAAGGGTCTGCATCCTTTGGCACGCCCTCTTTCTTCGCAAGAGCAAGCAGGCGCAGTCCATCCTGCGCAGCATCTGCGTTGCGATCGGTCCACCGCTGACGCAAGGCGTCGTCCATCTTTTGAGAACCGTCTTGCTCCAGCACATGGGTACACACGTCGATCACCGCCTCGGGTGCCCCCTTGATGGCAAAGAGATGCCCATTCGCGGTCTTATGCACGGTCGCCATCATCTTGGTATCCGGATCGAAAGCATGTTCCTTTACCTGCGGCGTGTCGTCGAGAAGGCCTTTTCGAGACGCCCCCAGACCGTCTGCAACCGACAACAGAGCGATTTCCATCGGGTCGCCGCTCTGGCCGTCGTCTGAACCGTCGCCGATCTCTGCATTATTGCAGAGCGCTCCGATGCGCATTGCCCAGTCCAGCGGGCTGTCAGGCTCTGGGGCTTTGGTTGCGTCTTCGCCGTCGTCGTCGATATCGATATCGCCCTCGGCCAGAAGATAGCGGACAACTGTCATGCGGTTTTCAGTCAAGGTTCCGGTCTTGTCGGTCAGTATCACCGTCGTGGCCCCCAGTGTTTCAACCGAGGACAGCCGGGTGATCAACGCGTTGCGCTGACTCATCCGCCACATACCGCGCGCAAGGCTGAGCGTAGCAACGACCGCCAGACCCTCGGGCACGGCGGCCACGGCAAGTGCCACGCCGGTCTGTACCATGATGGCGACATCATGGCCTCGCAGAATACCCGCACCGATGGTCAGCGCCGCAAGCGCCAGAGTAAGCCAGACAAGGCGATGGCCCAGCTTGTCCAGACGCCGTTCGAGCGGAGCGGCCTCGCCTTGGGCACTTTGAGCGAGATCACTGATCCGGCCGAGCTCCGTTTCCATACCCGTGGCTGTCACGATGCCTTCACCCGCGCCCTGTGTAATTGCCGTGCCCTTGAAGGCCATGCTGAGACGGTCACCAAGGGCGGCATTCTTGCCTACGGGCTCGGTGTTTTTTGTTACGGGAGCGGACTCACCTGTCAGCACAGATTCGTCCGCCTGCAGGTTCGACGCTTCGCTCAGCCGTATATCTGCGGTAACGACATCCCCCGCCTCAAGAACCACCACATCGCCGGGTACCAATTCATGCGCATCAATCATGCGGACCTCGCCATCACGCCGCACACGTGTTCGAACCTGCGCAATACGCATCAAGGCTTCCATAGAGCGGGCTGCCTTGAGTTCGGTGAAGAAGCCGATGGCCGAATTGAGGATCAGCACAAAGGCGATTGCGATGCCTTCGGCGATATCGCCCAGCACAATAGAAATCACCGCCGCGGCCGTCAGAAGCCACACGATGATACCGCTGAATTGGTGCGCGAGGATGGTCCATGCGCTTTTCTTTTTCTGGCGGCGCAGGCGGTTCGGCCCATGCGCCTCCAACCTTATTTTCACCTCGTTCGCGCTCAGTCCCGTCTGGGCATTAATCTCCAGTTTCTCTGCCAGTTTCTGAACAGACGTGGAAAAAGCGGCATCAGTTGAATCCTTGGGCACAATTCATCTCCATTGAACTGATTGGGGAAATCAGCACGGTCTGAAAACATAATCTCTCGGAAACACGGCAGAGCTTTGATACCGGTCAATCAGACGCGCCGCACATCCGGCAGAACGCGACTAACGGGCCTCATGCGCGCTTTCAGCATCCGCCAGACGTTTCTCTGCCTGTAGGCTCAGGCGCTGAAAGACGCCGAGGCCAATCACAATTATGACCGACATGGCCAGCAAAAGGATCGGATACAGCAAAAGTTCCGGTTCGGAATTGCCAAGCTCGAAAACCAGGACGATTCCTTCTATGGCAACAACAAGCGCGATGATGACCATGAATTTTGTAACTGCTTCGCGGGCTTCTGTTGGATTGCGCAGTTCGCGGCTCCGCAACACCTCTTCTTCCATGACGTATTTCGCCACATCAAGTATTGCAACGGAAATCACCAAGGAGCTGACTGCTTCAAGCAAGGCACCCTCTGCTCTTTCATGATTTATAATTGCAGCATAGACTCGGGTGAGTGAAACCGTGATCAGCCCAACTGAAATCGCCATCATCGCGAGCGCGGCAGCAGCATAAACCACTGCAGCAAGTCGTATGAACACAACCTCGGCCCGAGACAGTGAATTCGCGGCATCCGCATACTTTGGCGGGTTGGAGTTTTGTTTCAAAGAAAGTTTCTCCGAAGTCATTTCGCCTCCGGAGCCGGAGGGGCGCTTCTGAGCCACTCATAGGCCTTGGCCTCCTGATCGGCTGGAAAGAACTGCATGTCTGCCTTCGTAAATGGAGCCGACAGAGTGGTTCCCCATTCTTCAAGCGTGTTTTCCCCAACAACGGCAATACGTCCGAAATCCTTTCCATATTTCAGATCAAATTCAATCTCACGCCATAATGCCCCGATCTCCCACCCGGAGAAATCTTCGAGGCGCAACAAAACACGCAACGGACCATCTGACAACTCAATCGAATTTTGAAGTTCCGGAATGGCCGCCTCGTAGTCATTGATCGTAAGCGTGCCTGACGCGCGAATGATGATCATGCTGCGATCAGAGAGATGTTCAATTTTTATCATGGATCAGCGCCACGCATGAGACCCAAAGCCAGAGCACAGATCCGCGCGCCGTCGTTCCCTGCGCCTCATCTGTTTCAAAACTGGTCATGCCACCAATTCCCCCTCATGCTATACCTTTCAAAACATGCCGCGCGACTACATCCGGCAGAACGCGACTAGATGATCTCACGTGGCGCGGGCAGCATCGCTCATGTTTTTGGCAATATAGGTCGGTTCCCCCATCCGTTTGAGCAAGCCAAGCTGACGGTCGAGCCAGTCCATATGCCCCTCTTCATCGATCACGATGCCTTCAAACAGCATCCGGGTACCAATATCCCTGTCGTCGTCTGACGCCTTGGCGGCGGACGTGTAGAACTCGACCGCACCCTTCTCCTCTTCAAGGTCGGCACCAAACAAGGCCTCAAGCGACTCTGCGCGTTTCGGAGCTTTCGCAGCCTCGACAACGGGGTCACCGCCCAGAAACAGAATGCGCTCGATGAAACGCCCGGCATGGCCAAGCTCCTCAGTCATTTCCGTGCGCATCTGATCTGCCAGAACGTCAAGTCCCCAGTCGTCAAGGACATGGGCGTGGAGCAGGTACTGCTGGATTGCAGTCAATTCCATGGCCAATGCCTTTTGCAAGTTTTCGATACTTTGTACTGAGTTTTTCATGTCTTCACTCATTGATCTGTGTTGCTGTTTGCATCATCGACGGCAACGGTCCAAGCCGCCGACAACTCTTCCCAGGCATTTGTGAAGCCTGCGACCAATTCGTCCCAAGCGGCATCGGTCCCATAGGTCATCGCACCGTACATTTCGCCCAAACGATTGCGGCGGGCACGCAAGCGCTGCAGTGCAGCAGACGTTCTGTCGCGCGCGGCTTGGGACATGTCGCCCCAGTTTTCCCGGGCTCGGTTCTCCAGAACGTCGATCTCGGTATCGATGCGATCAAGCGACTGTTCTGCGGCGTCCAACGCCGCGTCGCGTTCCTGAAGTGAATAGCCTGCAATTGTGCCATAAACGTCAGAAAGTTCAGCCTGCACCTCGTCGATGGTGATCGGTTCGTTCGACTGAGCCAATGCCATGCCATGCGCGACCAATCCGACACTCAGAATGAATGCAGTGAGGGGGCGTTTTCCAGTGTTCATTTCAATTGCTCCCCGATCAGCCGAAGCGATCCGCAGCTTTTCGGACAGCCTTGCCAAGGTCATCCCAGGCCGATTCAACGCCGGATTTGACGTCTTCCCAAGCCTTTCCCTGAGCCTCACCAAGTTCATCAAGCTTCATCTCAGCGTCTTTTTGCTTTGCGCGGAGTTCGTCGACTTCTTTCTGATACTTGAGCTTGGTGTCGGCGCTGGCCTCTTTCGCCTTGGCCTGGAACTTGTCGATTTCGGCCCGCCATTGATCAAGCCGCGCCTGAAATTTTTCAGCATATGCACTTTTGTCGTCCATCTGTCCGTCTCCTGTGTTGTCGTCTGTAATGACTTTGCTTCTGGGAGTTGCCATCATCACACCGGGGTTGCGTGTTTGGTTGTTGAGGCTGATTTCACCTGCTTGGCGGCTTTCTCAAGCCCTTCCTTTTCGGCTTCGACCTCCGCAGTCGTTACGTGGCCTGCACAGCGGGTGCAAAGGTGTGCCCATTCGCGAAAATCTTCCATGACACGTTCCACCGAATGCCGTTGCCAATCGGACATGCTCTTCAGTGCCTCCGATGGGTCAGACCCACCGTTCGTGACGTTTTCGACGGCTTTAATCGCAGTTTTCGTTGCATCATGGCGCCGTTCAAACCAGTGTTCAGTGAACGCCTGAGCCTCCCGAAGCATCTTTTCCTGCGCCTGCCAGAACTGTTCGATCTGAGGTCGCAGCATAGGACTGAGCGTGACCGCCGCCTGCGTCTGTTTCATCAGGTCAACAAGCGATGTATCGTCTGACTTGGCCATGTCGGGCCTCCTTCATGGGTGAATATCGATCCACACAAGATGGAAGACTGTTCGGATCGTCGCATTAACATCGATCAATCATCCGGTATTCAACGGTCTTCGATTTCCTGCCTCTGAAGGCTTGTGGTGCCCGTCATACTGGACCGGTAATACTGGGCCTTGATGATCAGCGTTTGAACATCTGGCTTGAGGGCGCTGCGATCAGGAGCTGCATGCATGGCCCATAGTTATTGAGACATGTCAGATTGTCGTCGCAAGGGTGCGACATTGACATATCTCAGTCGCAAACAGCTATGTCATCGTACTGAAGGATCAACCTCTGGTCGAAGAGGATTCTTTTGAACTGGGGTACTTGATGGCGACTAGCAATTATTCGCATGCGAGCATCGGCGGTTTGGTTCAGCCAGCTTGGCAACTGGCGGAAGCAAGCGGCGCAAAAAAGCTTGAGAATGCCTTAAAAAAGTACATGCGCGGGCATCGTGCTGGTACGATGATCGGGCTCGAAGGCGAGCAGTCCAACGTGATCTACTGCGTTTGGTCAGGATGGATATCAATGTCCAAATCGATGCCTGATGGTCAACGGCAGATTATCGATTTCGCCCTTCCAGGAGAGTTCCTGAACCCAAGTTCGGGACATACTGCAGGAAGCGGATTGCACATCGAAGCAGTGACCAATGCGTCCATTGCGACGATCCCCGAGACCCGGTGGCATGAACTTAAGGAAGCCATTCCACAACTCGCACGACTGGAGAGCAGGGTTGTGGCCGGAGCATTCTCGCGGTTGTCGGAGAGGATGCTAAGACTCGGCAAAGGCAGCGCGGAAGCTCGGATTGCTCACGCCCTCATCGAACTCTGTATTCGGCTGCGTGCAATTGGGCAGGTAGAAGACGACAGCTTTCACATTCCCTTGACCCAGCAACAACTGGGTGAATTCGTTGGATTGTCGTCTGTACACGTCTGCCGGACGATACGCCGCTTGTCGCGCAGTGGTGTGATCTCGATGGCGGACCACATGGATATAGATATCCACGAAATGGATCACTTGGCCGAAATAGCAGGCTTAGACATGGACGTACTGGAAGAAGATATCATTCCGCAACTCTGAAGCTGTCACAAGCCGCTTGCCCGGCAAATCAAACCGTTAGCGATCTTCAATGATCTCTCCCAGAGCCTGGCCAGCCAGTTCTTCTGACGCATTCTCGGCGATATCACCCACGGATAGCACGCCAAGCAACTCTCCGGATCGATCCAGCACCGGAAGCCGCCGCACCTGATTGTCGCCCATAATAGCCGCAGCTTCTGCTACATCTTGATCGGCGAAACAGGTGACCAAGCGGGTCGACATTGCCTGAGATACTGGCACCTCACTCAAGGCCGTTGTTTGCGGCAGCAGCCGAAGCACCAGATCTCGATCTGTCAGTAAGCCAACCAAACCGCTTTCGGAGACAATCGGAACCACGCCGATATCATGTATTTTCATCAATACAGCTACGTCTCGGACAGAAGCATCAGGGCCGACGCATACGGGTGGTGTGGTCATCAATTGGCGGATTTGCATCGTGACTCCTCAGTCATTTATCAGCTGGTTTGGCATTCCTTTTCGAGCCGCCGCGAAAGTGAATTCCGCTTCCAAAAGTCCAGTATCTTGGGCAACTTCCTGCCCAAGATCGGAGTATTCGCATCGAACCCCATCCACTTCTACGCCGCATTAACATCCGTCAATGTTTCCCACACGGCTTGTCGAACATACTGTTTCCAAATCTGGGAGGATGGTATGATGAGCGACCATCATGCGCGCGCGAAGGGGTGTCGTTGGTGTGGAGTGCTGAATGTTCATCGGGGCGTCCTGTGTCAATCGAGGCAAAATCACCTCGACCAACAGCACACACGACACCTGAAACCGCGCAACAAATCCTTAGTCGCCGCAACGCCCAACACAAGCGCCCCTATCGCGAAGCGATTTAGTGCATGAGCCCTCAGTGTTGGATGCTGCGCGATGCGCGAAAGACGGCTTTCTCCTGGCCAAAGCAGACTTTTCTTAATTGGATTGATACCGGCCTGCCGGCAAGACACGCTATACAGGTTACCCAGATAGAATGCACATTGTGCGCATGCCGGGTAAAATGCTTAATCGGCCACCACGGCTTTTACGTTCCGGTGACTGACATTCTTACCGGTGTTCGCGTCTACCAGTATGGGCGCGATGGGTTCGCCTGTCTCGCGTGAAAGTAGCTTGACCGAGGGCTCGCCCTCGGGCGGGACATGCACGTTTGCCCATTCGATCAAAGTCACAAGCACCGGATAGAGCGCTTTGCCCCGCTCGGTCAGTCGATATTCATGGCGCAGGGGGCGTTGTTGATAGACCTCGCGGCGCAACACGCCTGCCGCCTCGAGTTTGCGCAACCGGTCGGCAAGAATATGGCGCGTTATGCCAAGGCGCTCTTGCATCTGCTCGAACCTGCGGATCCCCAGGAAGCAGTCTCGCAGCACCAGCATGGTCCAGCGGTCGCCGACGACGGACAGACCGCGGGCGACGGGGCAGGCTTCTTTATGAAGGTCGTTCCATTTCATCTGTATCGCATAGCAGGGATTGACAGGTTCCGAAAGAGAACTTACCGATAGTTAGTTCTAAAAAAGAACGCACTTCTTGACCATGTGTTAAGTTGCAAGATTAGGTCAACAAGGGTGGGTCAAGACCATGAAGAACGTGAGAGCTTTTCTAACTTCAACGGTGCTCCACAAGTACCAGAAGGACACAGGCCGATGATCTCTCGCGGTCGTTTTTCGACGGCCTCAACTCTCGCTGATGCAGGTGCCGCTGCGCGCGCGTCCCGCACGCGCCTCATGCTCGAAGCACCCATAGCGCCCACTCTTGCAAAGCTGGCGGCACCCAACGTGCTCGCAATGTTCGTGCAGGCCGCGCAAAGCATTGCAGAGGCCTATTTCGCCAGCCTTCTTGGCGTCACTGCGCTGGCAGGGCTGGCGTTGGTGTTCCCTCTGGTGATGCTGACCCAGATGCTTTCGGCCGGGGCGATCGGCGGGGCGATATCTGCTTCGGTCGCGCGTGCCCTCGGGGCGTCGGATGTAGATCGCGCCGCGACGCTTACACTGGCCGCCTGGATCATCGCCATCAGTTTCGCCTTACTCATGGCGGTGCTGGTCGCACTGTTTGGCACGCAGTTTTTCATGATGCTGGGCGGTGGTGACGAAACGGTAGCCGCCGCGACGACCTATGCGCTGGTCTTTTTCCCCGGCTGTGCTGCAATTTGGCTCTGCAATGCGTCGCTCAGCGTAATCCGTGGCACCGGCAACATGCAAATGCCCGCAATGCTCTTGCTGATGGTATCTGTCATCTCCATCCCCCTTTCAGGCGGCTTTGCGCTTGGGTGGGGGCCGTTGCCTGCGCTTGGTATGGCGGGACTGCCGCTTGGCGTGATCTTGGCGTTCTCGGCAGGTGCGTTTGTTTCCATCGGCTATATCGCCTTGGGTCGGACGGGTCTGTCCTTTCGTGGCACAGTTCGGCGTCTCAACCCGGGTGTGTTCAGCGACATATTGAACGTAGGCGCGCTGGCCGCGATCAACACGGTGCTGACGACCGTCACCATCATCATGATGACGGGACTGGTCGGGCGCTACGGCGAGGGGGCGCTGGCGGGCTACGGCCTTGGCGCGCGGCTGGAGTTCCTGATGATCCCGGTGATCTTCGGCATCGGTGCCGCGATGACCGCCATGGTTGGGGCCAACATCGGTGCGGGCCGCACCGACCGCGCGCTGCGCGTGGCTTGGACCGGTTCCCTGGCTGCGGCAGGTATCGTGGGCAGCATTGGCCTGCTACTGGCGATCTTTCCGGATCTGTGGCTGGGGATGTTCCTTGATCCATCCAATACCGCAGCACTTAATGCCGGGCGCAGTTACTTCCGCCTCGTCGCACCGTTCTATGCCTTCTTCGGGTTGGGGCTGGCGCTGTATTTCGCGTCGCAGGGGGCGGGCCGCATGATGTGGCCGGTGATCAGCAGCCTAAGCCGCATGGCCGTTGCGCTGGTCGGAGCCCTGCTGCTTACGACATATGCAGGCATGGGAGTTGAAGGCATATTCGTTGCCATAGGCTGCGCCATGCTGGCCTACGGGCTGATCATCGCACTCGCCATTCGGCGCAGTGGTTGGAGAAAGGGAAAGCCATGACAGCAATGTATCTCGAGGAATTTGAGGTGGGACAGGTTTTCGGTTCTGGGCGCGTAAACGTGCCAAAAGAGGATATCATCCGTTTCGCAACCCAGTTCGATCCGCAGTCCTTCCACCTTGATCCGGAGGCAGCCAAGAGCACCTTTTTTCGCGGGTTGGCTGCAAGCGGTTGGCACACAGCGGCGCTCACCATGCAGCTTCTTGTCAGCGGAGAGATGACGCCAGTAAATGGAATAGTCGGCGCAGGGTTTGAAGCACTGAACTGGCCCAGACCCGTCCGGCCTGGCGACACGCTGCACGTTATTTCAGAGGTATTGGAGGTGCGGCCTTCAAAATCCCGTCCAACGCAGGGCATGATCAAGGTCCGTAGCAGAACGTTGAACCAAAACGATGAGGTTGTTCAGGAATCCGTTGGTAATCTGGTCGTCATGGCGCGGCCCACGCGCGCCACCTCATGATAGCCGTCTTTTTGCCATTACAACTATGTGTGAGACCTAGAGAGCAGTAGTGGTGGTTTGTCTGCTTAAAACATTATGCCTCTCGTACTGATCGCGAAAGCGGAGCTTGGCGCAATCGCAGTGAAATGAGGCTTTGTCCGCTTTGGGGACCTCGGCTCGCGGGATTATGCTGCACTGTGCCAAGAAAGACCTGTGTGGATAGCTGCTGCACAGCAAGACATATTTGAAGCTGATTTGCACTGGTCAGAAGCAGACGTGTGTCCGGCCTGTTTGCACGGCACACGCGGCCGCTGGCCCTGATGGTTTCCGCAAACCAAGTCCCAAACCGCTTCTCGGGCAATAAGATGTCCCGGACATTCGACGGGGTGTCTTGGCTGACGGGCTGACTGTGCGCCATCATTTCAATGGTCTTGCTGTCTCGTGTGTACTGTTCTCCTCAGTTTCGGCCGCATAGCAGCGGCGGGAGCGCGTCGAGCTTCATGTCGCGGTGGCCAGTTTGGAACACAGCGCGCAGGTCATACACGCTGTCGATCTCTGTTCTTTCGGGCGTAAAGCGGGAGATCAGCGTATTTGATGCGTAGTCGCAAAGTTTCGCGATGGCTGCCACTTCTTGCCCATCGTCGTCTTTGGCTGCAAAGGCGATCACCCACCCTTCGTTTTGATCCTGTGTTCTTAATTACTCTCCGCTACCCGAACGTGCTGCCAAGCCAAAGTGTAATTGCTGGGAAAGCAACCAACAGGCCAAGCCGCACGACGTCGACCGCAATGAATGGAATAAGGCCTTTGAAAATCCGTACAACCGGAACATCTGGGAGCACTGCTTTCAAAACAAACACGTTCATCCCGACAGGCGGCGTAATCAGGGCAATTTCGGTGACCACGATGACGATGATGCCGAACCAGACCAGATCGAACCCCTGCGCAACCACGATCGGTGCAAAGAGCGGTACGAATATCAGGATGATTGCCATCGAATCCATCACGCATCCCAACAGGAGGAACACGAGCATGATCACGAAGATCAGGGCATAGCCTTCCAGTCCGGTGGACTGCACCAAAGCGAGGACCCCCGCCGCCAGCCCCGACAGGGTCAGTAGCTTGGACAGCATCAGCGCGCCGAACAGAACCGTATAGAGCGAGATGGACGTATAGGCCGTGTCGATAATGACTCTTCGTAGCACTTTCCACGTCAGGCGTCCGTGGAACGTCGCAATCAGGATCGCAAGACCTGCGCCCATGCCGGCAGCCTCTGTCGGCGTGAACAGCTTTGCGTAAAGACCGCCGATGATAAGGCCGAAAAGCAGAAGGAAAGGCCAAATGCCCGAGAGCGCTTTCAGTTTTTCAGGCCAGAGTGTTCTTTCGCCCTGCGGCGCATGGCTGGGGTTTCGTGCAGCGACGAAGCGGATGGCCAGCATGTAGAACGCCAGCCCGAGCAAACCGGGGATCACCCCAGCGATGAACAGATCCCCGATATTCGTTTGGGTCAGAATTCCGTAGACTACCATGATAATCGAGGGTGGGATCAGGATGCCCAAAGTGCCACCGGCTGCGATGGTTCCTGCGGCCAGTTCGTCGGAATACTTGTATTTTTTCATGCTCGGATAGGCGACCTTTGCCATGGTTGCAGCAGTCGCATAGCTGGAGCCGCAGACGGCGGAAAAACCCGAGCACGCCACCATTGACCTGCCCCCCGAAGTTTCCCGTCACTTTGATGTAGAGTTTGCTCAACCTTTCGAAGGAGCAAACAGATGCGAAAGAGCCGATTTAGCGAAGCCCAGATTATTGGGATGATCAAAGAGCAAGAAGCTGGGATGCCGA
>NZ_JBFEKM010000037.1:0-27031 GCF_041552635.1 Sulfitobacter sp.
ACCCTGCCGGTCAATGATCAAGGCCCATTGTTGTAACATGCATTGGGTGGCTCCTCTCATAAGCAGTTCATAGCAACTGCACTATGGCGCATTGCGACGCCGATTGATGCAGGAGCCATCCACCCCATCCGCACAGCGGGCCTTGATGTTGTGCGCAGCGAAGGTGCGCAAAGGAGCGTAGGGGGCTCCGGGTCGATGAAGGGTAGCCATTTGGTTTCGGATGCCTTGATCAAGAACTTACTTGACCAAATCCATATAATTTCAATATTCATGAAGTATGGAATCAATACTCACAAACCGACTCGCTATTCTCAGTCATCCTCAGCGGATGGCGGTGTTCCGGCTGCTCATGCGCCGCTGTCCAGATGAACTGCCAGCTGGTGAAATTGCCGAAGCCTTGGACTTCAAGGCCAGCACCGCATCGGTCTACCTGTCTGCCCTGACTCAGGCAGGTCTCATCTCACAGCGTCGGGACGGGACGCGGCTACTCTATGCCATCAATCTCGACGCAGCCCGTGAGGTTGTTGCAGGTCTGTTTGTCGATTGTTGTCGCGGACGGGCGGACCTTTGCCCGCCACAATTTTCTGATCTTCTCAGGAGTATCTCTCCCATGACTGACAAGAAGTTCAACGTCCTCTTCGTTTGCACCGGAAACTCTGCCCGCTCGATTTTTGCAGAGACCATTTTGCGCGATAAGGTGGGCGACACGTTCATAGCCTATTCGGCAGGCACCGCGCATCGCTCGGAGCTGAACCCTTTTGCGGTAGAACTGCTTAAATCAAAGGGGCATGACGTGTCGCTTTTGCGGTCCAAGAACATTGAGGAATTCCAAGGTGTCGACGCTCCGCGCATGGATTTTGTCTTTACCGTCTGTGACCGTGCCGCCAATGAGGAATGCCCCACTTGGCCCGGTCAGCCCGTCTCTGGTCACTGGGGTATGCCGGACCCTGTAAAGGCTGAAGGAACCGATGCGGCAAAGCGTCTTGCGTTCCACCAGACCTACGGGGCGCTGCACAACCGCATCATGGCATTCTCCGCGTTGCCGTTCGAGAATTTGGACCGTGGATCGCTACAAAAACACGTCGATCAGATCGGCAAAGAAACTGCCAAACAGGAATAATCAGTTATGACCACCTATGCTATCAACGGCCTTGGCCGCATCGGTAAACTCGCCCTTCGCCCGCTTTTGGAGCGCGGCGCAAAAATTGCATTTATCAACGACGCGGTTGGTGATCCCGCGATGCATGCACATCTGCTCGCATTTGATTCTGTCCATGGGCGTTGGCCTGCTGTGTTTGAGGCTGATGATAGTTCGGTCAGCATCGACGGGATTCGCATTCCTGTCACCAGCACCCGCAATCTGGAAGAGTTACCGCTGGACGGCGTGGATGTGATGATTGATTGCACAGGCGCGTTCAAGACAGAGGCCAAGCTGGCCCCCTATTTTGCTGCGGGCGTGAAAAAGGTTGTCGTCTCAGCGCCGGTCAAAGACGGGCCGACGGCCAACATCGTCTATGGGGTAAACGATGACATTTACGACACGGACACCCACCAGATTGTTACGGCGGCAAGCTGCACGACCAACTGCCTCGCGCCTGTGGTGAAGGTTCTTCTCGAAGGGATCGGTATCAAGCACGGCTCAATCACGACGATCCACGATGTGACCAACACGCAAACGATTGTGGATCGCCCCGCCAAGGATCTGCGCCGCGCGCGGTCAGCGCTGACCAACCTTATCCCGACCACAACTGGCTCTGCTACGGCGATCACGCTGATCTATCCCGAGTTGAAGGGCAAGTTGAATGGCCATGCGGTGCGGGTGCCGCTTTTGAACGCGTCCATCACGGATTGCGTGTTTGAAATGGCCCGTGAAACGACTGTGGAAGAGGTGAACGGATTGTTCAAAGCTGCCGCTGAAGGGCCGCTGAAAGGTATCCTTGGTTATGAAACCCGCCCCTTGGTCTCATCTGATTATGCCAATGATCAACGCAGCGGTATCATTGATGCACCGTCAACGATGGTCGTGAACGGCACCCAGCTCAAAGTCTACGCGTGGTATGACAATGAATATGGCTATGCGTATCGCCTGGTTGATGTGGCTCTGATGGTGGGCGGCAAGCTGTGACACGGCCACCAGAACGGGCCGCAGGGTTCGCCGCCTACATCACGGTGACAGCCGCCTATTGGGCATTCATGCTAACGGATGGAGCATTGAGGATGCTGGTCCTGCTTCACTTTCACACGCTCGGTTTTTCGCCGGTGCAGCTGGCCTATCTGTTTGTGCTGTATGAGATCGCAGGTGTGGTGACCAACCTGTCCGCAGGTTGGATCGCGGCACGGTTTGGACTGACGTCGACGCTTTATATGGGGTTGTCGTTGCAGGTTGTGGCGCTATTGGCTCTTACCCAGCTTGATCCAGTGTGGAGCATCACCGCATCTGTGGTGTTTGTAATGCTGGTACAGGGCCTGTCTGGCGTGGCCAAGGATTTGGCCAAGATGAGTTCCAAGAGCGCGGTGAAAATCCTTGCGCCGACGACGGGCGGAGGACTGTTCCGCTGGGTTGCGACCCTGACCGGATCAAAGAATGCCGTGAAAGGCAGCGGCTTTCTATTGGGCGCAGTATTGCTCGCCGTCTTTGGGTTCGTTCTTTCGGTCCTGACGATGGCAGCAATCCTTTTCCTCATCCTGATCGGAGTGGTGATCGGCATGCCAACGGGCCTGCCAGTGGGACGCAAGGACGCAAAGTTCACTGAAGTGTTCTCCAAGAACCGCAACATCAACTGGCTCAGTGCTGCACGGCTGTTCCTCTTCGGGGCAAGGGACGTATGGTTTGTGGTCGGTATCCCGATCTATTTTTATGCGGTGTTGTCGGATGGCAGCACTGAGGGCAACCGAGCAGCCTTCTTCATGATAGGGACGTTTATGGCCGTCTGGACGATCCTTTATGGCATCGTCCAAGGCTCGGCACCGCGCATCCTCAGGGCGACGTCCAGATCAGAAGCGGAAATTCTGGTACTGGCAAAACGGTGGGTTGGTCTGCTTGTCATTGTGCCTGCTTTCCTTGCCGGTCTGGTCTGGCTGGTTCCCGAACCGTCCAATATGCTGACAGCAACGATTGTCTTGGGCCTATTGGTGTTCGGCGGCATCTTCGCTGTAAACTCAGCCCTTCATTCGTTTCTCATCCTCAGCTTTACGGATGCAAAACGGGTCACGATGGATGTGGGCTTTTATTACATGGCCAATGCTGCGGGCCGATTGGTTGGCACAGTCCTGTCCGGAATCACATATCAGTTGGGTGGGCTCTCACTCTGCCTCGGCACCGCCGCCGTGATGATTGGTCTTAGCTGGGTCGGAACATCGCAACTTAAAGCGCCAAAAACCGATAAAGCTGCTGCGTAAATATTTTTGAAAAGAACCTCGCTGTCTGGATTGCACTGGAGATGTTTGCGGAGGTTCTGGGCGGTTGCGGCGAGGAGAAACTCTTCATTTGCACCGCATGGGCCACGTAATCGCAGGCGTCCCAGCCCGAGGATGCGTTTGAGGTGTGCGAAGAGCATTTCCACCTTTTTGCGGAAGCCGATCGCATACTGTTTCGTCGGTTGCGTCACTCTTGGATGGATTCCAAGTAGTAGGCGATCGATAGAATGCGGCCGCGAACAACGGCTTCGCCGCCATAGGGGCCATAGTCTTCTGCCTCGACCTCGAACTGTTGTCCCCAAACCGGCATCGGGTTGCCATGCCCTCTGATGGACTGGCGCCCGTCAATTGCATGAATGACTTTGAGCATCGGGAAGACGCCCTCATTCTCGGCGGACAACCTTGTCAACGCCGGTACTTCGACGGTGAGCAATTCTGCTATCGGTCCGCCGCCTCGCCCATCCACGCCATGGCACGTTGCGCAAGCATTGATGTATGCCGCATGCCCCGCATCGTCCGCATTGGCAACGTTTGATGTGCTAACGAAGCCGCCAAAAACCGCCGCAAATAACCCTAAGACCTTCATTGTTACCTCCCCAGTATGATGGTTTATTGGATCACCATAAAGCCAACGAAGTTGCTGGAGTTGACAAAAATCAAAACGGGGGTTGTTCTTGGACTGACTGAAAGCTGCCGTTGGCGCAACCGCAGCGAAATTACACTATGTCCGCATTGCAGACCTCGGTGTTCCTGCCCGCGCAAACGACCCAAAGCAAAACGCCCTCAGCCTTCCGCTTTTTCCTCAAGCACCAGCCATTCGGCCTCTGCATCCTGTAGTTTTTCGTTCCGCTCGATCAGCGCGTCGGTGGCCTTTTGGAACTTTACCGGATTGTCGGTATAAAGCGCCGGATCACTCATCAGCTCTTCCAGCTTGGCAATCTCGGCCTCAAGACGCGCGATCTCGGCGGGCAATGCCTCAAGACGGTGTTTTTCGGTAAAGCTAAGCCCCTTTTGCGCGGATGCTTTCGGCTTATCACCCTTTGCCCCCGGCTTGGCCTTGGCAATCACGCTTTGGTCAAAGTCATCCTGCTGGCGCTGCGCCAGATAATCGGTCCAACCGCCGGCATAAACCGTAGCCTTACCGTCACCCTCCATCGCGATGGTGGTCGCCGCAACGCGGTCAAGGAAGTCACGGTCGTGGCTGACCAGCAGCACGGTACCGTCATAGGTCGACAGCAATTCCTGCATCAAATCAAGGGTTTCAACGTCCAGATCGTTTGTAGGTTCATCGAGCACCAGCATGTTGCTGGACCGGGCCATGATCTTGGCCAGCAGCAATCGCGCCTTTTCCCCACCGGACAGTGACCGCACAGGCGCACGCGCTTGGGCTTCGTCAAACAGAAATTCTTTCAGATAGCCGACCACATGTTTGGGCATACCGCGCACCAAAATCTGGTCCGCCTTGCCCGACACCCGCATCTCGGGATCGCCTGTCAGGCTATCCCACAACGACATGTCGCCATCCAACTGCGCGCGGGCTTGGTCAAACAATGCAATCTCAAGGTTGGTGCCCAGCTTGATCGTGCCGCTGTCGGGTTCTTCCTTGCCGATCAGCATGTTCAGCAGCGTTGTTTTGCCGACACCGTTCGGTCCGACCAAGGCAATCCGGTCGCCGCGCTGAATGGTGATGTCAAAGGGACGCAGAATCGTCTTACCGCCAAAGGCCTTGGTGATGCCTGTCGCCTCGACCACCTTGCGGCCCGACTTGGGCCCGGCTTCCAGCGCCATTGCCGCCGTGCCCTGCCGCGTAATCTGGCTGGCGCGTTCGGCGCGCAAATCCTGCAAGGCGCGCACGCGGCCTTGGTTGCGCTTGCGCCGTGCAGAAATACCTTCGACAGCCCAGCGTGCTTCTGCCTTGATCTTGCGATTCAGCTTGTGGCGCTGCGTGTCCTCTTCTTCCCACATCTGATCGCGCCATGCCTCAAACCCGCCAAAGCCGATTTCCTGCCGGCGGGTCACACCGCGGTCGATCCACAGCGTTGCACGGGTCAATTCGCGCAAAAACGCCCTATCGTGAGAAATAATAACGAAAGCGGCACGCGTGGTTTTCAGCTCGTCTTCCAACCAGCGGATCGCCTCGATGTCCAAGTGGTTGGTTGGTTCGTCCAACAACATCAACTCGGGCTCGGATGCCATCAACCGCGCCAAGGCTGCGCGACGACGTTCACCACCACTGGCGGTGCTGACGGGACGTGCAGGGTCGAACTTCAAACCCTCGCCCGCGCGTTCAACCTTGTACATCTCTGACGGATCAAGCCCGTGGGACGCGAAATCGCCCAAGGTCTCGAAACCCGTCAGGTCCGGGTCTTGTTCCATATAGCCGACAGATACGCCGGGGCCGACGATAACGTCGCCGCTGTCAGGCTCAACAATACCAGCCATGACTTTCATCAACGTGGATTTACCCGAGCCGTTTCGCCCGACCAACGCCAACCGGTCGCCCGGTTGAACGACCAAAGACATATCTTCGAATACGGGATCGCCGCCGAAAGTCAGCGTGATCTCGTTCACTTGTAAAAGGGGTGCGCGTGCCATGGCAGCCAGCTATATCTGCGCTGCGTCGGGGTCAATGACCCTCGTTCCAAATGGCCCTAAATCCTCGCCGAAGGCATGGAATCTTTTCAGGCCAAGCCGCGCAGCAAGCGTTTGCGGTTCTCGGGGATCGCATCAATCTCAAGCCCGGTGAACACATGCAGCGTTTTCATGTGCTGGTCGACAACCGCATGATCACTGACCCAGCCGCCCATCAGCAAATAGGTCCGCAGCAAAGGCGGCATGTGTTGCATGGCTTTTTGCAGGTCCGGCTGTGCCCGCGCGTGATCCGCGAATCGTACTGGATCGCTTGCCTTTTCGGCCGGTCGCCAGACCGCAGGCCCCAAATGCCGCGCCCGCAGCAGCGCGAAACTATCTGCATAGTCAGCAACCACCCTGCCCGCAAAGGACGAACAGCCAAACATCAGCTTGATCCCGCACGCATCGACGAACCGCGTCAAAGCTGCCCACGCCATGCGTACGATGTCAGGGTCACTGGCGTCTGGATGCACACAAAACCGCCCCAGCTCCATCATCTGGCCATCGAACCCCGACAGACCGGATAAGTCATAAAATTGCGCGGCATAGCTTTGCTCTAACTGCGCGCCGATGAAAACACGGGTCCGAAAGCAACAGACGATCTGACCGTTCCTAAGATCGCGCACAAGGATCTGGTGCTGGGTGGTGTCGAATGCATCACGGTCGTGGGTGACATCCAGCCCGAATGCCAATGCCCGCAGTGCCTGAGCAGCTTCAATGTCCTGATCGGACCGCGCGACAAACACCTCATGTGTGCCCCGCACAAGGCCCATCACATCAACGTTTTTGGGTGTCGCCTTGCGGTGCAAAGGCGCGGACCCTAGCCCGCAAGCCCCGCCGGGTTGAAACGCCCGATATTGCCCAAAAGCTGGCGAATAAAGGACCTGTCCCGAACCGATGAACTGGTCACGCGGCGGTCCAGCGTGATGACATTGCCGCGCTCAAGGCCAAAGCGCTCGACGTTCTCGACCACGCCTTGTGCGTTAAAGCTGACGGCGACGACTTCGCGCTCGATCTCTTTGGGGGCCAGAAACCCGACCGCCCTGCGCCGCGACCGCACATAGTAATAGCCAGAGTTGGTCAACAGACCTGCCGACGCAGGGACGCCAACGGTTTGAGCCACCGTATCGCGGGTGTCCTGGCCAATCGAAATCTTGTCCAGATCTTCCTGGGGGGGAATATAGCCGTGATTCTTGTATTGCGGCGCACACCCCCCCAGCATCAGACCAGCCCCCACAACAGCGGCAGCAAACAGTGTCTTTATGACATGGCGATCTTTACGCATTCTTTAGTGCCCTCTTGCCCTTAGGGATCATGGCTTTTATCTCGCATACACCAAGCACCCCCTATGGTTCAAGAAACGAAAGCACATCATCATGTCTCGCACGCCCCCAAGCCCCACAGCATTGCGTGTCGCAGAGCTGCCGCAAAACGCACAAACGCCTTTCTCCGTACGCCCCGATGCCGACGCCCTGCGGGAAATCGCCCTAGAACTGGGGCTGACATCGGTGCGTAAATTATCCTTTCAAGGCACGCTGACCGCCCTTGGCCGCACCGATTGGCAGCTAGATGCGCGCCTTGGTGCCACCGTCATCCAGCCCTGCGTGGTCTCGCTTGAGCCGGTGATGACCCGCATCGACACCGATATCACGCGGCTTTTCGTCAAGGATTACGTTGAACCCGACGAACCAGAGGCCGAAATGCCCGAAGATGACCGCTCGGAACCGCTGGGCGCTTGGATCGACCCCGTCATTGTGATGATCGAAGCCCTCGCGCTTGAGGTGCCGGAATACCCCCGCGCCAATGGTGCCGAGCTGGGAGAGCTGGTCTATACCAAGCCTGGCGATGCCCCGATGACAGACGCAGACGCGCGCCCCTTTGCCGGCTTGGCGGATTTACGCCAAGCGTTGAAAGACGATAAGGACTAAAACACACGTAATTGCTTTAAAATCGGGGTTGCATCGATATTGTTTAGCAGTATTTTGCGCCTCTCACCCCAATTAAGGTTGGACATCGGATAGGCTTAGGCCTAAACGCACGTCACGCCCAAACCGGGAGTTGATCTGAAACACGGTCGTCTTTGGCTACATGCCGCTGAACGACCCCGAAGGCAAAGGCACCAGATATGGCTGTCCAACAGAATAAAGTTTCCAAATCGCGTCGCAACAATCGCCGCGCGCACGACTCGCTGACCGCTGCGAACCCTAACGAATGCCCAAACTGTGGTGAGCTGAAGCGCCCACACCACATTTGTGCCGCTTGTGGTCACTATGATGACAACGAAGTCGTCGCGATGGCCGAAGAAGTCGATCTCGACGAAGACGCAGCGTAAGCTGATACAGTCAACCGCAGCATAAAGAGGCTTCGCAAAAGATGACGGCCATGTCCGATCAGGCTCAAGCGAAAGCTCAGCGTACCGTCATTTCAGTTGATGCGATGGGGGGCGATCAGGGCCCGGCAATTGTTGTTGCCGGGTGTGCTGAATCTGCTGCGAAAAATCCGGACATTAGTTTTGTCCTGCACGGCCCCGCCGAGACGCTCGACCCTTTAGTGGCCAAGCGTCCCGAATTACGGGGCCGTTGCACTGTGCGTGATGCACAGGGTGTCGTCACGATGGATGACAAACCCAGCAATGTCGTGCGTAACGGCAAGGACACATCCATGTGGTCCGCAATCGAATCCGTCCGCTCGCGCGAGGCTTCGGTTGCAGTCAGCTGTGGCAACACGGGCGCGCTGATGGCGCTGTCGATGATCCGCCTGAGAAAGCTGCCCGGCGTGAACCGGCCCGCGATTGCGGTCCTGTACCCGTCCACGAATCCCCAAGGCTTTAACGTTCTGCTGGACGTTGGTGCGGATGTCCGCGCCGATGCCGATGATCTGCTGCGGTATGCGCTGATGGGTAATTCCTATGCGCGCAACGGGATGGACATAAAGCGCCCCCGTGTCGGTTTGCTGAATGTCGGGACCGAAGAACACAAAGGCCGCGCCGAGCTAAAAGAAGCGCATGAGCTGATTCGCGATGCCGCCGACGACGCCGAATTCGATTTCGTCGGCTTTGTTGAGGGCGGCGATATCGCGGGCAACGCCGCTGATGTGATCGTCACTGACGGTTTTACCGGCAATATTGCGATCAAAACAGGCGAAGGCACTGCAACCTTGATCAGCGGCGGCTTGCGCACGGCCTTCAAAAACTCGATCTGGTCTCGGATGGCCTCTGTATTGGCCTATTCATCGTTGCGCCGGGTCAGCAAGCGCTTTGACCCACGCCGCGTCAATGGCGGCGTCTTTCTGGGCCTGAACGGTACTGTTGTAAAATCCCATGGTGCGGCCGATGCAACCGGCGTATCCTCGGCCATCAAACTGGCTGCGCGCTTGGCGGAAAGTGAATTTACCAACCGGTTGGCGGCGCGTGTTGCAGCAGCCTCGCCGGTGAAAGAGACGGAAACATGACCCTACGGGCAGTTGTAATCGGTGCCGGGCACTATTTGCCGGAACGTGTTGTAGAAAATGCCGAATTCGAAGGCAAGATCGATACGGATGATGCCTGGATCAGGTCCCGGTCCGGGATCGAACGCCGTCATTTCGTATCTGGCGATGAAACCACATCCACGATGGCCACGGCGGCTGCTCTTGCGGCCCTCAAACAGGCAGACAAGACCCCTGCCGACGTCGATGCGATCATTCTGGCCACCTCCACCGCCGATCTGACCTTCCCCTCTGCCGCTACCATGGTGCAAGCGCAGCTTGGCATGGAAACCGGCTTTGCTTTTGATGTGCAGGCTGTCTGCGCCGGATTTATCTTTGCCCTGTCAAACGCCAATGCCCTGATTGTATCGGGTCAAGCCAAACGGGTTCTGGTCATCGGGGCCGAAACATTCAGCAAGATCATGGACTGGACCGACCGCAGCACCAGCGTTTTGTTCGGTGACGGTGCCGGCGCTTTGCTGTTGGAAGCCCAAGAAGGCAACGGCACCCCGCAAGATCGCGGAATCCTGTCCACTGATCTGAATTCCGACGGGCGCTACCGCGATCTGCTATATGTAGACGGCGGCGTCAGCACTGGCACGACCGGCTATCTGCGCATGCAGGGCAATCAGGTTTTCCGCCACGCTGTTGAAAAGCTAGCCTCGACCGCGACCACCGCAATGGAGCGCGCAGGCGTTACGGCAGATGACATCGACTGGGTCGTGCCGCATCAGGCAAATATCCGGATTATTCAAGGCACTGCCAAGAAATTGAACCTGTCTATGGATCAGGTCGTGGTGACGGTTCAGGACCACGGAAACACCTCTGCCGCATCGATTCCACTTGCCCTTTCGGTCGGACAAGAACGCGGCCAGATCAAAAATGGCGACCTTCTGGTAACCGAAGCCATCGGCGGCGGTTTGGCTTGGGGCGCTGTCGTCATACGCTGGTAAAACGGCTTTTTGTCGCGCAAACAGGACCTTACAGCCCATAGTTGTTGACTTGCAAAAACGGGGCGGCCTATGTTGGAGAAAATAAGCATGGGGGATGGGATGGCTGACAAGACCTTGACGCGGATGGATCTAAGCGAAGCTGTGTTTCGCGAGGTAGGTCTTTCCCGAAACGAAAGCGCGCAATTGGTAGAATCCGTACTGGATCACATGTCCGACGCATTGGTGGAAGGCGAACAGGTCAAGATCTCGTCTTTCGGGACATTCTCGGTGCGGGAAAAATCCGCCCGCGTCGGTCGCAATCCGAAAACCGGCGAAGAAGTCCCGATCAATCCCCGCCGCGTGCTGACCTTCCGCCCCTCGCATTTAATGAAGGACCGCGTTGCCGACGGCAACAAGCGTTAAACCGATGCCCAAATCTGCGGATGCGTTCCGAACAATTTCCGAAGTAGCGGATTGGCTTGAGATTCAGGCCCACGTGCTGCGGTTTTGGGAAAGTAAATTCACCCAAGTTAAACCGATTAAACGCGCGGGCGGACGGCGCTATTACCGCCCCGCCGATATGCTTTTATTGGGCGGTATCAAGCGCTTGCTGCATGATGATGGCCTGACGATCAAAGGCGTTCAGAAAATTCTGCGCGAAGAAGGGATGAGCCATGTCGCTGCCCTCTCGGCCCCCTTGGATGAACTAACCCAAGCCGATCTGAACCAAAGCGATCAAAACACGATCGACATGTCTGATTCAGCGCCGCAAGATCAAACGCTTGGTTTGAAAGACCCTGTGGTTGAAAGCGTCGTGCTGCCCTTCGGGGCCGCCCGCCCCGATAAAACGCCCGAAGAAGCCCCAAAGGAGACGCAAGCGGATCTAGGTTCCGATCCAAAAAGCGCGCCCATCGAAACTGCGGCGGAAAACACCGCCGATACGGTCCCGGGGCTCCTTCCCGCAGCTCCTTCGCAAACACCCGACACACAGCCTGGCCCACCCGAGGTAGCACAGGCAGACATCGCGTCATCAGCGCCTGAAGACGCCCCAGAACCCGCAGATGAACCCGCAATTGAACCGGCCCCCGCCGCAGTTGCTAATACAAGCGATTCTGCTGCGGCGACCCCAACGCCACAACCACCAAGCGATTCTGACAGGCCCGCATCATCGACCCTTGGCCAAGATGAAGGCGCGGTAGAAATCACGCCCGATACCACGACTGACGCGTCAAAGATGCCGACAGATGCCGAAACAGCCCAAAAAGATGCGTCGGCTGATCACAGCCCGCCAGAAGCAGCGGCAGACAGCCCGACATTTTTGCGCCGCCCTGCGGCCGAGCCCGATAGCCCCCCCGCAGAGGCAGCTCAGGCCAAGTCCGAGCCTGCCCCCCAATCACCGACACCCGCTGTCGAACGCAAGCCCCGCATCATAGAATTGCCCCTGATTCCCGACGAAGCTGATATGCCCGCAGCCCCCGGCGGCCTTGCCGCGATCCTGACCTGCACAGAATTATCGCCAGAAACAGCGCAGAAAATCGCCCCCATGCTTGCGCAACTGCAAGCTTTGCGGAATTCGATGACCTCTGAACAGAACCCTCGGGCAAAAGACTGAACTCACGATGCGCTTTGCGGCAATTCCCCCTTGCGCACCGGTGATTATCAGGTATGAAACGCCTCATGTCGGGCTATGGCGCAGCCTGGTAGCGCGTCCGTCTGGGGGACGGAAGGTCGCAGGTTCGAGTCCTGCTAGCCCGACCAACCGACATAAAACAAACGCCCGCGCCTGTAACGGTGCGGGCGTTTGCATTTGAAAGGTCCAGCCATGGGCGGTGTAATCCCAAACCAGCAAATCAGCGAAATGATCAACGCAGGCCAGATCATAGGGTCGCCCGCAGTTGATCCCGCCCAGATCCAACCCGCGAGCCTTGATTTGCGTTTGGGCAGCGTCGCCTACCGCGTCCGCGCGTCATTTCTAGCAGGGCATGGGGCCAAGGTTGCGGACCGCCTAAGCGAATTCGAAATGCACCGCGTCGATCTGACCAATGGTGCCGTTCTGGAAAAAGGCTGCGTCTACGTCGTGCCGTTGATGGAAACGCTGTCCCTGCCCGCCGACATTTCCGCAGTGGCGAATGCCAAAAGCTCGACCGGCAGGCTTGACCTGCTGACCCGCACCATCACCGACGGCGGTACCGAATTCGACCGCATCGAGGCAGGTTATACTGGTCCGCTTTATGCTGAAATCTGCCCGCGCTCCTTCTCGGTGCTGGTGCGCCCCGGTATGCGCCTCAACCAGATTCGTTTTTCCGCGGGTGATGCCACATTGGACGACAACGCGTTGCGCGCCCTGCATGCCGCGACACCCCTTGTTGATGGCCATGCGGTGATTGACGACGGTCTCGGCTTCTCGGTTGATCTGCGCCTGCCCGGCACGACATTGGTCGGCTACCGTGCAAAACCGCATACCGGTGTGATTGATCTGGACAATATCGGCCACTACGCACCTGCCGATTATTGGGAGGAAGTCCACAGCGAGAACGGTCAAATCATCCTCGACCCCGGCGCATTCTATATCCTAGTAAGCCGCGAAGCCGTCACGATTCCACCCGAATATGCCGCAGAAATGGCCCCGTACCTTGCAATGGTTGGCGAATTCAGGGTGCATTACGCAGGCTTCTTTGATCCGGGCTTTGGCCATAAATCGTCGGGGGGCGCAGGCTCACGCGGCGTCCTCGAAGTTCGCTGCCACGAAGCACCGTTCGTGCTTGAACACGGACAGGTCGTTGGCCGCTTGGTCTATGAGAAAATGGCTCAGGTCCCTACGCAGCTTTACGGTGAGGGAATCGCATCAAACTACCAAGGTCAAGGCCTCAAACTCAGCAAACATTTTCGCACAGCACGCTGATCGCGGCATGCCGGGCTTCTCTTGCTTTCAAATATCCCGGGGGACGCCCATCAGGGCGGGGGGCAGCGCCCCCAAACAGCGTTTAAAACCGGTTCAAACGCCGCATGTTTTTCAACATATCGCGTGATTGCTTGCCCTGCTCACGCCCCGCATGTTCACGGCGCGCATCCTCTTCTGACGATAGCTGGGCTTGCTGACCTTTACCATTCTTGCCTTTGCCGATTTTGGATGCTTGGTGAAATCCAAAATCGACGCCCTTATTGATCAACCGGCCCATGACGCGGCGCATGATCATATTTACAATCTGGTTCATTCTTTACCTCGTTTACACGTGGGAATTTATATCTTGGTTACAATATAGCGACCAATACGGCATTTTCAGGCCCGTTATAGAATTAATCTTCGAACAGCTCGCTTTGCCCCTCGGTTGCCTCGTCCTCGTCCTCATCGCCGATCATCATCGGAATCGCCCCAAAGGCGGGTCGGTTCTCAAGCAAACCGGCCGACCGCAATTCCTTAAGTCCCGGCAGGTCACGCGGGCTTTCCAGCCCGAAATGTGACAAGAACTCTTGCGTCACAACAAAGGTTACGGGCCGCCCTGGTGTCATCTTGCGACGGCCAAAGCGAATCCATTCAAGTTCCAATAACTGATCCAATGTGCCGCGCGACACGGACACGCCCCTGATTTCCTCGATCTCGGCGCGTGTCGCGGGTTGGTGATAGGCAATGATCGCCAAGGTCTCGATCGCCGCGCGCGAAAGTTTCCGTATCTCGACGGTCTCTTTTTGCATCAGATACCCAAGGTCGGCGGCCGTGCGTATCGCATAGGCATCGCCGATCTTGGCAACCTGCACCCCGCGCCCTTCATAGCGCTTGCGCAAATGTACCATCGCCTCGGCGGCATCGCAGCCATGGGGCAAACGCGCTTCGATCTCGCGCAAGGTGATGGGTTCCGAGGTCGCGAACAAGATCGCCTCAAGCATGCGTTCCTGTTCCGCCATAAGCGGCGCATCAAACAGGCTTTCTTCTTTTTCTTCAAACGGTTCAGCCACGACCTTCAGCCCTTTTCCGCAATTCTATCGGGGTAAACATACCTGTCTGCCTGATCTCAAGATGGCCTTCTTTTACCAATTCAAGCGATGCTGCAAATGTCGCCGCCGTGGCCGACCGACGCATCACCGGATCGCCGTCCCACCCTTCGGGCAGATAGCTGGTCAGATCACCCCAATCGCCGGCAAAGCCGATCAGACCACGCATACGTTCCAGCGCCTGCTCCATCGTGAAGACCTTCTCGCGGTCCATCACAAAGGGACGGAAATCGTCGCGGGTTCGAATGCGGGCATAACCTTGCATCAAATCCAGCAGCGTCGCGGTATAGGTGACACGGCGGGTGCGCTTGACCTCTTGGGTTTGACCCCGCGCAAAGAAATCGCGGCCCAGCTGGTCGCGCGCCATCAGTCGGGCAGCGGCATCCCGCATCGCCTGTAAACGCTCCAGCTGAAACGCCAGATGCGCGGCAAGCTCCTCTCCAGAGGGGCCTTCTTCGGTCGGATCTGGCGGCAGCAGCAGACGCGATTTAAGAAACGCCAACCATGCGGCCATGACCAGATAGTCAGCCGCCAGTTCCAGCCGCAATGCTTTGGCTTTTTCGACAAACAAAAGATATTGCCGCGCCAGTTGAAGCACCGAGATTTTGCGCAGATCAACCTTTTGCGTGCGGCTGAGGGTCAGCAGCAGATCAAGAGGGCCTTCGAAACCGTCCACATCCACGATCAGGGCTTCAGCGGCCAACCGTTCGGCGACCGAAGCCTTGTCTTCATCAAACAGCGTATCAGCCATGCAAGCCCCCGCCCAAAAGCGCATCAAGCTTCGCAGTCAGGGCGGGAATGTCAATCTCGTCAGGGGTTCTGCGTGCATTCAGCGCGCGAACAGCGCGGGTTTGGGCCGCGTCCGTCATCTCGCCTGCGGCATCGGCGACGGCAGCACGATCAGAGAGCGCGGCGTTGCAATACAAGATCACATCGCACCCTGCCGCCAGCGCATCACGGCTGATCTGATCCACCGCCCCGTCCAGCGCCTTCATTGAGATATCATCGGTCATGATCAGATTATCGAAGCCGATTTCGCTGCGGATCACGTCCATCATCACAGGCGACAGCGTCGCAGGGCGCGGGTCAATCGCGTCATAGACCAAATGCGCTGTCATCCCCATCGGCAGGTCGTTCAGCGCCTTGAAGGGGGCGAAATCGTGGGCTGTCAGCGTCGCGTGGTCGGCCCCCACCAAGGGCAAATTGAAATGGCTGTCCATCGTCGCCCGTCCATGGCCGGGAATGTGTTTCACCACAGGCAGCACGCCGCCGTCCAGCATGCCATCTGCCGCCGCGCGCCCCAATGCAGCGACCTGATCGGGATCGGTACCATAGCAGCGATTGTACAAAAATTCATGGGTTTGCGGCCCGGCCACATCCACCATCGGCGCGCAATTACTGTCGATGCCTAGGCCGAATAATTCATCTGCAATCAGGCGGAATCTGATATACATCGCCTGCGCCGCATCAGCGCCTGCCGCCTGCACAAACGTCATCGGCGGTGTCCAGTCGCGCCAGACTGGCCCGCGCAAACGTTGCACCCGACCGCCTTCCTGATCGATGGTAATCACTGCATTATGGCCCGCCGCCTCGCGCAGTTCGGCGCATAGGGCACGCACCTGATCAGGGGTGTCGATATTGCGGGCGAACAGGATAAACCCAAAGGGTTTGACCGCCCGAAACAGCGCCTTTTCATCCGGCGTCAACCGCAGACCTGTCGCATCCAGAATGGTCGCGCCGTACCGCATCAGCGGGTAACGACAGGGATACAATCCGCATTCTCTGCGACCAAAGCCGAACAGAACCGCCGCGCGTCCGCGATGTCTTCAAAGCCGTGGGCCCGGAGGCGATAGAACGTTCGGCCCCCACTGCTGGCTTCTTGGACGATGCGGGATTTACCCTCAAGATACGCGCTGAACCGACCGTTCAACTTGTCCCACTGGGCGCGCGCGATTTCAGGGGTATCAAACGCCCCAAGCTGCACCAGACGCGTGCCAGACGGCAATGAGTCGCCATCCATGTCATTCACGCTTGTCGATGCAGCTGCAGGCGCAAAGGAGGCGGGCGTCACAGCCGCGCGCGTTGCAGGCCGTGTCTTGGGGCGCAAAGACGACTTTACCCCCGGCTCTGCAACCATCGCCACAGCAATAGCATTCGATACCGACATCTCAAGCGTGTCCATATCGACGGTCGCACTTGCCATGATAGGCTCAAGCGACGCTTCGTCGTTCTCCATCGTGTCCAGACCGTCGGTCAACTGGGCCACAAGACCGTCAACATCGCCGCGTTTCAACGCAGCGGAAACATCCGGCGTCTCGTTTGTTGTCTGTGGCGCAGATGCAACCATGGCAACCGGAACAGGCTGGTCTTCATCCTCGAGCATCAAAGGCTGCGGGGCTAGAATGACACGGTCCGCTAGTGCGCTGGCCGTGCCTTCGGATGCAACGGCATTGACCGAAAGCCCCTGATTGGTCGCCAGTTGGCCACCCGGATCCTTGGGCCGCACCCGCATGTCGCCCTGTGCGGCACGGACCACGGGGATGCCGGATACATCGCGCACGAGCAGCTTGTAGCCCCATACACCGATGCCAACGACGAGGGCGACCGACATCGCAGCCCCCACAACATTCGTGAGCTTTCCCAATGCGTTAGCCCCCTGCGCAGGGGGAACATACATGTCTGATTCAACTTGGTATCCCCCACCATGGGGGGAGGTTGTGTAATCTGCCATTTCTGCCTCACTGCCCGCCGCTCGTTTCATCGGCACGGGTCTGTCATCTGAAGTTGCCTGTCCGCCGGGCGTGCGTTTAACGCATCTCTTCCGCTGGTGTCACACCCAGAATACCAAGACCTGACGCAATTACAATCGCTGTGGCTTGTGCCAGCGCGATTTTTGCCTGCGACACCGCGGCGTCATCCTGCAAAAAGCGCAGCGAAGGCACATCATTGCCCCGGTTCCACAGCCCGTGAAAGTCGCCTGCAAGTTCATACAGATAGAACGCAACGCGGTGCGGTTCATTGCTGCGCGCCGCGGTTTCAACCAAGCGTGGCCATTCGGCCAGCTTGGCAGCCAGCTTCAGCTCTGCCTCGTGATCCAGCAGGCCAAGGTCTGCGGCCTGCAAGGTGGCCATGTCAGTGGCCACGCCGGCTTCTGCCGCTTTGCGCAGCACGGAATTGACCCGCGCATGGGCGTATTGCACATAAAACACCGGGTTTTCGCGGGATTGCTCCAAGACCTTGGCAAAATCGAAATCCAGCATCGCATCATTCTTGCGCGTCAGCATTACAAAGCGCGTCACATCCGAGCCAACCTGATCGACCACATCGCGCAGGGTCACAAAGGTCCCTGCCCGCTTGGACATCTTGAATTCCTTGCCGTCCTTGAACAGCTTCACCAGCTGCGTCAGCTTGATGTCCAGCGGCACAGTGCCCCCCGACAGCGCTGATACAGCCGCTTTCATCCGTTTGACGTACCCGCCATGATCCGCGCCAAAGACGTCGATCAACATGTCGAACCCGCGCTGCACCTTGTCATAGTGATACGCGATATCGGGCGCGAAATAGGTCCAGCCGCCATCGGATTTCATCACGGGCCGGTCTACGTCATCGCCGTGTTCGGTGGATTTGAACAACGTCTGCTCGCGCGGTTCCCAGTCTTCGGGCAGCTTGCCTTTTGGGGGCTCAAGAACACCCTCATAGATCAGGCCTTTGGATTTCAAATCGTTGATCGCGGCTTCGATCTTGCCGGTGCCGTACAGCGATTTTTCGGAATAAAATACATCCATTTCAACGCCCAAAGACGCCAGGTCATCGCGGATCAGCTTCATCATTTCTTCGGTGGCAAAGTTGCGCACATCTTCCAGCCAGACGCTTTCGTCCTGGTCGATATACGCGTCACCAACCTTGGCCTTCAGGGCCTCGCCAGCCTCGATCAGGTAATCGCCGGGATACGTGCCATCGGGGAACGCGACCTCTTGGCCATGTGCCTCAAGATAGCGCAGGTATACCGACCGCGCCAAGACATCGACCTGCGCCCCACCATCGTTGATGTAGTATTCGCGGGTAACGTCAAAGCCCGCGAAATCCAGCAGACTTGCCAGCGCATCGCCAAATACCGCGCCGCGCGTGTGACCGACATGCAGTGGCCCCGTCGGGTTCGCCGAAACATATTCAACGTTGACCCGCTTGCCTTTGCCCAAATCACCGCGTCCGAAATCAGTGCCCTTGGCCAGAACCGCGGCCACGACACCCTGCCAGACAGACGGGGCAAGCCGCAGGTTCAAGAACCCCGGCCCCGCCACATCAGCCGAGTTTATACGCGCGTCTTCGACCAGCTTGGCAGCAAGCTTTTCGGCAATCTCGCGCGGCTTCATGCCAGCAGGCTTGGCCAATACCATCGCGGCATTGGTCGCCATATCGCCATGTGCGGCATCGCGCGGCGGTTCAACCGCAATCGCATCAAAGTTCAGGCCTTGGGGCAAAAACCCGTCAGCGACCAGCGCATCAAGCGTGGACAGCACAAGCGTGCGGATATCGGCAAATAGGTTCATAACGGGGTTCCTTCGTCTTGGCCTCGTGTATCACCTGAAAAAGCCCTGACAATCAAGCGGGGTTCGACCCAAATGCAACACTCGCCGACAGGTCATTGCCGATCAGACGGTCATGTTCCTGAATGGCAAAGCGGTCCGTCATGCCGGAAATGTAATCGCTGACAATCCGGGCCAGGGCAGTATCCCCGTCGACATCGTCCACATCCTTGCGCCATTGCTTTGGCAACTGGTCGGGATGGGCCATAAAATAGGGGAACAGGTCTTCGACCATCTGCGTGACCTGCTTGCGCATGATGACCACCGACGGGGCACGATACATACGTTCAAACAAAAAGGCGCGGATCACCTTGAGGTCTTCGAACACCGGATCGGAAAAACGGATCAACGTGCGCCCCGCCATCCGAATATCCGTCGCAGTTTGTGGCTGCATTTCATCCAGACGGATGCGGGCAAAGTTGATCACATCCTCGACCAGCACGCCAAAAAACCTCCGTAATGCTTCGTGGCGCCGCCGATAATAGTTCAAACCGGGGTATAATCTGTCCACTTCGGCAAAGTTGCGATCCAGAATAGGCAGTTCAGCCAGCTCATCCGTCGAAAACAGCTCTGCCCGCAGACCGTCATGCAAATCATGATGGTTATAGGCCACATCATCTGCAATCGCCGCGACTTGCGCCTCGGCACTGGCATAAGTGCCCAGTTCCAGATCATGCTTGCGGCCATAAACCTCCAACGCCCACGGCAGCGCGCCCGTGACAGGGCCATTGTGCTTGGCCAACCCTTCCAAGGTTTCCCAAGTCAGGTTCAGCCCGTCGAATTCCGCATAGTGCCGCTCAAGGTCAGTGACAATCCGGATGGCCTGCGCATTGTGATCAAACCCGCCATAAGGGGCCATCAAGGCCTGCAACGCGTCCTCTCCGGTATGGCCAAACGGGGGATGGCCCAGATCATGGGCCAATGCGACCGCCTCGGTCAGTTCGGCGTTCAAGCCCAACGCGCCGGAAATCGTGCGTGCCACTTGCGCCACCTCGATCGAATGGGTCAGCCGCGTGCGGTAATAATCGCCTTCATGCTCGATAAAGACCTGAGTCTTATGCTTGAGCCGCCGAAAGGCGCTGGCATGGATAATCCGGTCGCGATCCCGCTGGAAACACGACCGAAATGTGCTTTCCTCTTCCGGCATCAACCGTCCCCGGGTCGCTGCTGGATCAGAGGCAAAAGATGCGCGCATGATATGAGGTCCTTGTGGCCTGTCCTGCGGGTTTCTATATTGCAAGCAACGACAGATGGAAACCGATCACACCGGAGCCCGAAAAATGAACCTGCCCCCCAAAGTCACCTCCCGCGCTTTTGACCGCCTTGCGGAAATTGGTGCCGCCGCAGATGGAAAAGCATTGCGCGTCGCTGTCGAAGGCGGCGGCTGTTCCGGCTTTCAATATGACATCGCACTTGATGCGCCCAAAGAGGATGACCTCATTCTCGAAGGCGCTGGCCAAAAAGTTGTGGTCGACAGCATATCATTGCCATTCCTGACCAATGCCGTCATCGATTTTTCAGAAGAACTGATCGGCGCGCGCTTTGTCATCGAAAACCCCAACGCGACCAGCGCCTGCGGCTGCGGCACATCCTTCTCGATGTAACGCGACTGCCCGCTTCATTTTGCCAGATAAACTCCCGCCGGAGGCTGACCTCATCCCTGATGAGGTCATTTCAGCCAACAGAGGCCCGCGCAAACCCTTCAAAAAAAGCCTCGAACTTGTCGGTTGACCCTTCAGCCGCTTCCAGAACGCAGCGCCCTTCGGGGCCAAGTGCGGGCAAAAGCACCTGCCGCATTCTGGACCAATCCGCAGACCGGAATGCGCCCATGTCAAACAGCCCCTGCGACAAATCCCTCAGCGCGCCTTCGCCCTCTTGTGGGCCGTACAGCACGACCTGACCTGTCGGAACATCCTCTTGGAACACGGGGCGGCCCGACATCTGGGCCAGCCATCCCGTGACAAGATAGGTATGGTAACCATCTACCGACACCTGTTGTGCGGCCTGCCCCAATCGGCAGTCGCGGTGCGCGCCCTGTACAAAGCTCTCCCAAATCAGGTTTGGTCTGGCACCAGCAAACCGTAAGGCCGCGCAGATTTCAGCCAAAAGATCCGCGTTCTGATCCAAAAATGCCAACAGCCCTGCATATTCAAGGCTGGTAATCGTCTCTGGCCCCAAATCAGGGTCCACCCGACCATAGTCAGCAAGGTAAAAGACAATATGCGCAAGTTCATAGGCCGCTTTTTTGTTCGGCAAAGCAAAGGTTTCCGACCGATTGATAAAGTGCCGTAAACGCGTGTCGAGGCTGATATCCCAGTGCGCAGCATTTCGGCGTGACAACAGACGCTCGGCTTCGGCACGTTGCAGATCAGACAGTTCCGCCTGGGCCAGCCCCCGCGATGCAACCCATTGGGAAATGGCTTCACCGTGACCGCCTTCGATACCCAAATCTTCCAAATCAAGGCAGAGTGACAAGAAGAACCTGTAATATTGCGGAAAAAATGCGATCTGCGCCGGCAAGCTTTCGTAAAACTCACAATAAGGTTCCACCGCAGCCACGGGAACTTCGCCTTTGAGGCCCCGCAGAATACCCAGCCATTCAGCGTTTTCCTTTAGCCAGAAAACATCCCCCTGCGCACGCCGTTGATGGGCGAACATGTGGCTCAGGGCGGTTATGCCTTGGCTTTTGGTCTGCCGCAGCGGCAAAAGTTGGATAACATTGGACATGGGGAACTTTCTGCAGAATGCTCTGCGCCCAGCAGGGCACAGAGATTAATTTATTAATTAAACATCAGCAGCTTGTGGTAAAAAGCTCTACCAGATCACCAGTCGCCATTGCTGTACCCGATGGTGCGCAGCTGGTGGTGAATAGGCCAGTTTCGGCCCCGCTAACCATGGACGGGGTGCAGCTGGTGGTAAACAAACCGGTACCCGCGCCGCAGTGCAGGGTCTGGGATTTGGATGGCAGAACTTGTGTATCTCCAACATAGGCAAAAGCGGTCATTTTTTTATCCTTCATGGGTTGAGACTGTTAGCCGAAATGCAAACTAAGGTTGCAACAACTACAACCCTTGCCCGTTTAAGTTGCTTTTCCAATCATTTTTTCCCGGCACGGTGGCGTAGTGGATTTTATCCACATTCACTTGAAACTGCAGGCAACTAGAGTTCGGCAGAAATCAAACTTATCCACAGGTAAAAGAAAAACTTATCCACAACCTTGCTACGCCCGTCCGCGCGGCATGAAACGGCGGTAATGCCGCTGCGGGACCCCGAATCATTCCCCAAACGGCCGCCCGAAGATCGTGCAAACCTGTCCCGCGCCCTTGCCCAAAGCCCCGCTTTGCGCGATAGGTTTGGCAACAAAACAGAGGCAGCCCATGAAAATCGCGACGTTCAACATCAATGGAATAAAGGCGCGGATAGATGCCCTGCCGCAGTGGCTGGACGAAGCGCAACCCGATGTCGCCATCCTGCAAGAGATAAAATCAGTCGATGACGCGTTCCCGCGCGAGATTTTTGAAGACCGTGGGTACAACGTGGAAACCCATGGGCAAAAGTCGTTCAATGGCGTCGCGATCCTGTCGAAACGCCCCCTTGAGGACGTCACACGCGGCCTGCCCGGTGATGATACCGACGAACAAGCCCGCTATATCGAAGCAACGGTCACAGGCGAGAAATCCGCCATTCGCCTGTGTGGCTTGTACTTGCCAAACGGCAACCCTGCCCCCGGACCGAAATTTGACTACAAGTTGGCGTGGATGGCCCGCCTTGAAGACCGCGCACGCGCCCTGCTGGCCGAAGAGACACCATTTTTGATGACAGGTGACTACAATGTCATTCCGCAGGCGGAAGACGCCGCCACCCCCGATGCTTGGCGCGATGATGCATTATTTCGCCCCGAAACGCGCGAGGCCTGGCGCAAACTGTTGGCCCTTGGTTTGACAGAAGCATTCCGCGCGCGGACCCAAGGCCCCGGCCACTATAGTTTTTGGGATTATCAGGCCGGTGCGTGGAACCGCAACAATGGTATCCGCATCGACCACTTTCTGCTGAGCCCTGCGGTTGCCGATATGCTGCGCGATTGCCAAATCGACAAAGAAATACGCGGGCGCGATAAACCGTCAGACCATGTGCCGGTTTGGGTCGATCTAGATTTCTGAGCGCGGGTTTGACACGGCCTGCGGCGACCAGCCGCCTCGACCCCCGGGGTATTTTGGAACTATATCGCATAGCGTAACACTAACCATTTTGCACGCTTAGCCTTTATTTTTGTAGGCAACGGCGTCTATGGTCGCCTGATAGGAACTATAGACTTCAAAGGACGGAAGCATTGGGTCCACCAATCCCTTCCGTTCGATTGTGTTTGTAGAAAACTCCCGCTGTAGTACCGCGTTTTCTATCATTGCAAGACTGCGGAAAGTTAGCCACTTTTCAGTACAGCTCACTGGTGACAGGCGCAGGCTCGGTTCAAAAAGGACTTGAACCTGCCGTCGGATGCGGCGCAGCTTCCGGATCAGCGCCGTAGCTCGGACCTTCGAGAACGGCCCAGTGCAAACGTTGGAGTGAAACGTGACGAATGTCCGGTCTCAGAGAAAATCTGTGATTAACGCGAATTGAGAGGTGCCTTTAGGGTTCGTCTCGTTGACAAAAAACCTGATGACGATCGGCATGGCAATCTGGATGCTGGCAAGAATGCTCTGACTTATCATCCATGGCTCCAAGGCCTTTCGGGGCGTTGATGTGCTACCGGACTTCAACCATCAAAGGCGCGCTGATGGTTGTCAGCGTCGCGGTGGTCAGCAGGATCAGCGCCACCAAGGCAACCTCAAGCACGATGGACCGGCGCAGCCTTTGCGCCGCATCCGGATCTTGCCGCAAAAGGGCGGGCGTCAGGCGCAATTTGTTGAAGGCAGCCAAGCCAATCAGAGCGGTGAAAGCGGCCAGTTTTAGCGCGAACATCTGGCCATAGGCGGTCCCAAGGGCGGCAATCAGATCCTTGGTCAGCAGCCAAAGCGTGACACTGCCCGACACAGCCAAGGCACCGACACCCCAAAGGGCAAGCCGCCCGAAATCATGCGCGACTTTGCCCGCCGCCAGGCCATTCTGGTCGGCAAGGCGATAAAGCGGAGCAAAAGCACCGATCCAAAAGGCAATCGCGACAAGATGGACCGCCAGCAGCAAACCGAGGATGACCCGCGGGTCAGCCAGCGCATGACCGCGAAAGGTAAAGGACATGGCGATGATCAGGGCACCCGTGGTCGCGAGGGCGGGCCCGATACGTCCGGGGATCAGGATTGCAGGCACCAGCGCCAAACCAACCAGTCTGATCGCGATGCTCATGCCCAACGGGCTTTGCGCGACCATAGGCAAGATCATCGGGTCAAACGCCCCCTGCCACGTGCCTCCCATCAAGAAGCTGGCCCGCAGCGGAAGCCGCGCAAGCGACAGCAACGCCGCCGCCACGGCACAGGCCACCGCCAAGCGGATCACCCACGCGCGTTCGCCTTGGGGCAAAGATCGCAGTGCCACGGCAGACAGGATACCGCCAGCCGCCGACAGCGACGTGGCATAGACCAGCGATTTGACCACAATCGCGATCCAAGTCAGCGAATCTGCCTTGGCTAAGGCATCCAACACCCCTGACTACTCGGCAATGTCAAAGCTGAACTGACCCTGCATCGGATGCCCGTCTGCAGCCAGACCGCGCCACTCAACCGTATATTTTCCCGCGCCAAGCGCAGGCGGTGTTGCGCTGAAATCGCTAACGGGCTGCATGTTGTCGGTCCGTGTCAATGCGTGATCTGCGCCCGCATCATCGCGCAAGGTGATGAGGGTCACGCGCAAAGGCATATCGAAATTCATCGTAATCGTATCTGGCGATATCGCCAGAACGGCACCGTCCGCCGGCAAGGTCGCCTGCTCCTTTGAATGCGCGGCAGCCGGTCCGGCGGCCAGCGTCAGAGAGGCAATAAGAGCCGCTGCAAATTGTGTGGCGTATGTCATCATGGTATTCCTTCTTGGGCGTCAGTTGATGCCATTGGCACGTTGCACGGCGCGAACATAGGCGATGATGCCGCTGATGTCTGCTTTTGTCAGCCCCTCAACGGCCGCCATGTTACCGAAAGTCCAATGGTGCGATTGAACACCGTATTCGACTGCCCGTTCAAAGGATATGTCGGCGTGATGGCTTGGCTCATAGATCTTGTGAACCAGCGGCGGGCCCATTTCGGTGCGCCCCGAACCGTTTTCACCGTGGCAAGCCGCGCAATTGGCGGCGAATGCGGTTTGGCCTATCTGTTCTTGGGTAGTGAATGACGACGGCAGACTGACCGTTACGATCGGTGCCCCCGGTGGGGTATCGGTCACGGTCACGGGCTGTGCGGGCCACAGCAACCACGCAGCCCCAAGGGCAACAACGGCCGTGATAATCAGGGCGAGCGTTACGCGCATGTTGATCTCCTCTTTTTATCAAAGGGCCGCTGGCCGAAGCGGGTCTTTCGGCCAGCGGGGCGTTTTTATTCAGGCATCATGGCGCTGACGGCATACATGCCATCATCGCCTTTGATCAGCATCAGAACGATTTCATCGCCTTCCGCGACACCGTCGATTTTCGCGTCGGCGGTCAGAGGCATGTCCATCGTCATCGCGGGCCAGCCGATTTCAGGGATCGGTTCGTGGCTGACATTCACGGTGCCGTCGCCGATGGTATTGACCACGGCTTTGGTATGCACCGCGCCTTCCATTTTTTCATCGGCCATCGCCATGTTGGAATGGTCCATGGTGGAATGGTTTGTTTGCGCCATCGCCATTGGCGCGGCGAGTGTGAGCACACAGATCGTGAGAGATAGAATTTTCATAAGTCGTCCTTTCAGGTTGGGTTTATTCGGCGGGTTGGATTGCTGCCGACACATCATTCGGCTGCAACAAGCTGCGGTTGACCCTTTTCAGGGACAGCCGCTTCCAGATCACGAAGATCGACGGAATGACAAAAAGCGTAAGCAGGGTGGCGGTTGCCATGCCGCCCAGCATCGGGGCGGCAATGCGCTGCATGATTTCGGACCCGGTGCCGGTGCCGTACATGATTGGGATCAACCCCGCAAAGATCGTGGCGACCGTCATCACCTTGGGGCGCACACGCAGCAATGCGCCCTCGAACACGACCTCTTCGACGTCGAGCGGAGTCATCTTGCGGGCCTCGGCAGCGGCGCGCTTGCGGCGTTTCTCCCACGACAGGTTCAGATACAGCAGCATGACGATTGCGGTTTCAACCGCGACACCGGCAAGCGCTATGAACCCCACCAGAACGGCAACCGAGATGTCAAAGCTGAGATACCACAAGAACCAGACGCCGCCCGCCAAGGCGACGGGCAAAGCCGCCAGAATGATGCCGACTTCGATTACGCGGTTGAAGGCCATGAACAACATCAGCGTGATGATCAGCAAGGTTGCCGGAGCCACCAGTTTCAGCCGTTCCTGCATCCGCTGGATATATTCATATTGGCCCGACCATGTGATCGAATAGCCTGCCGGTAACGTAACACCGGCGGCCACAGCAGCGCGGGCCTCTTCGACATAGCCGCCCAGATCACGGCCCGCGATGTCGATGAACACAAACCCCGTGCGCCGCGCATTTTCGGAACGGATCATACCCGGACCGTCTACCACGCTGATCTCGGCCAGGGCCCCCATCGGCACATGCGCACCCGACGGCGTCACCACTGGCAGATCACGCAACCTTTCGGGGCTGTCGCGCCAATCCTGCGGATAGCGCAGGTTAATCGGAAAGCGTTCCAGCCCTTCGACGGATTCCGACACCTGCATGCCCCCGATCGCGGTCTGGACCACGTCCTGAATGTCACGCACGCTCATCATATAGCGCGCGGCCGCATCCCGGTTGGGGTTGATCTCGATAAACCGCCCGCCGATGGGACGCTCTGCATAAGCCGAGGTGGTGCCGTCGATCTGCGATGTGATACGTTCAACCTCGATGCCGATCTTTTCGATCACGCC
>NZ_JBFEKM010000038.1:0-26586 GCF_041552635.1 Sulfitobacter sp.
CAATCTCTTGCGAAATTGTCCTTGTTGAATAACATCTTAGCGAGCCAATAGCCCTAACGAAGTATATATGACTGAAGCACAAAAACAGCGCCTTGAGCGCCAACTCTGGAACATTGCCAACGAGCTGCGCGGCAAGATGGATGCCGACGAGTTCCGCGACTACATCTTGGGTTTTATTTTCTACAAGTACCTGTCTGAAAAGCAAAACCTCTTCGCCAACAAGCTGCTCGAGACCGAGGAAGTGAAGTCCTACGCCGAGGTCACCGATGAGGGCGACCTCGAGGCCATCCGCGAAGAGAGCCTAGAGAAACTGGGGTATTTTCTGAAGCCCGCTGAGATGTTCAGCGCCGTGGCGAAGCGTGGGAACGTGAAGGTCGATGAGAACGACGAGGAAACCGCTGGCAACTTCATCCTTGAAGACCTGCAAAGCATCTTGAACGCCATCGAGCAAAGCACGATGGGCAACGACAGCGAAGACGACTTCAACAAGCTCTTCGAGGACATCGACCTGGCCAGCACCAAGCTGGGCCGCTCCCCTGCTGCCCGCAACACCCTGATCGCCAAGGTGCTTGCTCACCTCGATCAAATTGATTTCCGCCTTGAGGAGATTGATGCCGACGTCCTGGGCGACGCCTATGAATACCTGATCGGGCAATTTGCCTCAGGGGCCGGAAAGAAGGCCGGGGAGTTCTACACCCCGCAGCAGGTCAGCCGAATCCTTGCGAAGGTGGTAACCCTTGGAAAATCCAAGATTAAATCAGCCTATGACCCCGCTTGCGGGTCTGGCTCGCTGCTGCTGCGCATCGCCAAAGAGGCCGAGGTTGGTGAGTTCTTCGGGCAGGAGCTCAACCGCACGACCTACAACCTCGCGCGGATGAACATGATCCTGCACGACGTGCATTTCAGCCGCTTTGATATCCAGCAGGAGGACACGCTCGAAGAGCCGCAGCACATTATGGAGCGGTTCGAAGCCGTGGTGGCCAATCCCCCATTCTCAGCCAAGTGGAAGGGCGCGGATAACCCGCTAAACGAGACTGATGACCGGTTCAGCATCTACGGACGTTTGGCACCCGGTTCTAAGGCTGACTTTGCCTTTGTACAGCACATGATCCACCAGCTGGCTGACAATGGCACAGCAGCTATTGTGTTGCCGCATGGGGTGTTGTTCAGGGGGGCGGCCGAGGGTGCAATTCGAGAATACATCATCAAGGAACAAAACTATCTCGACGCAGTGATCGGGCTTCCGGCGAACCTGTTTTACGGGACATCTATCCCCGCTTGCATCTTGGTGCTCAAGAAATGTCGCGTGAATGATCAGGACATCCTGTTCATAGACGCCAGCCGTGATTTTGAAAAGCAGGGTAATCAGAACCACCTGAGCGACGAACACGTCGAAAAAATTATCGAGACCTATGCCAAGCGTGAAACGCTTGAGCGCTATTCCTACGTCGCGCCGATCACCGAGGTGGCTGAGAACGACTACAACCTCAATATCCCCCGCTACGTGGATACCTTTGAGGAGGAAGAGCCCATCGACCTGAACGCCGTGACAGCTGAGCTGCAAAGCCTTGAGGCTGAGATGGCCACAACAGACGCCACAATCGCGGGGTACGCCCGCGAGCTGGGTATCCCGTCCCCGTTTAATTCCTAAGCCGTGCCCATGACACAAACACATAAACAGAACGTGCCAAAGCTGCGGTTTCCGGGGTTTGAAGGAAACTGGGCTCACTCCCGTCTTGGGATGCTCGGCACTTTCAAATCGGGCGTTGGCTTCTCAGAAGTGGAGCAAGGTGGAACAAACGGTGTACCATTCTACAAAGTGTCTGATATGAACTTACCTGGCAATGAAGCCGTAATGACGACTGCAAACAACTACGTTACGGTAGATCAAATTTCGCGTCTGAAATTCAAGCCAATCCGTGAACGTGCTGTGATTTTTGCAAAGGTTGGCGCGGCCATTTTTCTTGAGAGGAAACGGCGGGCTGAAAACTTCCTACTTGATAACAATATGATGGCCTTCATTCCTAGGGAAACGATAGCAGACGAATATCTTAGTCACCT
The DNA here is from genome assembly GCF_041552635.1 of Sulfitobacter sp. Lineage (GTDB taxonomy): Bacteria > Pseudomonadota > Alphaproteobacteria > Rhodobacterales > Rhodobacteraceae > Sulfitobacter. The sequence goes on from NZ_JBFEKM010000038.1 coordinate 2,062, forward strand.
ATTTTCCAACATTCGCCTCTCAAAATTTGCTCAAGTTGGCGCTTTGCCTTCATATAATAGCTCTGATCTGGCAACAATTAAGCTTCACCTCCCCACCCTACCCGAACAACGCAAAATCGCGTCTTTCCTTAGCGCGGTAGATACGAAGATCGCGCAGCTCTCACGTAAGAAGGCCCTGTTTGAGGACTACAAAAAAGGCTGCATGCAGCAGCTGTTTTCCCAGAAAATCAGGTTCAAGGATGACGACGGGAACGATTTCCCGGATTGGGAAGAGAAGCGGCTGGGGGAGGTATTTGAGCGGGTTCGTCAGAAAAACAGTGTTCGAAACGAGAATGTTCTAACCATTTCTGCTCAGAATGGGCTTGTAAGCCAACTCGACTACTTCAACCACTCCGTAGCTGCGAAAGATACCTCTGGATACTACCTTCTCGAGAAAGGTGATTTTGCCTACAATAAGAGCTACTCAAAGGGATACCCAATGGGCGCTATCAAGCGCTTGAAATTTTACGAGCGCGGAATCGTATCAACACTATACATTTGCTTTCGTTCAAAAATTTCAGGTGCTGAAGACTTTTTCGAATGCTATTTTAATTCCGGCTTTCAGAACAGGTGGCTTGCGAAGATTTCTCAAGAGGGCGCGCGAAATCACGGCCTACTAAACATGGCAATTGAAGACGTATTCGATATGCCTCTACCCTACCCCCACCCCGCCGAACAACGCAAAATCGCCGACTTCCTCTCAGCCCTCGACCGCAAGATCGACCTGGTAGCGCAAGAGCTGACCCACGCCCGCAACTTCAAGGCTGGCCTGCTTCAGCAGATGTTCGTCTAGTTTTTTATTTTCACCCGCATAACCCTTTGGCCCTATGAGCACACAAACCGAACAACAGCTTGAAGACGCACTCATCGCCCAGCTTGAAACCCTGGGCTGGGACCGCGTGACCATCAAGGACGAGGCTGATCTGGTCAGCAATCTCAAGCACAAGCTGGAGGTTCACAACAAGACCAGCCTTTCCGAGGCGGAATTCAAGCAGGTGCTAAACAAGCTCGCACGGGGCAATATCTTCGAGAAGGCCAAGACCCTTCGCGACAAGGTAGACTTCACCAAAGACGATGGCACGACCGGCTACATCGAGCTGATAAACCAAGCCCAGTGGTGCAAGAACCAGTACCAGGTCACCAATCAGATCACGATGGAGGGGTCATACAAGAACCGCTACGATGTAACCCTTCTGGTGAACGGCTTACCGCTGGTGCAAATCGAGCTGAAGCGGCGCGGACTCGAGATGAAGGAAGCCTTCAATCAGACGAACCGCTACCATCGGCACAGCTTTTCAGCTGGATACGGGCTGTTTGGGTTTTTACAGCTCTTTGTCATCAGCAACGGGGTGAACACGAAGTATTACGCCAACAATCCCGTGAACCGCAGGGACTTCAAGCAGACTTTCTTCTGGGCTGACGAAGAGAATAAGACCATCCGTCAGCTGAGCGCTTTCGCAGAGGAGTTCCTCGAGAAATGCACCCTCAGCAAGATGATCACGAAGTACATCGTCTTGCATGAGAGCGACCAGCTTCTCATGGCGCTCCGACCTTACCAGTTCTACGCCGTAGAGCGCATTGTCGAGCGCGTACAAAACACGACCAAGAACGGCTATATCTGGCATACCACCGGCTCAGGAAAGACGCTCACGAGCTTCAAGGCGGCGCAAATTCTGACTCAGAGCCCGCACGTTCACAAAGTGGTCTTCGTTGTAGATCGCAAGGATTTGGATTTTCAGACCATCAAGGAGTTCAACAGCTTCTCTGAAGGCAGCGTGGACGCAACCACGAACACCGCCAATCTGGTGAAGCAGTTTGCAAACGATACACCGCTCATCGTGACGACGCTTCAGAAGCTGAACACTGCGATCAGCAGCCAACGGCACCTGAAGGTGATGGACGACCTCAAAGATAAGCGCATGGTTTTCATCTTCGATGAATGCCACCGCAGCCAGTTTGGCGAGACCCACAAGCGCATCACCGACTTTTTCGGGAACGTGCAGATGTTTGGCTTCACCGGCACGCCGATCTTTGCGGAGAACGCGGCCAAAAACGCCATGGGAAAGCGCACGACCAAAGACCTGTTTGGCGAGTGCCTGCATAAGTACGTGATCACGGACGCCATCCGGGACGAGAACGTTCTGAAATTCTCGGTCGAGTATATCCGTACCTTCAAAAGCAAGGACGGGGTGCAGGACATCGAGGTCGAGGCGATAGATACCGCTGAGGTCATGGAGGCCCCTGCCCGGCTCGAGCTCATCGCTGATTACATCATCGCGAACCACAACCGGAAGACCCACGACCGAAGCTTCACCGCCATCATGGCCGTGTCCAACGTGAAAACCCTCATCGCCTACTACGAGCTTTTCAAGCGCAAGAAGGACGCTGGAGAACACGATCTCAGGATCGCGACAATCTTTTCCTACCAAGCCAATGAAGAGGATGCTGAAGCAGACGGTATGGGCACCGGAGACGACCTGCCCGATGATACCCACCCCGTGAACACCCATAGCCGGGACGCGCTCGAGCGCTTTATCGGGGACTACAACGCCACCTATGGCAGCAACTACAACACCCGCGACAGCAAGCTCTTCTATGCCTACTACAAGGACATCGGGAAGCGCGTGAAGAATCGCGAGGTCGATATCCTGCTGGTGGTGAACATGTTCCTGACCGGCTTTGATAGCAAAGCCCTCAATACCATCTACGTGGACAAGAACCTCAAGCACCACGGCCTGATACAGGCCTATTCCCGCACAAACCGCATCATGGGGACGAAGAAGTCCCAGGGGAACGTGGTGGCCTTCAGGAACCTCAAACCCGCAACCGACAAAGCCATCGAGCTCTTCGCCAACAAGGACGCCCAGGAAGAGATCATCCTTGCGCCCTATGAAGACTACCTGAAGAAATTCGAAGAAGCCGCAGCCGCGCTGCTGGCGATCACGCCAACCGTGGACAGCGTCGATGATCTGCTGACGGAAGAAGATGAAGCTGCCTTCATCAAGGCTTTTCGCGAGGTGATCCGGGTTAAGAACGTGCTCGAGTGTTTCACGCAGTTTGACCCTGAGAGCCTGCCTATCGATCCGCAGACCTTCGCCGACTACCGCAGCAAGTACCTCGACCTCTATGACAAGGTACGCGGCGAGAAGACCAAGGAGAAGGTCTCGATCCTTGATGACCTCGATTTCGAGATCGAGCTTATCAGCCGGGACAAGATCAACGTCAGCTACATCATCAACCTGCTACGCAACATGGCAGACAAGCCGCCCGCAGAGCAGGCAAAAGCCCGCAAGGCTATTAGCGATGCCCTCGATACCGAGGCGCAGCTTCGCAGCAAGAAAGAGCTGATCGAACAATTCATCGAACAGCATTTCGCGCGCCTGACCCCAAGCGATGACCTGGGCGAAGAGTTTGACAGCTACTGGGCCGCACAGAAGCAGGCAGCGCTTGAAGCCCTGAGCGAGGAAGAAGGCCTCAAACGTGAGGCTTTGGACAAAGTGCTGGCCAATTACCTCTTCACTGAAAAAACCCCCATGCGGGATGACGTTATCGGGATCATGGAAAAGCGCCCTGCCCTACGCGAGCGCCGCAGTATCGCCGACCGCGTGATCGAAAAGATCAAAAGCTTCGTAGAGACCTTCATCGAAGGAGTGGACTAAGCCTCTCCCCTACTTTTTGACTGCTTAGAACGTGATCCGGAAAACTTTGCGTTTTCCGGATTTTCCGTATAATGTGTAAAGTATCTTCTAAGCACAAGGTCTATGAACATGAAGACTATGACAGCATCCGCTGCGAGCAAAGAGTTCGGTCTGTACATCGACACCGCGCAGCATGAGCCCGTGCTCATCACCAAGCAGAACCGCCCAGTAGCCATCACCATGTCGATTCAGCAGGTTGAGCGCCTCTTCAAGGGGCAGGTCGAAGCTGGGATCGCGCGTGGGCTCGCAGATGTTGCCGCAGGGCGCTACAGCGAGATGACCCCTACTCACCTGGAGGCCATGCGAGCAAAGTTTAAGTCACCAACCAGCTAAGCATGAAGGTTATTATCACCCAAACAGCGGAGGATTCCCTTGAGGAAATCTACCGCTACAAGTGCGATTACAGTGTCGCCCACGCAGATGAGTTCTTGAGCAATATCTACGCGTTCACGACCCAGAACCTGTCGCAGTTTTCTCGTCTCGGGCACGTGTATAACCCCGAGCGGGGTTTGTTTCGTCTCATCTACGCCAAGGCCTTCAACATCTACTACACGATACGTGAGCAAGAGGTCTTCGTCCTGTTTATCATCGACGGCTCGATCAGCCTGAACCAAGAGCTGGCCGACCCCGCTGTTTCATTGCCTGAGCTTTAATCCTCCCCTCGAGGCTTCATAGCTCGCTCAAAGTTTCAGTTATTTCGGTTATACTGATTTAACCAGTTAAATAGGTTTGACCTAAAACTGACCCCCCCCCTCCAGCAGGCATTATAAATAGGTTATTTCGGTTTAACCAAATTAACGAGTAAAATCGAAACAACAAGTTATTTGCGTTATTTCGGTTTATCCATATACTCAGCTGCATGAAAATAACTGTCTACAACATGAAGGGCTCAGCGGGGAAAACCCCGCTCGCCGTGAACATCGCGCTCGACCGGGAATACGCTCTGGCGACCAACGAACCCTACAACCTTTTGGACACCATCCTCCCTGAGGAGCGGCTTTTCTCGCTGCAACCCGATGAAGAGTTTCCGGACTTTCCTGAAGGAATAGACGTGGTGTTCGACCTGGCTGGTCTCATGTCGCGCGATGCGCGGCCAAGTATCGTCTCAGCGGTCTCACAATCAAACGTGGTGCTGGTGCCTATCTACAATGAGCTGAAGTGCATCCATGCGGGGATACACACGATCAACGAGCTTCTACCGTACAACAAGAACATCGTCGTAGTGGCGACGAAGCTGGTGAAGCGGAAGGGTGAAGCCTTCAAGGATTGGGCTGACAGTGAGGACGCGAAGAATATCAAAGCCGTAGTGGATCACGCGATAGGGCAGGGGATACCGGTCCTTCCGCTGAAGTTCTCCCGCGTGTTTGATACCATCTTCGAACAAGAGCTTTCCATCCGTCAGATGATGGAAAAAGACGCCCTCGCTCGCTACACCTATCGGGACGTGGCAGCACAGTTCGACACCTTACTTTCTTACCTCGAGCAGCATTATGCCTAAGAAAAATGACCTCTCCATCTTCAAAAAGGTTGAATCGGTTAATTCGGTTAAACCAAGTGAACCAAAACCTATTCTTGCGCCCAAGACTGTTGGACGAAAACCGAAAAGCGCTGAGGACAAAGAGTCTGAGATTGTAGCGATCAAGTTCACCAAAGCTGAGCTTGCGAAGCTCGAAGAAAAGGCGGGCCTCGTTCCGAAGTCCACCTATCTCAAACATATCTTACGAAGCAAAACAGATATTTTCGACTGAATCGGTTAAACCAGTTATTTTGGTTAAACCAATTTAACCGGTTGTTTCAGTTGTTCCTCAAGCTCATCAATCTGTGCTTTTAAGACGTCCGGCTCAACTGAGCCGTTTTTTTGTGCCCAATCAGCAGTGGAAGGGAAGCTTACACCGCGAGCACTCCAGAAATTTCTGATTTCCACAGCGTTCAGCCGGTCTTTCCAACCTGATTTTTTGAAAGCATCCACATAGATGTGGCTTCCAAGGCCGAGCTGAAACTCTTTCATAACAAGGTCTCCCTGGGTCTCAGGAAGGGCCTGGAAGGCTTCCTCAATCATTTCCACACATGACCGGCGATATCCCGTCTCTGCATCTCTCTGGGCCTTTTTGAGGGCTTCTAGCTTACGCTCGAGCTTCTCGCGCTCCGCTTTTGCCGTCTGAACCACCTCAAGATGTTTTTTCTTCTGCGCATTTTCATTGTGAAAATCTTGCTCGACAGCAGCCCTCAGAAAGCCCGCTTTGGAAGATGTAATCTTACCGCTAGCCGCTTGAGAGCTCGCCAAATCGAGCTTCTCGAAGATGTACTCTTCGTCATGCTCAAGCACCCAAGCGCGGGCAAGAGTTTTTGAAACCCCTTCAGCCATCAAAGCTTTGTACGCAGGCATCTGAGTGATGTCGTCTTCGGTATCCATTCCGATAAGCGATAACTGCGGATTGGGCCGTATAATAAAACGCAGGCCAGTCACGGTGCGTCCCTTGCGCTTGGTCTCGAGCTCAAGCTGGATGTTGGAAAGCTCGTTCACTTCCTTCATCGCCGGTTGGATAACCGCTCGGTTCAAAAGCTTGAACTGCTTGTAGCTGGTCAACTGATCGACCGACATGAGCTTGCGGAACACATCCACATCCCACCAAGGGGTGTGAGCGATATCCACATAACGATAGCAGTTTTCATAAAGGACCAAAGCATGGGCGCTCTTCATTTCCCTCAGAACGCTCAGATTTATCTTCGAATACACGTCCGGATGATACAGCTTCTCCGCAAGTGACTGCTCATAACGATAGGTGCACACTCCACCTTTGAGCTTCGCATAGGGCAGGAGAACCATGGCTTCCCACGAGGTTTCCCCATCATCTTCGAGCACGTCAAACTCGACTACGGTTTCCATCAGACCCTTGAGAGCGCCCTTGAGGTAGGCTGAGTTATGGCTATCAAAGCCGATCATCTCACACAGGACCGAAGCACTAATCTTGTGCTCTTTCGCTGTAAGGAGCTGGTCATAGGCGTTGTACAAAAGGGCGTTCACAAGCTTGCGCTGAAGCAGGGAAAGCTTCGCGCCAATGTGAATCGCAGCGACATGCTTCTTTAGTATCTGCTTGTCTTTGCTGTATTTTTCAGGCTTCATTTTCATAGGTGAATGCAGTTACCTTTTATTCATTCACCATTCTACACATTTTTTGTCAGATGCAAATTTTCTTCTCAGAAAGCGGTCAGGTCACAAGAAGCCGCTCCCATATCCTTTCACCTTGCCCCCATAAACATACACCTTCAGGGGATGGTTTGAACGCTTCGCGGGATCCGAAGTCTCTTACTTTTCAGAGTCTTGAGCTTGCTCCCATATCCTTTCACCTAATGCCCCCATAAACATACACCTTAGTCACTTTTTCCCTTTGTAATCAGCTTTCTAAGGCGTCACTCCCATATCCTTTCACCTTACAACCCCACAAACATACACCTTACATGGCCTGCGCCGTATTTTGTCGCTATTTATCAATGATTTACGGGGTCTTTATGATTGCTCCCATAAACGTTCACCTATGCTCCCATATCCTTTCACCTATGCTCCCATAAACATTCACCTATTAAGGCAGTTTGCTCCCATATCCTTTCACCTTTCCTCCCATAAACGTTCACCTTACCCCCCGTAACATCCTGTTTTTAAGCCACTTTTCAGGCCCTAAACATATTAAACGTTGTTACTTAAACATATTAAACAACAACAGGGAGCCTTACGGCTCCCCGTCAGCTCAGGTTGTTGCTTTCTATTTTTGAAAATAAAAAAAGGTATGGAAGGGGGGCGGTTTACGATTTGCGCCCAAGGAGCCAGGCGTTGAGATCCTCGAAGCCTGCGTAGTAGCTGCGCATATCCACAAGTTTTGCGGCATCTTGCGCGTTTTCAAACAGTTTGCGGCTGGCAGCAGCGCCCGCGTCGTCGTTGTCCAGGTACAAGCGCACCTCTTCAAAACGCAGATCATTGATGTAGGGCAGGGCACGTCTCCACAGGTTCGTGCTGTTGAGCACCAGCACCGCCCCCACGGGCTGGCTGGGCTTGTCTTTCGACAGGTAGGACAGAAAATCCATGAAGCCCTCGAAGACTTGCAGCCGGGTTGCTTCCGGCTTGTCATGGAAGGTCACCGCCTTGCCGGTTCCTATAAAGCCCTTAAACAACGCGTTACGGGCCTCAAAGCCCTCTCCCGCAGGGTAACCAAGGGCAAAGTAGCTCCAGGCGTTCTGAGGGGCCTTAAAATCGATCTGAGAGAGGTGTTGGCGCGCAATATCATGGTCGATACCCCGCTTGGTGAGATATTGCAGCAAAGCTGGATGCTCGAGCGGCTTACAGTCCACCAATTCCAGGGCCGTACTTTTTTCTTTTTCACCCGCAGAAATCTGATTTTCTGACACAGCATCATATCGGCGCGTAGCGCCGCGCGAGATTCCGGCAGAGGTGGTCGGCGCTGAGAGCGCCGGGGAGTAGAGCCCGGTTTTATCGAGATGGGCCAATGCGTCACGTACATCGCAGGAGCAGAGCTCCCGCACGAGGTCGAGGATGGTGCCGCCCGTGGCTGCACCATGGTCAAACCACAGGTTCTTGACGGTATCGACCTTGAAGGACGGGTTTTTGTCGCCGTCGCGAATAGGCGAGTGATACCACAACTCACGCCCGCCCATGCGGGATTTTTGTGGGTTGAGGCCCTGACGCTCGAGGTATGCTGCGAGCGGAATGCATTTGGCTTGAGCGATGTTCATCGTTTCAAATGTTACACGGGTAAGAGCGTTTAGGTGCTGAAAAATGGGAGGGGGAAGCCACACAGAGTCTTGTAATCCTACCGCTGCCCCTGGGCCGTCAAGAACCGCGCACCGCTGGCCCAAAGGGGCACGGCGCGAACGGTTCCCGCTGCGCTTTGACCGCCCCGAGGGGAGGGCGCGGTGGATTTACAATGTCTCAGTGCTGAGCTGAGGCGGTTTATTTTCTAACGTTTTACATATGACGTTACACAACAGACGGTCCCGTGAGATCGCAGCGCTGAATGACTTGGCGCGCAAAACCCTTCGGCAGTGCCGAGTGGTGTTCACGGAAGGCATCCTGGCTTTATCCGGTGACGACCAATTCGAGATCCTCAACAAGGTTCGAAGCTTTGACCGTTTCACCCCGGACAACGACCCTTACGGCGAACATGATTTTTGATCGTTCAACCATCAAGGGCGCAAGATTTTCTGGAAGTGGGACTATTTCGACAAGCTCAGTTGCTACCTGAGCCCGGACCCGACCAGTACATCCATGACCAACAGGGTTCTGACGGTTATGCTGGCCGAGGAATACTAGGCCCAACATCATCCGAAAACCGCTTTGCGGGGTGAGCGTATCACCTCGTTTTTTATTTCCTCATATACCCAAACATGAGTACACCTATCTTACTGAAAAATAGTGAAAACACAAAAGTTTCTGACCGTGATTTCCGCTTTCCAAAGCGGGCTGCGTTCGAGTTTTATCCAACCCCACCGGAGGCGACACGGGCGCTTTTATCTGTGGAGAGTTTCCAGGGCGATATCTGGGAGCCAGCGTGCGGCGACGGGGCCATTTCCAAGGTGCTTGAGGCGGCTGGATACCAGGTGATGTCCACAGACCTCATCGATCGAGGCTACGGGGCAGGGGGCCACAACTTCCTGAAATCCGAGACCCCACTGGCGAAGAACATCATCACCAACCCACCCTACGGAACCCATGGGCTCGGGGACGCCTTTGTGCGCAGGGCTCTCATCCATGCCCGCAAGACCGGGGGCAGCGTGGCGATGCTGCTCAATCTGCGCTCGCTGTGCCATCCGGACCGCACGCCGAGGTTTCAGCGATGTCCACCGACCGCGATTTATGCCCTCGATGACCTGACTTGCTGGCCGGAAGGAAAGCCGGTGTCACGCTACGCCCGCATTGCAAAGCAGCAATATTACTGGGCGGTCTGGCATCCGGGGAAGGTCGAGAGACCAACGTTCTGGTGGCTTGCAACCAAGCCATTCCGTTAGACATCACCGCCCCGCCGTTTAGCGGGGTTTTCTTTTTTTGGCTTCCAATGGTCAGGGCTTTTGAGCAATCAGCGTTGTGACGTGTTCGGCTCCGTCGAGCCAAACCGCAGCATCCGGGCTGCGCCACTCTATTAGTTTTCTGATACGCTCAAAATCATCCGTCAGGTTACGGTAGAAAATGGGCTCATGATGCGCGATCCGATTCCGAAAACGCCGAATATGCTCGATGTCTTGGTGCATGGCGGCGCGGGCCTGTTTGACTGTCAGGTTCTGGTCGTATCCGGGAAACGCCGTCACAAAATGGGGAGCCCACAAGCGTACATCCTGCCCTTTGACAAAGAGATATTGCCAAAAGGCGAATTTGAGTTCCGCGACAACTTTTCCCGGTGTTGGAAGGCGTCGAGCCAATCCCTGCACATCATCTCGGGGTTGGTAGCCCTTGCCGCCCCGCAGGCTTGGCAGGGTGTTATAAAAACCGCGATTGAGGTGCCATGTTTGCCCGAACTCTTTTTCAAGGGCTTCAACCGCACCGTTACGAACGGCAAGCTCACAAAATTGGAGGGCCAGAAAGAAGGCGGCTGAAATATCAGCATTCCAGCAGTATAACTGCATAGCACGGTGCCGATCTGCGCCTGTTTCTTGCAAATATTTCGCAAATCTGGGCGCAGAAAGAACCGCCTCAAGAGCTGCGATTTGTGTTGATGTAAAGGACCTCGTCATGGTTCGGACAGTCAACTATTTGTTGACTGTTATCAACTATTACCCCATATCAGAAATATACGGCTTTGGGGTACGCGGGCGCTAGCGCCTTCCCTCATCGTCTACAGAAGATCGGCCCGTCACTTTGTGGCGGGCTTTTTCTTTTTCTCTAAACTTTTGACAAACATTACTTTTATCGCACAATTCTCCCTGACCGCCTAAGGGCGTTCATCTACCCACCAGTCTTTCGAGACTGGTGGACGCCAGCCTTGAAAGACTCCCCAAAACAGGGAGAAGAGGCATGGCACAACATGCAAACGGCCTTGGCCGCAACGACGCTTTGGCAGCGTTCAAAAAAACCTTTCGCGAGCTGGCACCCTACAAACACCGCTATGAGGTTTTCAAAGACTTCGTGACGATGGCCGCGTGCAGTCTGCACAACAGCCTTCACAAGGACCCCGCCCGCGAAGAGGAATATCTGCGCATCATCGCAGGCTACAAAAAGCCAGACCAAGAGGCCTTTCCAAAATTGATGGCCCACTTGGTTATGGCGCTAGACTCTGAGCCCCGCGACATTCTCGGGCCGCTCTACATGGAGCTCGAGATTGCCAACAAGGACGCAGGGCAATTTTTCACGCCACCCGAGCTTTCCGAGCTGATGGCCAACTTGACCTTCGGGGATATGCTTGGCCGCTTGGATAGCCAGCCGTTTATCACGGCAGGTGAACCCGCATGCGGGGCAGGGGGGATGATATTGGCCTTGGTCAAGGTGATGACGCAGGCAGGACACGACCCCGCCCGCAAACTCTGGGTGCAGGCTATCGACGTGGACCGGATGGCAGCGCTGATGTGCTACACGCAGCTGAGCCTCTGGAACGTGCCCGCCGAGATTATCGTCGGGAACACGCTCAGCTGGGACATCCGCGAAGTGTGGTACACGCCTGCCCATCATATGGGGCTTTGGAAGTACCGGCTGCGCCGGATGGAAGGCAGCACCGAGGTCGAAATATCCACCACGGAGCAGCCAGCGCAGACAACACCACCGCCTGAACCGGCGACCCCTCTGACATCGCGCGCACCTGAACCCCCAGCCGTCAAGCCAAGCCAGCTTGGCTTTGATTTCTGAGGTGCCTGATGAGCACCGATTATGAGGAACACCAGATCGACTGGAAAGGCTAGAACATTGCCGTTCGGTGGTGCCCGCAGTGGCTGGGCGGTGATACCGCCCACCTGGAGATTGTGACCAAAGACCGCCAAGCGCACCCGATATCTGAGACCGGATACCGCTCGCATTTCTGCGCGCGCGAGTTGGTGGAAGAGGCGGGTGGCCCGGTCGCGTTTGTCACCGCGTGGTTGGAGACGAAAGACGACGGGAAACCCGTTCAGCTTTCGCTCCTATGAAACTGAGAGAGCCCCCAACGAGGGGGCTCTTTTTTTTAAGCACTATTCTAAGCGTCTTCCCCAAAGTCTGGTCCTACATTAGGTGGTGCCACTTGGTCCTACATTAGGTGGTGCCACTTGGTCCTGCGTATTGGTGCCGCCACCACCGATGCCAAAGTCGAACCCGCCGCTGTTGAAATCATAGCCACCGTTCAGCTCGATGTAGCTGTTGTCCATCAGGTATGCTGCCCCCAGCGACCCACGAAAGCTTTGCGTGCCGAACATGTAGTCGAGCCCGAGGGACGCAGCGGCTTTGTCTTTTTCGTCATTGGAGAACAGGCGCACACCGACGCCGGTGTTCACCTTGCCGCCCCCAAAGGTGAGATTGAGACCAAAGCCGACAGTAGGATCAGCGAGGGCAGGGCTTGCCAGTGAAAGCGCCAGAGCAGATGCGGCGATAAGTGATTTTTTCATAATGAGCCTTAGTATGTTTTCTGAGTGTTATTTGAGCGCAACAGCATGTTGGCAACTCTTTATGCGTGTATTTGAAGTCAAAAGGGCGGGCTGATGTTTATAGGCCGCAGTGGTATGTGCGCGTGTCAGATTTAGGGTTCGGAAGCGAAGTGGATTTATTTTGAGGTCTTTACACTTGGAACATGGCCTCGAAATAAATTTGAACGCTTGTGCCCTTTGCTGCCGCTAGTCTATCCATATTGCAGATTTTCTTGAGGAAAAAGCGCATTGAAAAATAAACTGAGTATAAGTGCCTTCGTTGCAGTCATGTGTCTTCTGATCGTCTCTGGTTGCGAACCAGTAGCAGATGGTGGGCAAAACCTAGCGTTAAGAGAGACGACGTCGGTAGATCCACGGCCGCTTCGCCATTCTGAATTTTCCAAGATTTTTGGCGGAAAAACATTCTCTGTTCCAACTGAAAAGCTGGAAGGCAATCGAGATGACTCTTTTCGTCAATCAGTCACTTTTCTTCGAGAAGATACGAACCGAGCGTATCGGTACTATCCCAACTGGACACGCGGTGACCCAAAACGTGGGAAGCTAAGCTACTATGCTTTGGGTGCGGTGAAGAAAACGCAATCAAGCGAACCAGTAGTTTTCCGAGGGAAGGCATATCAAAAAGCTCCGCTCTTCTGCTTTCAGGATGAGTTGAGCAGCAACTCGCACTATTGCACAACGATTTTTGAGGCGAATGGTCAGTACTTTTTCGGGTTGGCCGAGAATGATCCTATCCTCTTCTCTGACGGCTACCACAACCTAATGACACCGCTGGTGAAGCGGGCTGTTGCAGATAACAACAACACACTTCTGTGGGCGCTTGCTGGGGACTTCAAACGTCTTGAACCAGATTTGGTTGGTAAGTTTCGCAACGCCAACATGCGCGTTTGGGCCGACAATCAAAATGCAATCAGGGCACATAATGCAAGGGTTGCAGCAGATCGAGCGCGCGCTGAAAAGGAAGAGCTCGCTCGGAAAGACGCGGAACAACGCGCCTATGAAAAACGAAGAGCTGCGCAAGAAGCCAAGTGTCGCCGTGAAACAGGAAAGCCGTGTCCAGGGGCCGGTGGTGGCTTGGTTGGCGCAATGCTGCGTGGCGGTATTAGCGCAGCTAAGAGCAGCTCATCAGTTAGCTCTCCGTCCAGCTTTTGCGGGATAAACGACACTTGCTATAGGTTGGTAGAACAACGGAGAGGCGGTGCAACAGTTCAATGCACCAAAGGGATATATGCCAGTACTGAGCGTTGTATTATGGTCAACAAGAATGGGAGATGGGCAAGTGGCTGCGGAATCTCAGACAGTGGTGCCCATCATTATACTTTTGAAACCGCTGCAAACAAAGCTTGCGGCCAATAGGTTGAAAGCGAAACTTCGTTTCGAAGAAAGCTTAGCAAAAGAGAGCCCCCGATTGGGGGCTCTTTTCTATTCTGAGGGATCTCGTAGCAATCGCAGTTTTTCATATCCGATGCCAAGCGTCTTGCCGCGCCCATGGGGTTCAAGGTCCGTCATGGGCAGCTCTACATCATAGGCAAACATCCCGCCCATCGTGTAGGCATAATCACCGGTTCCGACGACGCCGATTGTGCCTTTTGGCAGCCACGCACCCAAGCCGCGCACGTCCTCGATCAGCTCGACCCGGCGATGCCAAAGGCCAAGGGCTTTGACGAGATCTTCGTCTGCTTTGCCGATGCGCCCGATGAGGGGCGCGAGGGAGGAGCCGTGCAGGTCGATATCTTGGAAATCGGCGGTGAGGCGCAGCTTGTGAAAATGCCCCGCCATCATCATCAGGTCGCGGCACCAAAGCCCCTCGCGCTCTTCGCCTTTGGCCTCCGAGAAACGATTCACGCGCAGAAACTTTGGATCAACCCACGGATGGTCTTCGGGGAACTCCCCAAAGGCCACGGGCCCAAAATAGCGAAGGCCGTCGCGGTCGAACACGGTGTAGCGGTCATCCTCATCGATCCCGATGAGGATATAAACACCCACACCGAAGATGGGCGCTTGCTCTAGCGTGCGGGGATAGAGGCTTGGATCTAGCGTGGTCATGGTCCCAGTGTAACACTGGCGCAACCGGTTCCCACCCGCTTTTTTCTTTTTCACCCGCAAGCTTTTGAGCCTAAATCCACGTGAAGATTTTGTGAAGCGGCTCAAAAATTTTGACATCGACCGCCTTTTTGAGAAACTATAACGACAGTGCTAATCTGACCGTGAGGTGAGATTGCAAGATTGCATCTTTCGTTGTAAGGAATCCCGAGACCTTACAACGAAAGACATCTTGTGAGGGCCAGCCCCTCAACCCCGCTTTCAGGGGAGCGCCCCTAAAGAATGACCCCCAAGGTGCTGAGAGCACCCGCTGCCCGCCCTGGGCTCCGCCCGTTCGCAGCTCAATTGCTCCACTGGAACAATTGCCGCAAGCGGATCGGAGCTCACTCTGCCGCCCGCCGCCGAATAATCCAGCCCGAGGGCCGTTTCATTCACCCCGCCAGCTCTAACCCCCAGTGATGCCATGCCCGCCAATTCTGCCCAATATCAGCGCGATTATCGCGACCGGACCAAGCGCCAATACAAGGATGTATCGGTGCGCTTGCCCGTCGCTGATTATCGTGAGCTGAAGGCATACGGGCAGGGCAACGGCATGGGGCTGGCGACGGTTCTGCGCGAAGGGGCCCTGGCGCAGATCCGGGGCAGCAGCCTGCGCGCCAGCGGCGTGGAAGCCGAGCTCAAAGAGCTGCGTTTCCTGCTGGCCACCATTGCCAACAACGTGAACCAAATGGCGCATCACTCCAATGTGGTCCGACACGTCGTTGATGAGGGTGGCGCGCTTGCCAAGCTCAAGGAGCTTGAGGCCGTCATCGAGGGCTTTGTAGATGATAAACTGACGCCACGATGATTATCAAAAGCATGAGCCGCAAAGAGCCCAGTTTCGGGCAGCTCGCCGCCTATATGAGCGACGAGAAATCCGACCGCTCTTTCGATTTGCACCACAACCTATTCGCGCGCGATCCTGGCGATATTGCCACCGAGTTCGAGGCGAACGCGCAGCGCCTAGGACGGCGGCGTGGCGGCAATTATCTTTACCACGAGATCCTGTCGATCGACACGCGGCTATGCGGTCAAAGCCGGGAGGTGCGCGAGAAGTTGCGGTTGCTGGCCCTGGAGTTCATCCAGAAACGTTGCCCGCGCAATATCGTCTACGGCGCGCTGCACCGCGACCATGCTGAACATCTGCATTATCATCTGATGATCAGCGCCAATGAGCGCGGCGATGCCAAGCGGCTGCGTTTGACCAAGGCCGCGTTTGATGCCGCCAAGCGGGAGCTCGAGCTGAGTGCGCGGACCAATTATCCCGAGCTGAAACAGACCGAGATTCTGGCCTCGACCCCACAAGAAAAACAGCAGCGCCGCGAGACCCGTGAGGGGCGTAATGCCCAAGAGATGAAAAAACGCGGGGCGCGGTTGACCAAGACCGAAGCGCTGGCCCAAGAGCTGCGCGCGATCCTGGCCTATGCCAATTCGCAGGCCGAGCTCGAGCGCTTGCTCGCGCAGAAGGGTTTCACCTTCTATGAGCGCGGCAAACATTGCGGGGTGCGCCCGATCCCTGGGGAGGGCGAGACCAAGGGCCGCAAATCCTACCGCTTTGCGACGCTTGGCATTCAGGCTGAGTATGCGGATTTTGTGGACCGTGTTGCGCCAGTGATTGAGCCCGAGATGGAAGAGGACGTCCGGGCTGAAAAAGGCGCTGCGGGTGAAAAAGAAAAAGCGCCCGAAGGGGCGCAGCGGCAGGAAGAGACGCGGGCAGAGCCTGAGCCCGCCTCACAGCAAGACGCAGATGCTAAAGCTGCGCGCGATGCTCAGGAGGCCTTTCGCCAAGAAATGGCGGAGCGCCGCGCCAAGCAGGCCGAGAAAGAACGCACACAGGCCAGGACACAATCGCGCGGGCCGCAGGGTCGCAAGCGATGAGGCGGCATTGCTGGGCTTGTGAGATATGTTCGGGTATCGGTAAAACGGCTGATCCGTAAGAAATTGAAGGCGCATGTTTCCAAATTTATTCCCTAAAAAAGACGGCATGATTGGCAAAGCGCTGCGCAAGCAGCTGCACCGCTCTGTGCAGAGCCTGGTGTTTGGTAAAACGCTGCTGCGCAAGGAAGGCGCTGAGTTCGCAAAATCCGGTGAGGTGAGCGAGTATTTGTCGCGCTCCAATACGGGGCTCCTTTTGGACGGCAAGGATTTGCGCTTGTCTGAGCAGGTCAGCTTCCAGAACGTGGCGGTTTACGGGATCACCGGGAAGGGGAAATCCACCGCCATTGCCCGTCCTGCTATCCTGGATAAAGCCACCAGTGACGCGGTGATGATCGTGAACGATATGTCGGGGGATCTCTACCGCGACACCAGCGGCTACATGAAAGCGCGGGGCTACCGCGTGATTGTGCTGAACCCGAATGACTTGTCCCGCTCGAACCGTTTCAATCCGTTTTTGGGCTTAAAAGATCCGGCGGCCATCATGCGCATGGCCGAGCTGTTCAGCAAAACCAGTGGCGACGGCGATGACAAGTTTTGGGCCAGCGGGGCCGAGCGGTACATCCGGTTTTTCCTCAAATGCCTGGGCACGATGCCCGACGTGTTCAACACGCCCCACAATCTTTACCACTTGCTGAGTAACTTTGGCAGCGATGGCGAGGACCTGGACGAATGGGTGGCCAGCTGCGCCAAGGACGATGTGTTCTTGCAAAACGAGTGGAAGGCGCTGACGACCGGCGCGGATGAAACCATCACCAGCTTTCTGACCAACGCGCTGGTGGCGCTGAAGATCTTCTCGGAGCCCCACGTCTGCGCGCTGACCTCGAGCTCGAATATTGATTTGGCGCGGCTGCGCAAAGAGAAGACCATCATCTACATCGTGACGCCGCCTGAGGATCAGGCGATCTACCGCCCCGTAATCTCGATGTATTTCCTGAGCCTTATTCACGCGTGCATGAAGCAGCTTCCAGGGCCGGACGATTTTCCCGTCTATCTGATTTATGATGAGTTCGGGAACAGCTACCTGCCCGGCTTTGACACGCTGATCACCACGACGCGGAAATACCGCATGTCGTTCCTGCTTTTGATGCAGGGCCAACAGCAGCTGATCACCAAATACGGCAAAGACCTGATGCATGTGATTATGTCCGGGATTGCGACACAAATCAGCTTTGGGGCGGCCGAGCATGTGACGGCCAGCTTTTTTGAGCAAAAGGCCGGACGGGTGCGGATGTTTTACCGCAACGAGGAACGAGAAACCCACGTCGAGCATCAAAGCGAATACAACCTAATCAACGCCAGCGAGATCCGCGAGCTGCCCGATGACAAACTGCTGATCATCTCGGACAACCGCAAGACGACCCTGATTGACGTGTACCCGAGCCACCGCAGCGCGCGCTGGCTGCGCATGATGAAACTGCCCCCTGCCCCGATTGCCTCAAAGTCTGAGGATCGTTTGGTGTTTATCCCGCTATGAGCCGACCAGACCCCAAAGACATATTTGCTAAAAAGCCCGGAATCTTCTCCTGGATGAGAGACCGGGCCTATGACTTCGTCTATTATGAAATAGGCACAGGGCTTGATTTTGTGGGCGACTTGTTTCGGGGGCCGTTAGGGTATTCTCAAAGCCTGCACCGGCAGGCAGAGAAGGTCCAAACTAGATCGCACGAGGCCAAGCCGTTGAGCAAGAGAGAGCAGGCAGCATTTACCGAGATCCTCAAGCGCCGCCCATCGGAAGGCCAGGTGGATTATTGGAAGCGCAAAAAAGCGCTGCTGAAACACCCCGATAAGCACAGCATCATCGCCCAGCATCAGAGCCGCGCGCAGGACCAAGCCCCACAGCCCACAATCAAGGTCGAGGCGGCATCTTCCCCCAGACCGGCGCGATCCACAGCACCCACGCAGGCCAAAGCAAGGACCCGTCGATGATTGAATTTTTCGATGTGATGTTTCGCGCACTGACAGGCCTTAAACTGACATTCCCCAATCTCATCAGCCTCACTGCATTCTTTGCTGGAGGCTATTATTTTGCCGCCACGACCAAGCGGCTGAATCCCCTCAAGGCGGTGTTCGTGCTGTTTGTGGCGTATATCATCGCCACGGTGCTCAACGGCCTGCTGGGCGTCTATACGCTTGCCGTGGTCTTGGGGTTTTTGTCGAACCAGGGCGTGTTTTTGACTCGCGTATTGCTATGGGCAGAAAGCCTGGCCGAGATCCTCTTCGTCATGCGCCACCGCGCCGCCTACGAGGACATCCGCCGCGAAGAAGGCACCAGCAACAGTCGCGCCAAGCCCGAGGCCCCTCGCCCGCCGCCAAACCGGCCTAAGCCCAGGCAAGATGATGGCAATAAGCAAAAGTCAGGTGCTGGAGGCAAAGCCCGTAGCGACGGCCAAAGCAGCAGCTGGAAGCCCGGACCCGGGAAGTCCCAAGCCGACATCGACCGCTGCCTGCGTATCCTCGAGCTGGAGCCTGGCAAAACCTACACGCAGAAAGAAATCAAAAAGGCCTACCGCCGCCTTGCGATGATCCACCATCCTGACTTGCCCACGGGCAGCAACGATGCCTTTGTGAATCTGGGTATGGCATCGGATTATTTGGCAAAGCATGTATGACGAGGAGCGTTTTATTCTTTTTAACTGTGTCATTTCAAAATTTGGATATACCTTTTCAGGTTGACAATAATCTTTAAATTATAGCCATTTGTAAAAAACAGGAAGGCACTATAGAATATTATGAAATCCGCAGTACTAATATTATCCGCAGCACTTTTTTTAAGCGCATGTGATTCGCCCGCCCCATCGAGCTCCACGTCTACCAGTGTTGCTAGTACTTCGAATGGCTCGAGCACCAAAGCATCAAAAGGCCGTTTAAAGGTGCAGACAAGCGATGTTGAAGTCCATGCCTCAATT
This sequence comes from Sulfitobacter sp., assembly GCF_041552635.1. Taxonomy (GTDB): domain Bacteria; phylum Pseudomonadota; class Alphaproteobacteria; order Rhodobacterales; family Rhodobacteraceae; genus Sulfitobacter. The sequence continues at coordinate 21,332 of NZ_JBFEKM010000038.1, forward strand.
GCATCCAACACATCAACAAAAAGTTTTTCTGTAGGCCCAGTGTTGTGGAGATCGACCAGTTCGACACAAACGAACGGCGATTTCCAAGTAAAGGTAGTCTACGCGTTGAAAGACAATCCAACAACCCAGAGGATCAAGAGCGAAGGTCGTGTTGTATTTGTTGAAGCTTGGCCTTATTTGAATTTATATCGCCGCTTTCCAGACGGAAAAAGAGACGTTCGTAAGTATGGCGCAAACATAGAGGAATACCGATATGGATGTCGTAAGGCATCTAGAATGGTAGCTCTCGCACCACGTAACAATTATCAGGTTGCGTATTTAACAAAACAAGAAATCCCGATCAGGACAAAGAATGTAGCTGGATGGCAAGACCGCGAAATTACCGATATTAAGCCAGGTGGGCGCGTTCTTCAGGCTTCATTACGAGGGATTTCTCCCAGCGCCAGCAAGACCTGCTACGTACGCAGTACTCGGGACTTTTTCAAATGATTCCAAAGGTTTCAATGCCGCTATGGATCTTATGCCTGTTATTCTCAATAGCGATGGGAAATTCACCCGCTTATAGCTTCGACCTGACAAACACACTCAAGCAAACTGAAGGTGATTTCAATAACGCAGTAAAAGATGGCAAACGAAAAGAGCGCGAGGCTCAACAAAGAGCTGCAGAGCGTGAAGAACGCTTGAGGAATAGAGATCGATCAAATGATGTTTGCTATTCATTTCCGTCAGGATCAGATGTTCAAACTGCTTGTTTGAATGAGTATCCGAACAGCGTCAAAAATGAGCGAGCGAGGAATATCTTATTGGGGTATTGCGCGAGTATGGGAGATAGTTCCGATTTTTCAAGCGCCTTGAGCTATATATGCAGCAACGGGAAGAGTGCTTGCAGTATTCTAAAGGACGGCGACGCAGCTTACCATTGTGATCAATGTGGTGCTACACGAAGATGGCTGGCAGTTTATTCTCTCGGACGCCTCATTAAGTGCTTTAAATCATAGCGCACCAAGCCTTCAGGTGAAGCGAGATACGGCCCTTGCTGGGTCGCTCTCGCCCTCATCTGCTCGAACTAGTCCGGTATCGTACGTAGCACTGCTATCATGGTGACGGACATAATACTTCCACTTGGTAGATTCTGGTAGGGGAGCAGGTCAGGAGCTCTTTTTGTCTATCACTCAAGTTTTACCAAAATCCGCGCATTCATCTCGTCTGAGATTTTGACGTAAATATCACCCGAACCGTTAATCCGATCTTGGACAAATGACTTCACTGTTTTGCCTTTGTCATCGTAAACACCAATGTCAGCACCACGGTCGATCAACCGCTCAACAACTTCGAGGTTCCGGTTGTCCATTGCGGCCAGCAACAGTGGCGTAAATCCGTTTTGAACGGGGCTTTCGACGGTCAGTCCAGCATCCAGCAGGACATCAATCATATTGGGATCAGGGTTTTTCAGCGCTGCGATATGCAGCGCGTTCAAATCCATCACATAGGCTTTGGCATTCAGGTCAGCCCCTTGCTCAAGCAGATAGCGCACTGTCGACGGATAGGCGTAGGCAGCAGCAAACATCAGGGGCGTAAAACCGCCCTCATTTGCAGCATTCACATCCATCCCAATGCCAAGCAGCGCTTCGAGCATTTTGGTGTCTTGATCAATGATCGAGAACAGCATCATCGAGTCCATGCCATCGTAGACCATGAACTGACGGTCCCTCATGGGGCTCAGTCTTTGTCGCTCGATGGTGACGCCCAAAAACTCCCCCGGATGATCCTGCACATAGCGAGGAGACCACTTGCTCAGGTCCAGCAAAACGTCGGGATAAATTTCCGGAACATGCGAAATTGTCCGTGCCTTTGTGGTTCGCTCATCTAGGCGAGCAGTACGGTCAGCAGCAGCTTTCTTTTCCTTTTCAACACTACGCAATTCTGCATCCGCCTCAGCTTTGAGCCTGGCTTGTTGGCGCAATTCGGCTTCCTCAGCTTTGCGCGCCTCTTCTGCAATCCGTGCCTGCTCTCTGGCTTGCTCAGTTTCGAGGCGTTTCGCCTCTATCTCAGCTGACACCCGCGCCCGTTCCACTTCCCGTTCGACGCGGCGCTGTTCAGCGCGCAGATCCTCAGCGGCCTGGATGGCTTGCTGATCCTTAAAGTAGGAATACAGGTTGTACCCGGCGAACAGAAAAACGACCCCGATGACTGAGGCGATGATAAGATTACGGTTCATAGGGTCTCCAACTGTTTTTTGCTTTCCACCTCTTTCAGGGCGGCGCGATGTTCGATGAAACGGGTGACGCCAAGTAGCCCGAAGCCGCCCGCGATCACAACCGCCGAGGTCATGGCCCCACTTTGATCAACCTGAGAAATCAGCTCTTGCGCCCGGGCGCCGCCGTCTATGAATCCAAGGAAAAACTTCACCGCTGGGTTTTCGAAAAGGATCTTCTGCCCGAAATAGCCCAGCAGATACACCGACGACAGCGCTATGCCCCCGCGCGCTAAAAACGCCAGCTTGGAGGTGCGGGCAAGATACTGTTTCACCCGCTGATAATCGGCATAGAGCATCCCAAAAATGATGCCAGGGGCACCATAAATCAGGGACGTGCTGTACATCCCCATGAGGCCTTGCATGCCCGGTGTTTCGCGAAAAGCTGAACCGATAATGTACGGCGCGATCATCACGACCAACACAAAGAGCTTGGACCGCATCACCCAGGTCAAAAGTCCCGCAACAACCGCCCAGACTACCGACGCGTTGAGCAACAGAAATACAAACCCTGGGTCACCCATACGCCCTACCCTTTCTCTTTTTCACCAGCAGTATCTTCGGCAACCTGCCCGCCCGGACATAGTCGATAGAACGTGCTTTTTGAAATATCAAAACGGGTCATCAGATTCCGGCGCGCCTCGCCTGCCCTATAGGCTGCGCGAAGCTCAGCGACTTGATTGTCAGACAGCTTTTCACGCCGCCCAAATTTCACGCCTTTCGCCTTCGCTTTTTCAATTCCTTCGTTGCGGCGTTCAGCGATGAGATCTCGCTCAAATTCAGCCACCGCGCCAAGAAGATGGAAGGTCAGCCGACCAGCTGGCGTGGTGGTATCGATGCTTTGGTCGAGGACAATGAAATCCACCCCCTTGCGGTCGAGGGTCTTGGCGATGTCCTGAAGATCCGACATCGAACGCGCAAGACGGTCGAGCTTGGTGATGACAAGCACGTCCCCTTCCCTACAGAATTCAAGCGCAGCGTTCACGGCATCCCGCTTGTCGCGTGACGCCCCGGAGCGCTTTTCTTGGAAGAGCTTTTCACACCCGAAGGCCGTGAGTTTTTCAATTTGCGCATCGAGGCTCTGCCCGAGCGACGACACGCGAGCGTATCCTACTTTCATGGGTTCAAAATATCTTAGAAGTTATGGGAAAACAATATGAGACGAATTTTGGGACCGATAAAACCGTCGCTCGAGTGTCGTCCTACAAAGTATAGTTTACGGGAAAAGCAACAATGTCAAAACTTGAGTAGTCAGAATGCTGTAGTCAGCGAGTCATCTGACTCGTCTGAAATACTGCCAGTAACGTCGAAACAATTAGTAAGAGGCCATAAATAGTAAGAAAGAGCCCAGCTATATAGAACCACTTCCACACCTCCAGGTTTTCACAAATATATCTAGGTACGCTTTGCCATCCACAATCTAGCCAACTAAGGGCACACACGCCATTTTGCTTTAATCCGAACGCAGATATCAGAGCGGAAATCTGAATGAGTGCTGAATGAACAATAAGTGCTGTAAGTTTTGCAAGCGGTGAAACCTTTTGTCCGTCCCCCTTAGCCGCGAGCTTCGCCAAGTTCTCACTTCCAAAAAGAGCCAATACGATTGCAAATGTCGCCAGCGAAAAGCCAACTAGTGATGGAAACATCCCCAGTGCTAATGTGGGCCAGTCTGAAGTATAAGAGCGATCAAAAAAAAGGTAAGTAAGAATGGCCGCTAGATAGACATACGGTGTACCGATGACGTAAAATAATCCGCCCGCATCCTTGTAGATTCCAAATAGGACTTTAAGCAAAGGATCTACTCCTCAACAATGCTTTGCGCTTTAGCTCTATTTTCTTGAACAGCCCCAAATAGAAATTCCTTCATCTTTTGAAAGATACCAATCTCCGTCGCTTCGGCATCATCAGTAATAACAGTTTTCACCAAAGGTTTACTTTCAGAATTTGATGACACTGTTGCGCCTTCGTCTTCGTATCTTACGGATACGTTTCCATTCTCAGCAGCTAGAAGACCTAAAGCCTGCGTTTCTGGCCCTGGCTCAAGGTAGTCCTTATCCTTCGACTTAATTGTTCGAATGAGCTCATCGGCATTCTCCGCTTTTAATGCAGCCTCAAATTCCTTCGCTAAACCGTCCATAATATGATTGGGGCGACTAACGACAATTTTTACCTCCTTTAGAGTTTCAATTTTCAAAAGCGCCTCAATCTCATCTGAATCTTTGAATAGATCGACCTGAACTGCGCCAAAATCTCTTACAATTTCCGGCAGTGAGACAATTATTCGAAAGAATTTTTCCACTTGATTTGGACTGATGGATTTGCCGACAGAGTAAGTCATAACAGCAACTAAGTGATCTTTCTCTTCCAAATATATTGGATTACTAATGAGGTTTGGCCTTAAGTTCGAAGGAATGGATATCTTGTTTAAATCTTCTTCGCTGGCAGGCCCAAAACCACTTTCATCAAACCAATCCCCATCGACTTCAATAATTGAAAATTTCGAGATCGTCCCTTGCCGTGTTTCCTCATTAAAACTTGTAAGCGCCATTCCAATTCCTGGGTAAACCTGAACACTTTTCTTGAGATTATAAATTCGTTTTAAAAGATCGGGATAGTTCCTATCCTTATCATCAGGGATTCTTATGCTCAGAACAACTGCCTGGAATTTCTGTTTTCTTCCCATGTGAAGCGCGATCCCAAAAAAGTAAAATTTATATATTCGCCACAAGGACGTGCAACGGCAAGCTATCGCACACATCTTCCAATTGTACAGCATGGAAGATGCTGGGCTTCGCTCCCTCTCGCATCTAAGGTGGTCCGAAATATCAACCAAGATGGTCTGCTAACTTGATCTTCAACACAATCTCTTGCGAAATTGTCCTTGTTGAATAACATCTTAGCGAGCCAATAGCCCTAACGAAGTATATATGACTGAAGCACAAAAACAGCGCCTTGAGCGCCAACTCTGGAACATTGCCAACGAGCTGCGCGGCAAGATGGA
>NZ_JBFEKM010000039.1:0-26273 GCF_041552635.1 Sulfitobacter sp.
GAAGACATGGCGGAGGCGGATGATCTGTTCACCAAACTGATGGGCGATGTGGTCGAACCACGTCGTGAATTCATCCAGCAGAACGCATTGAACGTCGAAAATCTAGACTTCTGACGGTTTTGTAGGGAAGCACATAAAATTGCGCGGCGCGTATAACTTTGCGCGTCGCGGATGATACCGAAAATATGAAGACCTATTAATTCAATAACTTACGTGATCGTCGCAAAAATGCTGGACTTAGAGGTTCGCGCCAAGTTCGCTGCTTCTCTTTCAAACCTGAGTGTACTTTCAAATTGCCCCTCGGTCAGTCTTTGCCCATCGTCCATTACAGCGCGCACGTAGTTTGTATCCTCTCCGTCGTAGCTAAGCCTTTAGATTAAATTCTATATTCTCTCAAAAAATTCACTAAGGACAGTTTCGAACTGAGGACCAAGTCTGGCTTTTGCCATCCAGATGCCAGAAGCGCAGAAAATAGACTACCGCGGAATACGCGAGGCACCAAATATTGATGACGAAAGCCGACTTTGGTTACTCGGTTTGACAGGACCGCGCAATGAGTGGAGCCTCGAGGCCATTTGTCGCTCTCTTGGCGTTCAAGATGTAGATAAGAGACGTTGCCATGGTCCCTGACGGTTGACGGCAAGCCCTACGTGCCTCACCAATTTCATGGAGATTTCGTTCGGTTTTCAGATTGATTTATTTTCACTTTTTATCAATACTTGCAGGTGTTTAGCGCAAGAATTATAAAATTCCGAGACTTCATCTACGCTTGGAAGCTCGACAGCTACAATGCGATGAGCAAGGTCTGCTTTCCTTGCGTCTTTCTCACGCCTGTTCAAGCCATCCCAGCTTCTGAGATAATTGGTGGAGATGGTAGCTGTTTCTGGATTGGCGTCTTCGTAACTGTCCGAAAGACACCTATGGGCGAATACATATCTTTGTGGGTGCTTAATAAACCCTGCCCAAGCACGGATGTTTTTGTCTGCTTCAGTCTCTTGATAGCGATCTGGCTCTGAAGCCGCCTGAATGTACTCCCTGAGAACATCAAGGGATATCAGGAATATCTCTGACATATCCGAACAAGCAATATTTGACCTCGGCAAAGATAGAATTCGGTCAAGAGATGTAATAAGATTCGCTATATTGCAGGCCTCAGCGACGTGAAATTCAACCTCATCGCCATAATCGTCAATCAGAGAAAGTGACCCAGCTGCGCTATCGCAATCATACAGTTGACAGGAAAGCGGTTCCCCAGATTGGTCTCTCAAGGACCTGTTAAGCCGTACACGCAGTACCAAAAAATCTTCTCGGCAGTATGCCATTCAGCTCTCCATAGAAATTCGTATGACGATCAGGTTCAATGCATCCCAGTTGAACGACTTGCCAGTGATTGGCATTCCAACGATCCCGTCTAATCGAGCGTTATGGTCTTCCCGAGCTTAATGCCAAGCTTATCGAGTTGCCTATTGAGCTGTGCAATCGCGAAGTGCTCCGTGTGGTCAACCGCTTCAAGAAAATCGAGGATTTCGTGGACCGGCATGGCATTCGTCATTACGTGCCGTATAATGATCTGATCTCCATCATCCTTTACCGCCAGCGTGACTCGCGTAAGATCGTTTCGATCCGCATGGGCGGCAAAAGTATTGCGAAGGGCCATCAAACGCCGGTGAACTTCCATCCCGTCACTTGAACCTGAGTATACCTTCTTTGCGTCGAGTTTCTGAATACCAGGACCCGTAGAAGCATAGCAGCGGCAGTAAGCGACAATCGCGGCGACAAGGAAGGCCTGATACCGATTTATGTTAACTAAGTCATCTAAATCAATTGCGTAATCCTTGATCCAGTCGAAATTAGCGCGCGCCGTTTGGAGGTGCATGAGAACATATGTCCATGAGTTCAATCGCTCGTATCCAGGGGGATCAAGTGCAAACCCCTCGTTGACCATGCTGGCCATTTGCATTTCGTAAACCTCATTGGAAATTGTCGGCATTGTGTTACTTTCAAGTGACGGCTTCAAAGCGCGAAGTTGAGTTTGTTAAGGCGAGGCGGCATTAATGACAGGCATTGCCACGGCTTACCAAAAACGCTTGTCTTTGGGCACCGTATATTTGTACAGCCTCCAGCTCCAAACCGAGATATTTTTTGAGACTCGGGAATCGGAATGGTTGTAACCCTCTTTTCCTCGCGGTCTTAAACCATAACCGCAATGGCTCCAGCCGGATCATTTCTTGGATAGTCATGGCCGAGAATGTTGCATTCGATCATTTTATTAGACTGCCAAAGACCGCGCTACGGTTCCATTACCTGCACAAAGTGAACCGACACCCTTAAAGTTCTGGATTTACAGCGAATGGCAGGATCGATGGGCTGCGACGCAGCAGGCCGGTCGACTATTGAATGTCAGCCACTTTCGCTTGCCCAGCTTCTTCTCGGCGAACGCTATCAAGCGACAAGTGCTGATCCGCGAGATGGCCACCCTTTGCTTTTTTTTCAGATGAACAGACTCTGGAATTGCAGCCTTTATACGAGCACATCGCTGCATGAAATACAAAACAGTGTTGAATACACTCATAGTATCAGGAATGCTCTCCTCAACTTTATTGGGAGGCAACTTTGCATCATATTTCGGAAACGAGAATCCAAAATTTTAAGTCTATATCCGACGGGACATTTCCACTTTCTTATTACACCCCGTTAGTTGGCTACAATAATGCTGGCAAAACGAATATTATCCGCGCTGTCGCTTGGGTAATTAAGAAGTCCAGCTTGACGATCGAAGATTTTTACCAAGTCGACCAACCTGTCATAGTGGAGGCGGAAATCGTAGGAATTACCGATGATGTCCTTGTTGCCATTGGGGACGCACATAGGAGACGCATTGAACCACTAATAGTCAACGGTTGTATTCGCATTCGACGGACACAAGCAGCGCCGGGGCAAAGTGCGTCTTCAATACGCCTGGAAGTACTCCAAAGAGAGAACAATGACGAAATTTGGGTGGCGAACCCGACGGGTATTGATGCCGCAATAGCGGCTTTGTTTCCAGACCCCATCTTCATAGGGGCGATGGAGAATGCGACCGAAGATGTGGGAAAGTTTGGTAGCAGCACAACAATAGGAAAGCTCTTAAAAGAGATCATGGGACCAGTCATTGAAAGGTATTCACCTACAGTCGCCATTGCGCTTCAAGATATTGGGCAAAAGCTATCTTCAAATGCCGTTGATAAGGACGAAACGCTTCTCGATCTTGACGAACGTATTCAGGGCGAACTTTCCAAGCTCTTCCCAGGCGTATCTGCAAGGACACATATTCCATTACCAGAGTTTTCTGATTTTATGAAGGCCGCAACAATCAGAATATTTGAAGACGGCTATGAGGATCTAATAGGTCGTGATGCATCATCCTTCGGACATGGCGCTCAGCGATCTATCCAGATCGCTCTGGTCAAATGTCTGGCCGACGTCAGAAAGGCGGCAGGCGGAAATGCTGGGAGGACCACGCTTCTCCTGATCGACGAACCAGAGCTTTACCTGCACCCACAGGCAGTGGAAGTCGTACGCGCAGCTCTGAGCCGCCTTTCAGGTGACGGGTACCAGGTGCTTATAACAACGCATTCAGCTAATATGATTTCATGCTCCGATGCTCCAAACGCTCTACTCGTCCGTAGAACCGCTGCTGATGGGACTAAATGCTATACTCGAATCAAGGATGCTGTGACTGAAGCCATCGCAAGCGCCGAGCATCAATCGGAGACACTCTTTGCTCTTTCGAACTCCAGTAAAATACTATTCTCTGAGCGCGTTGGGATCGTCGAAGGTAAGACAGAACGTACGTTACTACCTACGATATTCCAAGATGAGTGTGGGCTTACGCCTGACGAAGACAAGATTGGATTGGTAGATATTGGGGGTACGCCCAACATTCCCGACGCAATGAAAGTTCTGAACGCTATGGGAGTGCCAACCAAAGCGATTGTTGATCTCGACTTCGCTTTCAGAATTGCACCTATAAAAGGCCTTATTAACCCAAACCATGTGGATATAATCGCATGCAAAGCGGTTCTCGTAGAACTCAGGGACGCTGGCGATATTGGTCTTGATGGGGAGGGACTTCCGAGGAGTCACAACGGTGCTCCCGCTACTGCTGCTTTTGAACTTCTTGCAAATAATACTACCGCAATTCCTTGCATAGAGCGCCTGCACGAGGAATTAAAAGCATGCGGGATCTGGTTGTGGTCGAAAGGTGCCGTTGAAGCCCACCTTGGAATAGCGAAGACAAATGCAGCTCGCAGAACGTTCTTACAAGAGTTTTCCAATCCAGCATACAAAGCTGCTATGCCTGATTATGACACAGTGCGAGATGCAATTGCCTGGCTTCGAGACTAAACAGAGAAGTATGGCTGACCTCCCCATATTTTTTTATCGACTGCGAAATGCTATTCACTCGAAGCGGCACATGTGGTTGCTATCCAGCAACCACGACTTCACTCGATCCATCCCCTTGAGCCTCAATTTGGACCTGCATGGGAATGCGGTCTTTCATCGCCTGCACATGGCTGATCACGCCTACCATGCGGCCTTGCGCTTGGAAGGCCTCAAGGGCGTCTATCGCCAGATCCAAGCTTTCCGCATCAAGGGTGCCGAAACCCTCGTCGATGAACAACGTACCAGAGATCGCACCCGAGCCGCCGACGGACGAAAGCGCCAAAGCCAGCGCAAGAGAGACAAGAAACCTCTCGCCCCCAGATAAACTGCGCGTAGATCGGATTTCGCCGGCCATATCTTCATCAACTACATGCAGGGAGAGCTTCCCCTCGCCCATCGCCAAACGATAGCGAGGTTTGATACCTTCAAGATGGTGGTTCGCTTGTTCCACCAGGATCGAGAGGGTCACCTCCTGAGCGATCTGAGAGAACCTGTCGCCATTGGCCGATCCCACGGTGTCATTGACTGCCGCCCAAGTATCGCGAACTTGTCTTGCCTCGTCGATTAGCGTGACAATCGCGGCTTGGCGAACTTTCGCATCCATGTCGACCCGAAGCTGGGATGTGTAGTCCTGTTCCTTCTTTTGATTTTCCTCGTCGTAAGCGGTGACCTTAACCTTACGAGCCTGGAGACTCTCCAGACTTTCCTCAAGCGAGCCATCTTCTTGCGCGTCCACTCGCGTCAAGATGATCGCCTCAATATCAGTTCGCCGGGTTTTGACTGTTTCTTGAGATGCCAAGCGGTGTTTCTCAAGCATAGATATGCGCTCTTCGAGGTGTGTGACCTCGTCCATGGGCTTAGACAAAAGATATTCCAAGCGTACTGGCAAGATTGCTATTTTTTGGCTGGCAGCATTGAGTTCAGCCTCAGCAGACTCAAGACGTGTTTCTGCTTTCAATAGGATTGTTTCGCCGGAACGCTTTTCAGCCTCAAAACCGTATTTCAGCTTTTCAGCAGACGAATGCGCTTCAGCTGTCTTTTCGCGCTCTTCTGCAGCCTTTTTGCGGCGCTCATTGAACGCTGTCCGATGAGGTCCAGTCTCTTGTCCGCCAAGAAGTTGGGAACGTTCCAACATCAAATCCGAATGCGCCTTTATTCGCCCTGATATCTGATCCTGAACCGGAGGACCCAACACGAGAAGTCGAGACCTGACGGAGGAAAAGGCATGTCATTTGATATCTGGGGATTGCCATCACTACGTTCGCTTTGCCTTTGGATGCTCCGCCGAGTCCTCATGACAGCTCGACGGCGCCAGAGCGGGAGACTAACGCAGCCCCATGGCAGAGAGATCCAACACAAGTGGGCGTAACAGCAGGCGGGTGGCTTCGCCGCCGTGCGCAAGAATCTCGACGAAGTCTTCTTGGTTGGGCTGACCCAGCGCCAGGCGATAGATCATGCGCTGCTCGCGCAGCTGTGCAAACCGACTTATGTCGCGGCCAAATGGGCGCTCGAAGATGTGGCGGCTGATCTCGGCATCCTCAAGCACCCACCAGGGACGAAGGCCGCTCGCATCAACCAGTTTTTCCGCTTGGCGCGCCAGGTGATTCCATGGCGAACCGCCCTTTTCAACGGCGTCTTGAAGGGCTTCATTGTGCAACAACGCCGAAAGTCGCCGCCTGACCGCCAGCCCGGCAAAGCGATGAATGCGACCTTCGCGTTGCTCAAGGTCAAGCGGGTTGGAAGGCAAATCCCAATGCACGACATGCGAACACCAAGGATGGAAATCCAGACCTTCCTGTCCGACCGATGTCGTTGCCAGCACGTGTGGCCAGAACGGCGTATTGAAGCTGCGGCGGACTTCGTCCGGCCGCGCGGGTCTGGATGGCGCGTGTATTCCATTCACCTTGCCGGCCGGTTCTGCCTCGGCGTCGCCAAACGGAACAGCGACATGAGACCGTACTGGTATCTTTTGCGATAACCCGCCAACACTGTGAAAACTGAAGCTACCCGCGCGCAGGCCCAGCGCAGACTGCAAATCCCTGGCAAGGCCCGCCGCACCATCTGCAAGATTTTGCGCTCGCAACCAGAAATGCTCGTCGAGGACACTTTCGAAACCGCCATCGACAACAGCGCCCATCACCTTATCGACGGCGTTATTGCCAGGCAGGGACGACAGGATCACCGGATTATCCAGATAAGCGCGCAAGCCCTGCCAGCTCAATTTTACGAGTTCACCAAAGCGCGGAGGATCAATGATGGTCTTGTCATGCCGCATCAGAGCCCGGCCAAGCACCACGCCCGGTGCGCCAATGGCATAGTCGATGAGATCATCGAGTTCAGTCGGCGAGAGGCGTTCGATCCTTGGTGTCTGTCGCCATTTGTGCACGGCGGATCGTGCGGCGCGGTCCTCGCCCACTGCGCTGATCCAGGCTGTAGCCGATTGGTCGGCCACGCCCGCCGCCTGCTCTATCGCAGCCAGGGTCCGGCCGATGGATCGATGTCGGCGGCGGGCCGTCACCGTGTCTTTTTCGACGATCCCCTTGGGAAGTGCGGCAAGGATCTGCAGCCTTACGTGCTTGCGGATGGCACCGATCGTTTTTCCCGCCTTAGCGAGCGGATCCGTATGTCGGATGAGCCACGGTGACGGATGGAAGGCGGCCATCACCGGTCCGGGCGCAGCCGTTAGCTTGAAGCGTCGACGCCGATAGGCTTTCTCGTAGCCGCCGCGCTGTCTGGGGAGGCACGCCGCTTCGACGCCGAAACTAAGGAGTGCCGCCACGCTTGGCGGAGTCGCCCGAAATCGGCTGAACATTAAAAGTTTCGGATCGGTTACTTCACCCTTCCAGCCGCCAGCAAGCGGCCACCACGGCAAGGATGGCGCGACCCATGGCAGGGATAGGAGTTTCGCCGGCACCGCGGCGCTGAGCGCCCTGAGTTTCGCGTCAGGCCACCTCGCTGGCGCGTCGAGCTTGTTTCGGCGCTCCTTTGTCATCTTTGTGAGTTTCGGTGCGGCTTTGATGTTTGCTCGCTTCCAGGCCGCATATCTGGGCCCCAAAGATTGCGCGGGCAGCGGAACGGAAGACCAATAGGGGAGCGCTTCGTATCGCATGTCCTCAGGGAAGCTGTCGGCAAGATGCCGATAGACCCGAAAGTCCTCGGCGATCGGATCCGCTGCAAGGAATTGCGTTCGAGCCAGCGGATCACCAAAGGCGAAGCTGTCCCGCTCAGTCCTGGACATGACCGGGGTCAGAAGTGCGCGAAGAGCATCCCGCAGTCTACCAGCCTCTCGGATCGCGTCCTCCAGATTGGGATCGCGCGGCTCCACATGCGCAGCAATGTCCCGTAATTTTTCGCCGAACTCAGAAAATAAGGTCTTGGCGTGGTCGCGGACAGCTCCACCAGCGAGGAACTCGATCAACGCCAGCAGCTCGGTCTGCGCCAAGGCACCCTGAGTTTCCTCCCATCGCGTGCTAAGCAGCCGGTAAGGGGTCGCGCTGAGCAGCAGGATGGCGGGCCGATCTTCCACCCCGTGCGGTTCCAGCAGCGCTTTGAGGAGCGGATCGGCGTCCTTTTCATTCAGGAGATGCCTGTAGCGCTGAAATTCATCCAGAATGACTAAATCGGGCGGTTGGTGACGGAGTGTCGCCAGCGCCAGTGCACGGCGCAGACGACCGACGAAGCTGGTTGACTTGAGCGGCTTGATCTTCCGCAGCGGGTCACCACTTAGGGCCCGATCGAGCATTTCGCGCACCGGCTTACCGAATTCGGCTGCCAGCGCCTCACGAAACCGCTGTGTCAGATTCGGTGGCGCTGCAGCAAGTTTTCTCTTGGCATCTTCGACCAGCCAATTCCACGAGGATTCGCCGACTCTCTGACGCATTATGGCCGGATCGAGATCTCGTGCGAATGCGGGGTAGGCGCGGCCCAGCAGCACATTAAGAAAGGCCCGCTCTTCTTTTCTTCCGCCCGTCAGACGAACACGCGCGCCTGGGAAGGACGTCGCAGGCGTCAGCGCGTAGATCAGAACCGGATGATCGGGCCTCTTCGCGACCGCCATCAGGGAGAGCCGATCCGGCGTCGCAACAGTGGCCTTACGTGCCTGCTCTTCGAGGAAACTGACGACGCGCCCCTTGTTCTGTTGAGAGACCGCATGGCCGTTGGCGATGTAATAGACAATAAGAGGCAGCTTGCCGTCTTCTGACATACGGCGCGTCACTTCCTTCGCAACGACAGTCTTTCCCAGTCCGACTTCATCGGCTACCAGGAAGCGGCGGCGGCCATCCTGATTGGCAAATGCCGCGAGTGCCGCATCAACGGCTGCTGCCTGGAAGGGCTTGGGATTGCTCATCGACGCATCCCCTTGCGCTTTCCGGCCAGACCGATCCTCAGCTTGCGCCATAGCGACTCGAAGCGGCGCAACATCTCAGCGGTTCGCGGGTCTTCCTGATCGGCCAGTTCCAGCAACGCCGGCAGGTAGTCTGACACACGGCGTTCGATCTCGCTAAACCTACCTTGATCGCGCGACCAAGCCGCGAGCATTTCCTCCAGCGTCGGCAGCAGGGGATCAAGCGCAGGATTTGCACTGGGAGCGGCACGAGCCGGTTGCTTCTCAATCGTCCAGTCAGCGTCCCCATCGCGACCATCATCTGCCAACAGTCCTGCCAACCAAAGTAGGAAGCCCCTCGCACCCAGAAGTAGCACAAAGGCCGCGCGATCGCGGTCTTCGCCGAAAGGCGGGTCAGCCGGGACGCGCTGCAGCCAGGAAAGCCCCTTCTCACCACGGCTGACCCGCAAGCGTACGAACTCGCTTCGTTCGGCGGTCGGTGTCGCCCCAAGCGCCACCGTCGCCTGCCGCCGCGGCCAGGGTTTGAGCTCGCCGTGCAAGCTGCCGACTTCAAGCAGGATGTCCGCACCCTCAGGGTGCGGTCCATTTGGATGGAGATCAATGTCATGGACAAGACGAAGCTCATCACCGTCGATGTTGAGCGTGCTTGCCCACCGAGCTGCGACTTGCGTCCGAGCGCGCTCAAGCGCTTCTTCTTCAAGCGCTGCCGCGTCTGGATGATATTCGCTGACCGGCGGCTCGACAATCCGCGCCGAGTTGAGCAATGCCTTCAGACCTTTTTCCACAGCCTCGGTGACATGCAGTTCGGCCGTGACCTCAGCGTTGCGGCCTGTCCATGCCCGCATGGTTGCGTTAGCGCTGCCAAGCCATAAGGTTCGTTTGCGTCCCGCGCGAACGAAGAGCAATTTTGCATGGAGACCACGGCCGATCTCTTCCTCCTCGTCATTTGCAATATCTGCCTCGGATGCCGGGGCGGGGCGCGCTTGCTTCGGCTCCGGATCGCCGATGGGATAATCCGGTGCATCCAACGCCAGCAACTCGTCGAAAGAAGCGAGCGACGGGCCGATCCTCTCGATCTCGCGCATCGAGGTTAGCAGCACGCGCTTTGCCGAAGTCGGCCTTTTCGCAACTCGCCCGGCCAGAAACGTCTTATCGACGAACGGGCTCACAATTACGATTTCATCGGCCCCAGGCGGTACGATCGGAACTTGCAGGCCCCCAATCCCTGTGGACCACCGAATTTGCGCGACACGCACGCCGGTTGGCGCGCGCCATGAGACCTTCGAAACCGCGGCTGCAAGGGACGCTGGCCGGACCGCTTTCAACGCGGCCCGCTCGGCCAGCGAGCGGGCCAGATCACCTACTCCAGAAATCGTATCTCCGCTTTTTGCGCCTGAAACAAGCAAGAGGCCGATGTCACGGTTGACGCACTCAGTGAGATTGCGGCTTCCTATCCAGAGCCGCCAGCCGACCGCGCCGCCCTCGCTCCGCGTTCGTATAAGCGCCACCTTGGGATGCCAACTATGGTCAGCTTCGTCGAAATCGACTTCCCGCAGGAATTGGTCCAGCACCGCCGCGATACGCGGTGTTTGCCGCATCTTGGCAAGTCGACCGCGCTGTATGATGATCCGGACTTTGCCACGTAGGCGCTCGACAGCATCAGCGAAATCGGACGGGCTGCCTTTGCCCCCATCACTGTCCTTGCCCGCGAGGGCCAGCAAAGTCGCCCCGATCGATCCAAGGTCCGCCGAATAGAACGCAAGCAACGCCAATTCGACCTGCTCATCGGGGCCGGGACGCAGGCCTTCAAGAAACGAAAGAGCTGGCCAATTATCGACCGCGCCGCTCATTCAGCGTCCGCCAGGTCATCGAGAAGCGTACTGACCTGCTGCCACCTGTAATGCAGGGGGCCGGCCAATACATGCTGGTCGCTTGACCATTCGTGTCGGCGAGCACGCCCATTGGGAGTCGGAGCAAGCCGCGCGCGCGGCCCCTTTCGCGCTTCGGCAGCACTATAGACTTCTAAAAGCGCTTTGGGGTCCATTGATCCCGAAGCAATCCAGTCTTTCGTCGCCATCACCACGGCAAGCAATTTCGCTGGCAAGGACCCGATGTCCGATTCGAGCGCCGCGATATCGAGATCTCCTGCTGTTGCGCCCTGTTCCGCAAGGATATCCTTGAGATGTTCGCGGTGGCGGTCTGAGATTTGTAGTTTGTCGTCGAACTCGACGCTCCGCTCCAGCAGGGCATCATAAACAGCGCGACCGATGCCGGCAAGACAAGCGGCCTGCCGCGCGCGGGCGAGCAACCCCTTATCGGCACTGGCGACCGCATCTATCTCGTCAGACCACATCCCGGGAGGAGCCCTATTCTTGGATCTGACCAGCCTTGCAAGCAGCGACAGCTCACCGCCGCCATTGCCTCGCAGCTGCCCCAGACGCTCGCGCAAGAAATCCGCCTCCGGCCTTTTCAGACGCAGCGTGATGTCGCCGCTCTGCCAATTTTCCGGACGTTCGAGTAGCGGCACGAAGGGCGGCTCGAAGCTCACAAGAGGCTGACCATCGTCGTCAATAGGCGAGGCGACGGCCTTCAGCAGACGATGCGCCTGCTCTCGGGAAACCGTCCCACCGTCCTGCCGCGGGCGTAAGATTCCCCAAACCGCAAGCGCGTTCCAATAGACTGTAGACGGCGGCTGGCTTGAGGGCTTTGGAAACACCCGGCTGCCAATCACTTGGGCTTCGCCCGCGTCTTTCAACCGTCCTGCGAGCAGTCTTTCGCGGTCGCGCAGGACACGTTGCGCCGCCAGTCCGACTTTACCCGCAAGATCCTCGAACAGCCAAGGCACGAACAGCGCGTATCGCGCACGGGTGTGCAGGACCGACGTGCCGGGAAAGAAATGATCGGCATATCGCTGATGGATAGTCAGAAAGCCGATCTCATCGCGCACTCCCATGGACTCTTCGTCCATCTGAGCCTTCGCGCGGGCCAGCGCCTCACGCGAGAGATAGGTCCAGCCAAATGCCGGTTCTACTGCCGGCGCGCGTCTTGTTCGGGTTAGCTTGCCCACCTGTCACACTGCCTCATCTCTTGAGCCGGAACAGCGGCACTGAGTTCACCATCTTTCCCAAGGGCACCCTGTCCGCGAACCCTATTTCAGTCAGTTCACGAAAATCAGCCATATGCAACCTTTCCGACACTTCACGCAAGCCCTGTCAGAAGCTACGGCGCCGCTGCGGACAATTCATAGAATATTGCGGAAGCAGTTTCCCGTTTCAGGATATGGTCCTCTTTCAAGTCCTGTTTACGATAGTCCAAGTAGTACCTCCATCTTGGACCGCTGAGCCAGGACATTTCTCCAGCGTGGCGCATCGCTTCTGTTCGTGAATGACGCCGCAAAAGTTGGCTCCCACCCCCTTTACTGTCAAAAATGGACATGCCGTAGCATCAGTCTGTTTTGTACACAAAGCTGCCAATCACTGCGACTTGGTGAATGATCGGCTTTGCGCCTTGCGATGTGACGCGCAAATTTATGCGCTCAACTGGCGCAATTTTATGTGCTCAGAAAGTCTTCTAAGTCATTGATATCCGGCAAGCGAGGCGCAAGGTTACGTGCTTCCCTACAGGTTTGTAGGATCGCGCATAACCTTACGTTCTACCCGAAGGTTTGCGCGATTCTCCCAATAGTTTGCGCTGTCCCCGTTTGAAGCATTTTTCTCAACGTCGAATTTTCTGCATGCTCGGTGTCGTTTTTTTCCGACGCTGGAATTTTGCCGAGTAGTTAACGGCGAGCGACAGAGGACGAATTTCACACTCTGTTGTGACGGTGTGCGTCGAGATCAAATTGCGGGCAGCTGCACCGCCCCATTCGAGAGATAACCAGTGCAGCATTCGGCCCGTAGCAACCGTTAGTTAATCACCTCTGATGCTGCGGCGCGGCGCGTCGTTCCTGACATTCGCTGCAGTCGCAAAATCAGAGCGCAGGCGTGAGAGCGAAGCTACCGAAAGCAAGCGCCTGTACTTCATCCGCAGTCGGCATCCCAGCTTCTTGCTCTTTGATCATCCCAATAATCTGGGCTTCGCTAAATCGGCTCTTTCGCATCTGTTTGCTCCTTCGAAAGGTTGAGCAAACTCTACATCAAAGTGAGGGAAACTTCGGGGGGCAGGTCACTCTCTGTATCGAATTGGAATATGGGCGACGCCGTGGGACTCTTCGCAAAGCTGATCGCAGCGCCAAGTGCGAGCGACGAGACAGTAGGAAATATAATAGGTCTCAACCCATTCCATGATTATCAAGCTTGGGAAACGCTTACTGTGACTTCAGAGCTTGCGGCCAAAAGCCCCGCTGAGGCCGGATAGAGTCCTCACCATATTTTCCCTAAAATATCTGTTTGGACCAAACCTTCGGGGTAATCTCCCCATTTTTAATGGGGTCCAGCCGTAGAATTCAGGCGGCTGTTTTCAGTTTCATGGCGGGTGTCATGCCGCCGATACCCATATTGGGTCGCTCATTGTTGTAAGTCCAGAGCCATTCAGTCGCCTGGTCTTGTGCCTCCTCAATCGTTTCAAAGATATATTGCCCAAGCCACTCGCCGCGAACGGTGCGATTGTAGCGTTCAATATACGCGTTCTGTTGGGGTTTGCCCGGCTGGATGTATTCAAGCCGGATGTTGCGTTTCTCAGCCCATTCCATGAGCTTGCCACTGACATATTCCGGGCCGTTGTCGACACGAATTGTCTGCGGCTGACCTCGCCATTCAATGATCTGGTTCAGGCTGCGCACAACGCGCTCCGCTGGCAGCGAAAAGTCTACCTCGATGCACAGACCCTCGCGGTTGAAGTCATCCAGGACGTTCAGTGTTCGGATTGATCGACCATCCGCGAGCTGATCTGCCATGAAATCCATTGACCATGTCTCATTGGGCCTGTCAGGCACTGCCAGTGGTTCGGGCTTGTCCCGCTTCAAACGTTTCTTGGGTTTGATGCGCAGGTTTAACTCCAGTTCGCAGTAGATCCGGTAGACCCGCTTGTGGTTCCAGCCATAACCCTGAACGTTACGCAGATACAAAAAACACAAGCCAAAGCCCCAGGTGCGCTTGTTTGCCGTCAGGCGTTCCAACCAATCGGCGATTTCCTCGTTCTCGGTGCTCAGCGTTGGACTGTAGCGATAACAGGTCTCACTGATCTGGAACGTGCGGCACGCCAGCGCGACACTGACCCCATGCACCGCCACCACCTTCATGGCCATCTCTCGTCGATGAGACGGCCTTAAGACTTTTTTCCAAGGGCTTCCTTGAGCAACTCATTCTGCGTGCTCACCTCCGCATACATCTTCTTGAGGCGGCGGTTCTGTTCGGCCATGTCCTTCATCTCGGCAATCAAAGATGCGTCCATGCCGCCAAACTTGGCCCGCCATTTGTAAAAGCTGGCACTGCTCATCCCATGCTCGCGGCACAGCTCAGACACTGGCACGCCGCCCTCCGCCTGCTTCAACACAGCCATAACCTGCGCGTCGCTAAATCGTCCGTTCTTCATCGTAAATCTCCTCAGATACCTTGCCGAGAAAATTCTACTTTGGAACACCACTAATTTTAGGGGGGATTACCTCGGGGCTTTAGAGCTGACCGAAGCGCTCGCTTGGGATAGAAGCGCCGCCATCCCAAGTGTTTCCAACAGGTAGCGGCGATGTTTCTTGTTTCGATGTGATTTGCACTCGATGGCCGCCACCGCTTCTCCGACCTGCATCACAGTAAAGTCCGAAGGCACCAACGCATCCCGCCCGCTCCGGACGATTTCGACATCGTCGCCAAGCTCAAGAGTTTCTAAGTTGCGAGCAAGAAACCGGAAAACTTCTTCCTCGAATTCGATGGGCCTTTTGACGCGTTCGTCAGCCGGGACCCCACGCCCTCCCAGCTTGGCTTTGCTCGTGCCCTTGCAATCCACGGCTTCGATACCGTACATGTCGCCGGGTGCGCGAGCCGCATCGTTTAGGATCAATTAGAACGCTGAACAACGTTTTCTTCAATCTCGCAAAATCCCTTTTCGGGCTGCAAACGTCGCCGGTCCCATGTGACACCGCTGCGTACAACCCGCGCGGGCGCACCGACAGCCAACGAATGGGCCGGAATGGTCCCCAAAACCATCGCGCGACTCCCCACGATTACATCTTGGCCGATCCGTGCCCCCTTCATGACGCGCACCCCTTGCGCAAGCCACACATGATCACCAATCAAGATATCACGCGGCATATTTAGCCGCTCACCGGTTTCCTTGTCCAAGATCGAATGCATATCGCTCACGTCCATCGCAATATCACCCGACAACATGCAATCCTCCCCCAAGGTGATCATGCCAGCCTCGTGCAGGGTGATTTGAGCCCCCATCATCGTCGTATGATTGCCGATACGAATATGGCTGTTCACAGCGCGGCACCGTAGCGCGCCCGTCAAGTTGCAATTCGTACCGATTGTAATCGAACTATCGTGATTGCGCAGTTCAATCATACCGCCGCCTAATACCGTATCTTGCCCGATTATCAGGTGATTATTGCGGCCATGGATGGAAATCTGAACCCCGCGAGCGGCCTTAACCGTCGGATCAATATCGATCTGGTTGTTCGCACCAAGATCAGTGACTTCGATCGCGTTCATTCCGTCCTTTGGCATTCAGGCCTTCTCCTTGGTCGGTAACAAACGCATGGCCTGGTCAATTTAACCTCCCCTTAAGCACAAGCGTGCTGATCTGAAGCTCACTCTAAAGAACTTAGAATCGAAATGACTTATTTTGTATAAACAGCTCGCCGCTCTTTTTGCCCGCTACGCCGCTGCACATCTAAATGCGCGCGGAAAACCCCAAGGGATATTCAACGCCGACGGCCAGATGGTCGGCGCAATTGATGTCGTGTCCATGTCGCAAGGCGAAATTCGCGTGGCTGGCTGGACATTGGCGGGCACGGTCGTCTTGCATATGAACGGTATCAAAGCGACCACCAAGGCAAACCTGCACCGGCATGACGTTGCACAAGCGCACGGCCTTAATCCTGATCTCGGCTTTGATCTAGTTCTGCCCCTTGGGCCCGTGGGGTTGCGTGAAATCTCGCGTTTTGGTGTCGAATTTCACGATGCAAACGACGCGGCCGCAACAATTTCCATGCCTTTGCCTCTCATGAATATCCGCTATATTCAACTTCGTATCATTTTCCGCTTTGTCTGCGCGTTGCTGGCGTTTTTGCCTGCCTGTCTGGGGTGGCTGATCACCAGAAATTCAAGGTATCGCGCCCATATAAAACAGGGCCTAAAGTTGACTGCTTTGCCCCAAGCGCAAGAGCTGGATCCTGATCTTTTCCGGCTGTCCTTGGACTTGGTGAAACCACAAACCGGCATCACAATCGTCATGCCCGTCTTCAACGCTTTCGACCTTGTCCAAGAGGCGTTGAAGCGTGTCGTCCAACACACCGACGTTGCATGGCGTTTGATCCTGATCGAAGACTGCTCGAGCGATCCGCGGGTGCGCCCCTTTTTGGAAGATTGGAAAAAACAACATCCCGACACCGTCATACTCATAAAAAACGATGAAAATCTGGGGTTCATTCATTCCGTCAACCGTGGCTTTGAAAAAGCGCTTCTGTGGGGTGACCCTGTAATCTTGATGAATTCTGATGCGCTGGTACCCGCTGGATGGGCCAGCCGTCTGATTGCACCGATGATGACGGAAAAAGACGTAGCGACAGTGACCCCAATGTCAAATGATGCGGAGATTTTCACCGCCCCTCTGATTTGCACCCCTCAACCACTTGCCCCCCGACAGGGGGATGAGATTGATGCGACTGCAATCCGACTAAACCCTTGTGCAGAGCGTGTGTTTGCCCCCACAGGCGTCGGCTTTTGCATGGCGATAAATTTGAAATATCTCACCAAAATCCATTATTTAGACACTGCTTTCGGGCGCGGCTATGGCGAAGAAGTTGATTGGTGTCAACGCGCCCGCGCGTTCGGGGGCAAGCATATGTGCGCCACCAACCTATTTGTCGAACATCGCGGCGGGCAAAGCTTTGGCTCAGCGGAAAAGCGAAAGCTGATCTCTGAAAACAATCAAAAAATCACCAAGCGCTATCCAGCCTATGACATCGAAGTGCAACGTTTTGTCAGCGCCGACCCACTGCGTTCAACCCGCCTTGCACTTGCGCTGGCTTGGGTCGGGGCACAGGATGCCTATCCAGTTTCGATTTATCTGGCGCACAGCATGGGCGGCGGTGCCGAAGCGTACTTGCAAAACAGAATTACAAAAAAACATCATGCATTGGGGCGCTCGGCCATCATCTTGAGGGTCGGCGGGGCCAAGCGTTGGCAAATCGAACTTGTGACACCCGATGGCCTCGTTTCCGGGCGCACCGATGATCTGTCCTATGTGCATAAAATGCTGTTACCCATTGCACGACGACGGATCATCTATTCCTGCGGCGTTGGTGATCATGATCCGGCAAACCTTCCGGACGCTATTCTTAGTCTCAGTGAAGAAGGGCGGCATGCGATAGAAGTCGTATTCCACGACTATTTTGCTGTGTCCCCGTCTTACACGCTGCTTGATGATCAGGGTCGTTTTGACGGCATTCCCGAACCAACGCTAACTGATAATCCTGCACATCAGGTGAAAAACAGAAACGAAACCGTGACGTTAGACCGCTGGCAAGAAAAGTGGGGTGCGCTGATAGAGGCTGCAAAGGACGTGGTTGTTTTCTCGTCAAACAGCGCAGATATCGTCGTGCGGGCATACCCACAAGCCAGCGATAAGATCGCGCTGAAGCCCCATAAGATTTTGCAACCTGTGCCCCGCCTAATCCAAAAACCCGCGCATGCACGACGCGTGATCGGGGTATTGGGCGATATTGGCTACCAAAAAGGGGCGGGACTGATTGATGGTTTGGCCCGCTACCTTGAAGCAAACAACATCGGTCTCGCGATTGTTGGCCACTTCGATCTGAGCTTTCCACTCCCGCCTTCCGTCCCAGTCCACGGGGCCTATAAAATGTCGAACCTCGCGCAAATTGCGGCGCGCTATGGCATCACCGATTGGATCATTCCGTCGATTTGGCCGGAAACCTTTTCGTTCACCACACATGAAGCGCTCGCGACGGGCCTTCCTGTTCATGCCTTTGGGCTGGGTGCCCAAGGCGATGCTGTGACCCAAGCGGAAAATGGCTTCACGATCCCCTTTGCCAGCAAGGATGATCTTGGCCAAAATCTGCAACAACATTTTGCCCAGCATCTTAAACATCCCAAGAGAGCCGCCTAATGTCCCAGATCGCAATACCCCTAAAATCCCTGCGCGCGGCTGGCATCGAAGTTTTGAACAGGGGCGGGTCATCTGTAAACCTCCCGCAACATACTGTGTTAGAGGCACCAGGCAGCTTGAAGTGGACACAGTACGAGCATTCGCTTGAGCTTGGCGCATTTTCTTATCAGGTATCAGGGTATTGCTTTGCCGCACGAATCGGACGCTATTGTTCCTTCGGCGAGACAACACAAATCGGCAGGCAAAACCACCCGACCACTTGGGTCTCAACCAGCCCCGCATTCTACCTTGGCGACCGGCTGTTTGATCTTGGTGAAAACTTTGATGCGGCCGAACATTATCACAACTACAAATTCAGCTTCAACGGCCCCCCCACAAAGGTAAAGATTACGACCATTGGGAATGATGTCTGGATCGGTCATGGTGCCTATATCGCTGCGGGTGTGACGATCGGTGACGGGGCGATCGTGGGCGCACATGCCGTGGTCACCCGCGATGTACCGGCTTTTGCGGTGGTTACGGGCAACCCAGCGGTGATCAAGAAAATGCGTTTTCCGCCCAGCCTGATCACCCCCATGCTGCGCAGCCAGTGGTGGCAGTTCGCACCTTGGCAAATGGACCATCTCGACCCCTCAAATCCCGCTGATTTCTGCAAGGGAATCTATGAAATGATCGGTACAGTGACCCCATATTTGCCCGAAAAAATTGACCTGCGGGACGGCGTGCCGGGATGAAGAAAATAGTTTTCCTGCATATTCCTAAAACGGCCGGGCAAACCGTGCATTCTGAACTGTCCAGGATCGTGGGTGCCGACCAAACATCACCCGTGCGCGTGCACACCCAAGCCCCAAACGATGGTCAGTTTCCCGCTGGCTATCATCTGTATTCAGGGCATTTGGATTGGGATACGCTAGATGACATCGGCAATGATCGCTTTGTTTTCACCATTCTGCGCGATCCATTCGAACGGATCGCATCCTTTTATTTCTACCTGCACCACAAATCTCTTGGCTTGCCAGACAGTGCGCTGACCCTGCCTGAAAACACAGGCCTTCGTAAAATTCGGCACTGCTCAATCGATGACTATTTCTTTGGTGGGACCAAGGACTGGCAACGTTTCATTCTGGACCACTATGAAAATTTCTACTGCGCCTATTTCGCGACTCGGAAAATTCGCGGCGCTGCCGCATTGGCCGATTGTTCTTCGTCAGAAATTCTGACCAAGGCCCGAATGGGGGCCAGCCAACTGAATCGCATTTATAGCATCGAAAACCTAGGCACTCTGGAATCTGATCTGCATCAGTTGACGGGTAAAAAAGCAGCCCTCTCCAACACGCGTATCAACGCTGGTCCCGGATCCACTAACACGAAACGCTGGCCGTTACTGCTTGACCGGATCGAAAGCGATGCCAATCGTCAAAAGCTGGCTGATTTTGCGGCTTTGGATGTCGAATTAATGGGAACGCTGGTTCAAAATGGCTTGATGAAATGATCGATCCTTTACACCCCTCCCATCCATCCCAATGCGCGCAGCGCCAGATCACCGGACTGGCTTTGCCGATATACCCCAATCGACTGAGGGGCCGCCCGCAGAATTGGCGTGGTCTGTGTGCGCCAGTCAATAAAGTTGAACAGCAACCGTCGGCTTGGCTTGGTCAACACAGGAGCGAGGTCATTGAGCACCATGACATTGCGATCCACCCAGTCCACGAAAATACGCTGAATCACCAGCATGGCGCGGTGCATAACATTGATACGCTGTGCGCCCAAAATATTGTTCTCATGCTGGCGGTAGAATATCCCCGGTTTTGCGTCATGGATCACATCAAACCCCGCGCCGGTGACCATCTGATACACCCACCAGTCGTGGAACGGCACATTCGCCTGCACCGAAAAGCCAACCGTGCTGCGCAAGAAATCAGTAATCATTGGAGGAATGACAATCGTATTCCCGTTCAGCACGTTTTGCACAAGCGCATTGCCAAATTCAAACGGCCTTTGATATCGGGGCGACATACCAATCACATTCAAACAACTGTCCGTATAAACGCTTCGACTGGCATAGATCTGCGCCCCTGTTCCCCGCCAAATCATATCGACGGCGCGACCAAGCTTGTGCGGCATCCAGATGTCATCTTGGTCCGCGAAAGCGACCCATGCACCGTCCAGTTCGGGCTGCGCCAACAGCGACATAAAGTTCTGCGCGCAGCCTTTTTTCGGTCCTTGGAGCAATCGGATATCGCGATCCGGATGGTTTGCGATGAACCTTTCGATCTCGGGCACTGTTTGATCTGTCGACCCGTCATCACTTATCCAAAGGCTCCAGTCTTGGTGGGTTTGCGTCAGGATCGAATGCAGTTGCGGGGCCAAAAACGCACCGCCATCTTTGGTACAAAGCAAGATGTGAACATGAGGCAGCATAGGTTTTCCACCGGTATGGATCAGGATGGTTTCGCTATGCACAAAACCACAGCCCACTTAATATTCAGTGATCGGGGGTAGGAAATGGCCCGCAATACATCGCTTCACAAATTTCCTCCGCTGAAGGATCAACATGTTTTGCACGACAACCGCAAAGCCTTGAAAATTCGCGAGCGCGAAGAGGCACTGGCCAGGATCGAAGAACAACGCTTTGCCAAGAAACGTGCGCTTTTGGCAAAGGCCGAGGCGCGTCAAGCGGCTGAACCTGCATCCCAGATCGCGGCGAATACTGTGCCAGTACATCCCGTGGCCCCGCCAGTGCGTCGCGCCCGCATCAAACTGCGCCACAGGATCGTTTTCCTCAGCTTTTTGCTGGGTGTGCTTGGGACAAATCTGGCTGCCGCCTGGTATCTTTGGGAACGCGCAGCAGA
The DNA here is from genome assembly GCF_041552635.1 of Sulfitobacter sp. Lineage (GTDB taxonomy): Bacteria > Pseudomonadota > Alphaproteobacteria > Rhodobacterales > Rhodobacteraceae > Sulfitobacter. Next base: position 20,911 of record NZ_JBFEKM010000039.1, read on the forward strand.
CCGCTATGTTTCGGTTGCAGGCTTTTCTGTCAGAACAGAGGAAATAAGTTCGGCAGTCGAGCTTTTGGGCGGCGTTGCAGAGCTGTCCGGATCCGGGTCATCGGACGAAGATATTCTGTATAAATTTATTCAGAGCCAAGAGCTGGTGCGAACCGTCGATGATGCCCTTGATTTGCGTCACCTATGGTCCAAGGCAGATCCCGAAATTGACCCCATTTTCAGCTATGCCCCCCCCGGTGCCATCGAAGATCTGACCGATTATTGGGCGCGGATGGTGACTGTTTACAATGACAGCAGCACCGGCCTGATTGACCTCGAGGTGCAGGCGTTCGATCCCCAAGACGCCCAAAATATCGCGCGCATGGTGTATGATGAAAGTTCGCGCATGATTAACAGGCTCTCCGACATTGCCAGAGAAGACGCCACGCGCCACGCCCGAGAGGAGCTTGAGACCGCCGTTCAACGGCTCAAGGTTGCGCGTGCCGAGGTGACAAAGTTTCGCAATAAGAACCAGATTGTGTCGCCTGATTCTACGTTGCAGATACAGACCGGCTTGTTGTCATCGTTGGAAATGCAAATGGCCGAAACCCTGATCGACCTTGATATGCTGCGCCAGACCAGCACCGAAAGAGACCCCCGGACAAAGCAGGCGGAACGCCGCCGCGAGGTCATCGAAGCGCGGCTGCGGCAAGAACGCGGCAAGCTTGGCATTGGCAGTGCAAGCGACACCCGTGATGACCGTTTTGCGGATTTAGTGGGTGAATTCGAAAGCCTCTCTGTAGACCGCCAATTTGCCGAACAATCCTATACAGCCGCACTGGCGGCCTATGATGCCGCCGTTGCAGAATCACGGCGCCAGACACGATATCTTGCGGCACATGTCAGCCCGACACTGGCGGAAACTTCGATCTATCCAAACCGACCCGTCACCATGGGGTTGATCGCGCTGTTCAGTTTTCTCATTTGGTCGATTTTGGTCATGGTTGGCTATTCTTTAAGGGATCGGCGTTAGCAAAGTGCCATGATCGCTTTGCAAAACCTCACAAAAACCTACCGGCTGCGCGGACGGCGCAAAATTGTGGCCGACAATATCAATGCAATTTTTCCAAGCCGGGTTTCCGTTGGTCTATTGGGGCGCAATGGTGCGGGCAAATCTACATTGCTGAAAATGATCGCAGGCACCGCCGACCCAACATCTGGAGAAATCCTTACTGACGGACAAATCTCTTTTCCCGTCGGTTTTGCGGGATCGTTCCACCCGGATATGACCGGTGCGCAGAATACAAGATTTGTCGCCCGGATTTACGGCGCAAACACCGATGCGCTTATGGCTTACGTCGATGATTTCGCTGAGCTTGGCAGCCATTTTCACCTGCCCATCCGATCATATTCATCAGGAATGCGGTCGCGGTTGGCCTTCGGTGTATCCATGGGGCTGGCGTTTGACACCTATTTGATAGACGAGATTACCGCCGTCGGCGACGCCTCCTTCAAGCGCAAAAGCAAGCAGGTTTTTACCGATAGAATGTCGCGCGCTGGTTCAATTTTCGTCAGTCATTCCATCGGGATGGTCCGCGAAATGTGTACCGCAGGCGCAGTGCTGGAAAACGGAAAGCTCGATTATTTTGACGATATTAACGAAGCGATAGAACGCCACAGTTACAACATGAGAGCCTGAACCGCCCTTTTTCGAAAGACCCCAAATATGTTTCCGGAAAATGCCAGAATGGTTTTTTGCATAGGTGCCCAAAAGGCTGGCACGACATGGCTTTACGACGCTTTACGCAAAAGCCCGCAGGTGCATTTTTCTCGAAACAAGGAGCTGCATTATTTTGACGTGGTTTCCGGAAGAGCGCAGCAAGTGCTCGACCTGCGGGTCAGGGCGGCACAAAACCTGTCCAAACGTCTTGTTGCTGAAACCGGGCCGCGCAACCGCGCTAACGTTGAGCTTTTACAAGATTTAACATCCCTTTTGTCGATATACACTGGCGATACTGGCGATCATGGGCCCTATCTGGCCTATCTTTTGGAAAGTTATCAAAATCAAAAGGTGATCTGCGACATTACACCAGCCTACGCGATTTTGGACCGCGCAACATTTGGGGAAATGGGTCGAATAGGGTCAGCAAAATTCATGTTCATCCTTCGGGACCCAATTGATCGGATGTGGTCGCAAATTCGGATGGCTGTGAAGATGGCAAACACCCTCCCTGAGAACTTTCAAGAGGTCTGCGAAACCCGGGCAAGACAACTGATCGACAGCAACCGTTTGGCCAAAATCGAGCGTGCAGATTACCAGCGCACCATAACAGAGCTAGAGGCCGCAATTCCTGCCGACCAAATTCAATACCTGTTTTACGAAACGCTGTTTCAAACGGATACGATGGCGAACATCTGCCGTTTTTTAGACATTCCCCCGATTACGATAGAGCCGGAAACCCTCAGCAATCTTGGCATAACGGCGGTGCTTCCCGACGACCTTCGAAGGGCGTTTCACGAAGCATTTGCGCACCAGTATGACTTTATTGGCGACCGTTTTGGTGCGAATGTCCCCGCCCGTTGGGCTGGCCCAATCACCACAGACATATCGGTCACATAATGTCGTTAACAAACCATCCCAAGAGTCAATCGCGGCGCGGTTTGCGAAAGGTCAACCGACCCTTGCGCTTTGGGACAATGCGGACGCTGTGCGCACTGATCTTAAGAGAAATGACAGCCAGCTACGGCCGCTCACCCGGCGGATATCTGTGGGCCTTAGCAGAGCCCGTTTTGGGCATTGCACTTTTGTCGGCGATCTTTTCGGTTGGATTTCGCAGCCCGCTGCTAGGTACAAATTTTCCCATGTTCTATGCCACGGGCCTATTGCCGTTTTTAATGTTCAGCGATCTCAGCGCCAAGACGGCGCAGGCGATCAACTATTCAAAACAACTGCTCGCCTATCCGCGTGTCACATTTATTGACGCCATTTTGGGCCGCTTTTTTCTAAATTTCTTAACCCAGTTTCTTGCGGGGGCAATCGTTTTGGGGGGAATCGTTCTGATTTTCGATACACGAACAACATTTGAAGTAGGTAATGTCTTGTCCGCTCTGGCAATGGCCGGAGCCTTGGGGTTAGGCATCGGCACGTTTAACTGCTTTTTGATGTCGATGTTTCCGATCTGGCAGCGTGTTTATAGCATTTTGACACGGCCGCTTTTGCTGATCTCTGCCGTCATTTTTACACTTGAAAGCATACCAGAGCCATATCGGGGCTGGCTTTGGTATAATCCAATTGTCCATATCGTGGGCTTATTGCGCGCCGGGTTTTACCACAGCTACGACGCTTCCTACGCCATGCCGGTTTACGTTTATTCCATAGCTGCTGTGTTTGGGCTTTTGGGTCTGTTGTTCTTGCGCAGATATCACCGGGACATCTTGGAGCTTTGAAGAGCATGTTTGCCATTTCCCCAGACTTTCACGATCTATTCCTTTGAAATTATTCATACAAACTCCACATCGCCATTCAGGACGCTCAATGTTTCCACACCCGAGAGTTCTAGAATGTTCCCGTTACCAAAATCTAAAGATATTGATCCGTCAGCGGTCTCGGTCACGTAGTTCGCCAGTTGGCTTAGGCTTAATGACCCACCGCCCCAAAGCGCTGAATCCAATACCAAAGTGTCAATCTCGTTTTGGAAATCAAGGATTCGATCCCGCCCGGAACCAAAGGTAAACCGATCAGCCCCGATGCCACCCGACAAGATATCATTCCCGCGGCCGCCATCCAGATTGTCATGCCCCGCATTGCCTTTCAGCAGATCGTCGCCATCCCCGCCTCTTAAAAGATCGGATCCATTGTCCCCCTGAAGCGTGTCGTCGCCAGCCCCCCCATCAAGTGTGTCGTTATTAATGCCCCCGGACAGCCGATCATTCCCGGATTCCCCCTCTAGGAAATCGGCCCCCGCATTTCCGAAAAGGTGATCATTGCCTGTACCGCCATACAGGTTGTCAGCCCCGGCGCTGCCTTCGAGCGTATCCTGATCCGCCCCCCCCCAAAGGCTGTCCGAATTCAGCCCGCCAACAAGTTTGTCGTTGCCATTATCACCATACAGCCTGTCCGCGCCGTTATTTCCGGACAGCGTATCGTTTCCATCACCGCCACCGATTGCATCGAAACCGTCACCGCCAACCAGCACATCATCGCCGTCGTTTCCGCGCAGGGTATCCCAGCCGATACCCCCCCAAATGCTGTCAGCGCCGCCCCCTCCTTCGACCAAGTCGCTGCCAGCATTTCCGTACATGGCATCGTTTCCATCCTCTCCTAGAATGGTGTCATTTCCCCCCATGCCCGACAGAACGTCATCTGATGCCCGACCTTCGATGATGTCATCGGCATTGTCCCCCGCAAGCGTATCGGACCCAGGGGTGCCGATCAGGTTCAACGGGACCGGAACCCCCGGTGCCGTTTCCGTATCCGGCTCGTCCGGAAGCACCCAATCCGGCATAAAACGGGATTGGCCAACCAGTTGAAGCGACGCAATCTGGTCTGCGCTGAGGGATTGGCCATTGGCGGTTTTGATGATCAGCGTTTCCTCTCCAAAGGAAAGCTGGGCACCGTCGCTTGTCCCTTGATAGGTGATTTGTGAATTGCTGCGCAGAAACGCCCAGCCGGACAGGTCAATACTGTCTTGGGTGATGTCAAAATCCGCAATCGTATCCACCACACCGTCGCCACTGAACACAAACCGGTCCCGCCCAGCGCCCCCAATCAAAAGATCAGATCCCGCCCCGTCAGACAGAATATCCGCACCCGAAGCGCCCGAAAGCGTATCGTTGCCCGCACCGCCTAGCAGATGATCATCACCAGCCCCGCCTGCCAGCGCATCAGCGCCAGCGGTACCCGTGATTGCCGCAACGCGCGAAGAAATATCGACGGTGAAAACGCTAAGTCCCGATTCAACGCCCGAGGCCACAGCAAGGTGTAAAAGCCCGTCCTGAACCGTAAAGCTAAGCGCGGAAATAGCATCCAGCGTGGTGTTCAGACCATCGGCGATGGTCGTCATATGCGAAAGGCGTCCGCCGTCGAACAATTCGAATACGGTCACGCCATCATCAGCACCAGCAACAGCCACATAGGCACGCCCGTTATGGGTGGCAGTTTCCATCACATGGACCCCGTCAAAGCGGGTATCAAGTGTATCCATCACATGATCGGTCAGGACGATTGCCCCGTTGGCGTCCACCATGACCACGCTCAGCGTTGCACTGTCGGCGGATGCCAAAATGCCGAACGACTGGCCTCCGACATCGACAAAGGCGGTTGCCGTGGGCGTGGCGATTCCCACCCCGTCTGCCGCAGAAATCCGTGACACTTCACGAGGCCA
>NZ_JBFEKM010000040.1:0-26051 GCF_041552635.1 Sulfitobacter sp.
ATAAAGTCCGGCCGCCTGAAACACATAGCCATAAGCCCGCGCCATTCGCGCATCTTCGGCACTAACCCCGTTCACGGTAATCGTACCACCCGTTGGTTGTTCAAGATCAGCCATGCAGCGCAAAAACGTCGTCTTGCCGCAGCCCGAAGGCCCGATAAAGCTGACGAAATCACCCTTCTCGATATCCAACGACACGTCTTTCAACGCATGAACCGGCCCGTCGTTGGTCTGAAACGTCAACGACAAGTTCTTAGCCGAGATTACAGCGTTCATATCACAGTCCTTCCAGAAGCAAGCGTTGGCTCTCGACGGCCCCCGAATTGCACTTGTTTGTCTTCTTAATTGTCGCCCACCCCAGCCAAGGGGCATTGAAAACCAACGTGGTGTCCAGTCGAAAGTAGTCACACGTCCAAATGAAGGGCCAGCAACCAGACGATAGCCCTTCACATCGGAACCGCGCCAGACTGCTCTCTGTGTGAAACCCCATCAGCGCTGCTTAAATCCCCGCCGGAATATTCAACGGATCGCGTTTGATCATCTTGGGCGCGGTCAGCTCTTTCCACTTGCTCAGCGCTACATTCCCCGATGGGAAAGCAGGCCGCGGTATGAACCGCCCCCGCCCCGGATTGGGCTGCGAATTCTGCCCCCAGGCCCAGATCACCTCGCCCCGGCTCAGCGTATACCGGCTTTGCGCGGTGACATTGAACCCCTCGAAGACATTGTAATCCAACACGGAATGGTGGTTGGCAGGCGAAATCGTCTTGCTGATCTTGGGGTCCCAAACCACGATATCAGCATCCGCCCCCTCAACAATCGCCCCCTTGCGCGGATAGATGTTCAGGATCTTAGCCACGTTGGTACTGGTCGCGGCAACAAATTCATTCGGCGTCAAACGGCCCGTCTCGACCCCTTCCGTCCACAGCACCGCCAGCCGCTCCTCCAGCCCGTTAGATCCGTTCGGAATGATCCGGAAATCATCCTTGCCCGCACGCTTTTGCGCCGTGGAAAACGCTGCGTGGTCCGTAGCAACAACCTGCAACGATCCCGATTGCAAGCCCGCCCACAAACTATCCTGATGGTCCTTGGACCGGAACGGCGGCGACATCACACGCCGCGCGGCATGGTCCCAATCCTTGTTGAAATATTCGGATTCGTCCAAGGTCAGGAACTGGATCAGCGGCTCGCCATACACCCGCATCCCCTTTTGACGCGCGCGCCGGATTGCCTCGTGGGTCTGCTCGCAGGACACATGCACAATATAAAGAGGCACCCCTGCGGCATCAGCAATGGTAATCGCCCGGTTCGCCGCTTCACCTTCCAACTCGGGTGGACGTGAATACGCATGGCCCTCGGGCCCGGTAATTCCCTGATTGAAATATTTCTCCTGCAAAGCAGCAACTAGATCGCCATTCTCGGCATGCACCATCGGCAAGGCACCCAACTCGGCGCACCGCTGGAACGACGCAAACATTTCGTCATCCTCAACCATCAAGGCCCCCTTATAGGCCATGAAGTGCTTGAAGGAATTCACGCCCATGTCGACGGCGTCTTTCATCTCGTCAAAGACATTCTCGTTCCAACCGGTAATCGCCATGTGATACCCGACATCAGAACAAATTTGCGGCGCGGACTTGCGGTGCCATTCGTTGATCGCATTCTTGATTGAACCATCCGCCCCCGGCAGACAAAAATCCACAATCATGGTTGTTCCGCCAACTGCGGCAGCCCAAGTTCCGCTCTCGAATGTCTCTGCCGCCGTGGTGCCCATAAAAGGCATCTCAAGATGCGTATGCGGATCAATACCACCGGGAATGACATAGGCCCCCTCGGCATCAATATATTCATCCCCAACCAGACCCTCACCGATCTGCTTGATGATTTCACCTTCTATCAACACGTCAGCTTTCCAGGTCCGGTCCGCCGTACAAACCATGCCGCCCTTGATTACCTTACTCATCTCGAAACTCCCGTCTGATGTCTTATTCCAAATGGTTCAAAATCCCGGGGGCGTGGGGGCTGGCCCCCACTTTACGCCAACATTGAACCGCCACCTATGTCTGCGTCAAACCGACCCGAAACACCCGAGTGCCGGCCCATGTACCCCAATATCCAAAGGGCCAAAATCGCTCTCGACACATAGGGAAAAATAACCTGCAATCGGCATGTAAACCACGCGGTATGTGCCGTCCCCTCGTGATACCGACCAACATGTTTGCGTTATCCCGCCGCTAAAATTTACCCTGATCTCTCGCGGTGCGCGCAATGTTTTGCGGAAATCCGCGGCCGTCCTGCGAACGACCCTGTCATCACTCAATGCGGCCTCACTCAGTTCGGCCTCGATCAACCCAGTGATCCGATCCGCAATAGAAAGCCCCGCTCCCAACATCACGCACCCCCACAGAATTTTTCAAAAACTCCGATCCGTTTTCTTTCATAGAAAACGGTTGGCCTCACCCGACGATCTCCGCTGTCTCCAACACCGCATGCAGCAGCACATCTGCCCCCGCCTTGGCCCAGTCCTTTGTGATCTCTTCGGCCTCGTTATGGCTTAGACCGTCAACACACGGACACATCACCATCGCAGAAGGTGCCACACGGTTGATCCAACACGCATCATGCCCCGCCCCCGAGATCAGATCCATATGCGAATACCCCAACCTCTCCGCCGCAGCTCTGATGGCGGATACGCAAGCGTCATCAAAGGTGACAGGATCAAAGCCTCCGACTTTCTCGAACACCACATCCAGCCCCATGTCATCCGCGATCTTCTGTGCATCGGCCCGAAATTGCGCTTCCATCTTCTCGATAACAACCAGATCAGGCGATCTGAAATCAACGGTAAACACCACCTTCCCCGGAATCACATTGCGCGAATTCGGGTAGACATCAATGTGACCCGCAGCGCCCACAGCGTGGGGGGCGTGAGACCAAGCGATCTGGTCCACTGCCTCAAGCATACGCGCCATGCCCAACCCGGCGTTCTTGCGCAACGGCATCGGCGTCGACCCTGTATGCGCGTCCTTGCCCGTCACGGTTACCTGGGTCCAAGACAACCCCTGACCATGTGTGACGACGCCGATATCTTTTCCTTCGGCCTCAAGGATCGGCCCTTGTTCGATGTGCAGTTCAAAGAACGCATGCATCTTGCGCGCGCCGACTTTTTCCTCACCCTGCCAGCCGATACGCTTTAGCTCGTCGCCAAAGCTAAGCCCCGCAGAATCGGTCTTGGCATAGGCCCAATCTTGGGTGTGGATGCCCGCGAATACGCCCGAAGACAGCATCGCAGGCGCAAAGCGGGTGCCTTCCTCGTTGGTCCAGTTTGTCACCACGATGGGGTGCTTAGTCCTGATGCCCAAATCATTCATCGTGCGCAGAATTTCCAAGCCCCCAAGGACGCCCAACACGCCGTCATATTTGCCCCCTGTCGGCTGTGTATCTAGGTGCGATCCAACATAGACCGGCAGCGCATCGGGGTCGGAGCCATCGCGCTGTGCAAACATATTGCCCATCTGGTCCAGACCCATCGTGCAGCCCGCATCCTCGCACCACTTCTGAAACAGCGCGCGGCCCTGCGCGTCTTCGTCGGTCAGGGTCTGGCGATTGTTGCCGCCCGCCACACCGGGCCCAATCTGGGCCATCTCCATCAGACTGTCCCACAAGCGGTCGGGGTTGATCTTCAGGTTTTCACCGGGCGCGGCCATAGCTGGATCCTTTGTCTAAGTCGGTCTTGCGGAAAACGTAAAATTTTACCATTTGGTAAATACACGATTACGATTAGGTTGGTATCTGTCAAGAATTGCTTTCGAAAGAATCTGCCTCGCCCCGCAAGAGTGCTGATTTTTCAGGCAACATCAAAAGGAACTGGCACAGATGCCCGATGGTACACAGAAGAAACCCAGCCGCATCCAAAAGCGCAACCGCCGTGTAATCTTGGATGCCGCCTTGGAAGTGTTCTCGAAACAGGGCTACCGGGGGGCGACACTAGACCAGATCGCAGCAGAGGCGGGATTAAGCAAACCCAATATTCTTTATTATTTTCAAGGCAAGGAAGACATTCATCTGACCCTGCTCAGCCAGTTGATGGAGACATGGCTCGACCCTCTGGTCGAACTTGATCCAGACGGCGATCCGCAGACCGAAATTCTGGCCTATGTGCAGCGCAAACTGGATATGGCCCGCGACCTGCCCCGCGAAAGCCGGCTGTTTGCTGGCGAAATCTTGCAAGGGGCACCGCGGATGGGCCCACATTTGGAAAGCGATCTAAAGCCCCTATTTGATGAAAAATGTGCGGTTATTGCAGGCTGGATAGACGCCGGAAAAATTGCACCGCTGGACCCGCACCATCTGATCTTTTCGATCTGGGCCGCCACGCAGCACTATGCCGACTTTGCGGCCCAAGTATCTGTTTTGTTGGGAAAAGGCACCGATCCCCACCAAAAAGCCTCGGACCACCTAAGCGACATGTTCGGCAAGATGCTGCGCCCGTAAAGGATCAGTTAACTAGCCTTTCAGAAAATAGATGTTTTTGATTTCCGATTAACACAGAATGATAATCAGTTACCGCGTGGTGGTGGGCACTGTACTTTGATTTAACGGAGTAAAAAAATGGTTTCTATATCATCTGTCAGCACTCTGCTGCCGCCGCAAACGCCTTTGGCACCGGCCCCAACAGCAACCAGTGTTGCAACACCGACAACAGCCATCCCCCCTACAGCCAGCTCTACTTCAAGCGGAAATGGCGGATCGTCCACCGACAGCGGTGCCGGATCTGGCGGCGGTTCAACCGGCTATACAGCCAGTCAAACCACCGGGGGCCGCATATCAACATCTGACGCGACGGCCAAATCTGTCGTGAACGCGAAAACATCAATAGCGACGGATGCGATGAAAGAAGACTCCGCACGGCGCTATGCCATCAACGCAATGCGAAATGCACGCGTTGATGCGATGGTTGACAGCATCTCGGGCAGCAATCCCCCCGAAGAGGCGGACCCCAAACTCCCCAAAGCTGAAGGCCCGTTGCCTTTGCCGACCGCGGACATTTTGGTGAACCTCAAGAACAGCAAAAAGTCCTGATTTACCCTATTCCGCTGCGGTTGCGGCAGGGTTGTTCGGATGGGTCGTCCAGTTGGCGTACTCCTTTTCAACAACCTTGCCTGTACGCGGATCGGTCGTACCGGGGGCCATCGTTTCCATCGTGATACAGTTCTCGACGGGGCAGACGTTGACACACAGGTTACACGCCACGCATTCCGCATCAATCACCGAAAAAGTGCGATCCTCGGACATGGCAATGGCCTGATGCGAGGTATCTTCGCAGGCCGCAAAGCAGCGCCCGCAGGAAATACACAGGTCCTCGTTGATCTTTGCTTTGGCGACATAGTTCAGGTTCAGCTGGTTCCAGTCGGTCACATTTGGCACCGCCCGGCGGACCAATTGATCGACCGATGTCATCCCCTTGTCGTCCAGATATTCAGACAAGCCGCTGATCATTTCCTGAACGATCTTGAAACCATAGGTCATCACGGCGGTACAAACCTGCACATTCCCAGCCCCAAGCGCCATAAATTCAGCCGCATCGCGCCATGTGGTCACGCCACCGATTCCGCTGATCGGGATTTGTGACAGCGCCGGATCGCGGGCAATTTCGGCCACCATGTTCAACGCAATCGGCTTGACCGCAGGACCGCAATAACCGCCATGCGCACCCTTGCCGTCAATCGTCGGTTCAGGCGCGAACAAATCCAGATCAACCGACGTGATCGAATTGATCGTGTTGATCAAGCTTACCGCATCGGCACCACCGCGCAACGCGGCCTCGGCTGGCTTGCGAATGTCGGCAATGTTCGGCGTCAGCTTCACAATCACGGGCATCCGCGTGCTGGCCTTGACCCAGCGGGTGACCATTTCGATATATTCCGGCACCTGGCCAACGGCTGCGCCCATGCCACGTTCGGACATGCCATGCGGGCAGCCAAAGTTCAGCTCGACCCCGTCTGCGCCGGTTTCCTCGACCAAGGGCAGGATGTATTTCCAAGGCTCTTCTTCGCAGGGCACCATCAGCGACACGACCATGGCGCGGTCGGGATAGTCACGCTTGACCGACTTGATTTCTTGCAGGTTCTGCGCAAGCGGGCGATCGGTGATCAATTCGATGTTGTTGAGGCCTAGTAAACGGCGGTCAGCGCCATAAATCGCGCCATAGCGGGGGCCGTTGACGTTGACCACAGGCGGGTCGATGCCCAGCGTTTTCCATACCACACCGCCCCAGCCTGCCTCAAAGGCGCGGCGAACGTTGTATTCTTTGTCGGTTGGCGGGGCCGAGGCCAGCCAGAAAGGGTTCGGACTTTTGATGCCCACGAAATTGCTTGTCAGATCCGCCATTTGCGTTCTCCCGTCGGGTAGGTTTAACCCACCAATGCCATATGAATATCGACCGCCGCATCGCGCCCTTCGGCCACAGCTGTCACTGTCAGATCGTCGCCGCCGCTGGCGCAATCGCCACCAGCCCAGATCCCATCAACGCTCGTGCGCCCGGTGCCATCGACCTTGATCTTGCGCCCTTCGAGCGTGGGCAATGCGTCGCCCTCCAGGGTTTGACCGATGGCCTTGAACACCTGATCGGCGGCAAGGCGCAGCATCTGGCCCGTGCCTTTCATATCCGCATCGACGTATTCGAATTCGATCTCGCGGACAGCCCCATTGCCATGCACTGCGACAGGCACGGCGTGATTCACAATGCGCACCCCCTTTGAGGCCGCCAAATCCTGTTCAAACACGCTGGCGTTCATCCGGTCACGCCCGCGGCGATAAACCAACGTCACATTCAATGCGCCTAACAGCTTGGCCTGCACAGCAGCATCAATCGCTGTCATGCCACCGCCGATCACAACCACATCGCGCCCGATCGGCACCTGTGCCACATCACCGGCCTGCCGCAGTTCAGCGATGAAATCGACCGCGTCCAGCACGCCTGCCTTGTCTTCACCCGTCGCACCCAAAGCGTTTACACCGCCAAGACCCATACCAAGGAACACCGCGTCGTAATCAGCCTTCAGCCCGCCCAACGTTATATCAGCCCCCAAAGCAGAGCCGTTGTTCAGCGTGATCCCACCGATCTGCATCAGCCAATCCACCTCGGCCTGTGCAAAACCGTCTGGGGTTTTGTAGGCGGCAATCCCATATTCGTTCAGCCCACCGGGCTTGGGCCGTGCATCATGCACCACCACATCATGTCCCAGCATTGCCAAACGATGCGCGCAGGACAGACCCGCAGGGCCAGCGCCCACAACGGCAATACGCTTGCCGGTTGCTTCGGCGCGCTCGAAGGGGTGCTTGCCCTGTTCTTGCAGATGGTCCGTGGCATAGCGCTGTAGTTGGCCAATCTTGACCGGCTTGCCCTCGGCGGCTTCGCGCACGCAGGCCTCTTCGCACAGTTGTTCGGTCGGGCAAACCCGCGCGCACATGCCCCCCATGATGTTCTGGCTCAGGATCGTTTTAGCCGCAGCATCAGGCGTGCCCGTGGCGATCTGGCGGATGAAAAGCGGAATGTCGATGTCTGTCGGACAGGCCGTGATACACGGCGCGTCGTGGCAGAAATAACACCGGTCCGCAGCCACCAGCGCGGCGTGCGGCTCAAGCGGCGGATGCAAATCCGAAAACTGCGCTGCATAGGCATCGGCCTCAAGCCTGCCCGCAGATATTCCCGGTTCAAAGACCTTATGCGACATTGATCAAACCCCTGCTGTCACTTGCTGTTGACAGAACGGTGCAACGGATCAATTTTTTTATCAACTGGTAAAATTATTTCAAACGCATGAAATTTCATGCGCAGATGCCCGCCGATCGGGCGAAACCGGGCAAAAACTCTTGATTTTGGCATAACTGCTGGCATTATTTATGGTGCAACGCGTAAGACTTTCGACCTCTACGGCTTTGGGCCACGGTACGATCAAGTTTTGACCGGGCCACGCTGCCGCATAATGCGGGCAGCCCAAAGACAGGAGAAACGGGTCATGGCGACTGGCACCGTAAAATGGTTCAACACAACAAAAGGCTATGGATTTATCGCGCCTGACGGCGGCGGCAAAGACATTTTTGTTCACATCTCGGCGGTTGAGCGCGCAGGCCTGACGGGTCTGGCAGACAACCAAAAGGTGACGTTCGATATCGAAGCAGGTCGTGATGGCCGCGAATCTGCAGCGAATATCGCGCTGGCCTGACAGGCCATCCAGATTAATCGGAAATGCGGGCGCTTCGGTGCCCGCTTTTTAATCAGCTTTGATCTCTGAAATCAAGTCAAGCACCTTGGGCCCCATCGCCGAGACGATTTTGCTCACCCCTTGCTTGTTCGGATGCACGCCGTCCGGCTGAAAGAACTCCTGCGCGTCTGACAGTTGCGGCAACACGCCATCGATGGACAGGCCCGCGAAAAAGCTGGCCAGAAATCCAGTGCCGTATTGGTTCGCCAGCTCAGGATAGATCGCATCAAACGATGCTTTGTATTCGGGACCGTAGTTGCCCGGTGCATTCATACCCACCAACAAAACCTCGACATCGGCATCTTGCGCTGCTTCCAGAATTCCGTCGATATTGGCGCGGCTGACCGTCGGGTCCAGCCCGCGCAGCAGGTCATTACCGCCCAGTGCGACGATCATGCCATCAACCTCGGGGGTCATTGTCCACGCAACGCGCGACAGCCCGCCTGCCGTCGTATCCCCCGACACACCGGCGTTGATCAGCTGTACATCGGCACCGTTCTCTTGCAGCCAAGCTTGTAGCTGCGGCACCAACCCGTCTTCGGCGGGCAACCCATAGCCCTGCGTCAGACTGTCGCCCAATGCTGCTATAACAAGAGGCTCTGCCAGCGCAGGCCCTGCTAAAATAACAACAATCCCGGTCATAACCTTGCGCATCATCATGAATACTCCATATCCAACAGGGTCCGTATATCAAAAGGCAGCCCTATGACCGACCCGGTGTTCCAACTTCAAGATGCGTCCCTGAAACTGAATGGCAATGCCGGACAGGTCGAAATCCTACATGGGATCACATTGAACGTTGCACAAGGCGAAACCGTTGCCTTTACGGGGCCATCGGGGTCGGGCAAGTCATCGCTGTTGATGGTCATGGGCGGGCTCGAGAAAGCGACAGGCGGCAGCGTGCGCGCCCTTGGCCAAGACCTGACCGCAATGACCGAAGACGGGTTGGCCAAGTTCCGGCGCGGGCGCATGGGGATCGTGTTCCAGTCGTTCCACCTGATCCCCACGATGACCGCGCTTGAAAACGTCGCAACCCCGCTTGAGCTGAACGGCGTTGCAGACGCATTCGACCGCGCCAAGGCCGAACTGCACGCAGTGGGTCTTGGCCACCGCCTGAACCATTATCCTGCGCAGATGTCTGGGGGCGAACAGCAGCGCGTTGCCCTTGCCCGTGCGTCGGCCCCGCGTCCCGCGATTTTGCTGGCCGATGAACCGACAGGCAATCTGGACAGCACCAACGGTGCCGCCATCATGGAACTGCTGTTTGATCTGCGCGAACAGCACGGGGCGACGCTGGTGCTGGTCACCCATGCTGACGATCTGGCTGCGCGCTGTGACCGGGTCGTCACCCTGACGGACGGGCGCATCGTATGAGCCTGAAACTAGCGAGCCGCTTTGCCCGCCGTGAAATGCGCGGTGGCCTGCGGGGGTTTCGATTGTTTCTGGCGTGTCTTGCCCTTGGGGTGGCCGCGATTGCCGCTGTGGGCTCCGTGCGCTCTGCCATCGAAGGGGGGTTGCAACGCGAAGGGGCGGCCCTGCTCGGCGGCGCGGCCGAGCTTGATTTCACCTATCGGTTTGCCACGCAGGAAGAACGCGCCTGGATTGATGCCCAAGCCGCCCAAGTGTCCGAGATCGTTGAATTCAGGTCGATGGCCGTGGTTGGCGACGGTGCTGCAGCAGATCGCGCTCTGACCCAGATCAAGGGCGTAGACGACCTGTATCCGTTGATCGGCACCATGGCGCTGGAACCGGAAATGCCGCTGGATCAAGCGCTTGCAACATCGGACGGCTTGTCCGGCGCGGTGATGGAACGCGCCTTGTCCGACCGGTTGGGCCTGTCGCCCGGCGACGTTTTCAAGCTGGGCACCAAAGAATTCCGCCTGACCGCGTTGATCCTGCGCGAACCTGACAGTGCTGCCAGCGGCTTTGCCCTTGGGCCGCGCACCTTGCTGCGCACCGACAGCCTTGAAGGAGCTGGCCTGCTAAGTCCCGGCACACTTTATAACTCAAAATATCGCCTTGTTCTGCCGCCGGAAACCGACCTTGACCAGTTAAAAACCGCAGCCCAAACACAGTTCAAGGACAGCGGCATGCGGTGGACAGATGCCCGCAACGGCGCGCCCGGCGTGTCGCGTTTTGTCGAACGGCTTAGCGCGTTTCTGGTGCTGGTGGGGCTGTCCGGTCTGGCCGTGGGCGGGGTCGGCGTATCGGCAGCAGTGCGGTCATATCTGAACGGCAAAACCGAAGTTATCGCGATCCTGCGCGCCCTTGGGGCAGATCGTGCAACGATATTTCAGACCTATTTCATCCAGATCGGTCTGCTGTCGCTGCTTGGAGTGTTCATCGGTGTGGTTCTGGGGGCAATCGCCCCGCTGGTATTTGCACCGCTGATTTCGGCGCGCCTGCCGATCCCTGCGGCCTTTGCCGTCTATCCCGGCCCCTTGGCCGAGGCGGCGATTTACGGGTTGCTGACAGCCTTTGCCTTTACACTTTGGCCCCTTGCGCGCAGTGAAAACATCCGCGCAGCGACCCTGTTTCGCGATGCCTGGGACGGGGCCGCGCGGTTCCCGGCCCCACGCTATATCGCTGTGATCATGCTGACTGTCGCGCTGCTGATCGGGCTTGCGGGGTGGTTCAACGGCAGCTGGATGCTGACGCTATGGACACTGGGTGGCATCGCTGGTGCCTTGCTGATCCTGACCCTTGCCGCGTCCCTTGTCCGCTGGCTTGCACAGCGCGCTTCGCTTCTGGCGCGCGGGCGTCCTCGGGTCCGGTGGGCGTTGACCGCGATTGGCGGCAATGGCGAGGGTGCCAGCGCCGTGGTCTTGTCGCTGGGGCTGGGGCTGTCGGTACTGGCAGCGGTCGGTCAAATCGACGGTAATCTGCGGCAGGCAATTTCGGGCAACTTGCCTGCGGTGGCCCCGTCCTATTTCTTTGTCGATATCCAGAAAGACCAGATCGACGGCTATACCAAGCGCCTTGAGGACGACCCCGCCGTGCGCCGTATTGACAGCGCGCCGATGCTGCGCGGTGTCGTGACCGAACTCAACGGTCGCCCCGCCAAGGACGTTGCAGGCGATCACTGGGTCGTGCGCGGCGATCGTGGCGTGACATACGCCGCCACCCCCGGCGATGACGCGATTATCACCGCCGGTGAATGGTGGGCCGAAGACTATGACGGTCCGCCCCTGATCAGTTTCGCCGCCGAAGAGGCCGAGGAAATCGGGCTGGTTCTGGGTGACACCCTGACCATCAACGTGCTGGGGCGCGACATCACCGGAACCATCGCCAGCTTTCAAGAGGTGGATTTTTCCACCGCTGGCATTGGCTTTATCCTGACGATGAACCCCTCGGCGCTGAGCGGTGCACCGCATACGTTCATTTCCACCGTCTATGCCGACGCCAATGCCGAAGCTGCCATTCTGCGCGATCTTGCCACCGCTTATCCCAACATCACCGCCATTAGGGTGCGTGACGCGATCGACCGCGTCGCAGCAGTGCTCAGCGGGCTTGCCGCTGCGGTGTCTTATGGTGCTGCCGCGACCTTGTTGACAGGGTTTCTGGTTCTCATCGGGGCGGCCGCTGCGGGGGCCGATGCACGCCGCTATGAGGCTGCTTTGCTAAAGACCCTTGGCGCGTCACGCCGCGCCATCGCCAGCAGCTTTCTGCTTCGCGCCGCGCTATTGGGTCTGTTTGCAGCGGCGGTTGCTTTGCTGGCTGGTATCTTGGGCGGGTGGGCTGTCAGTCGCTTTGTGATGGAAACCAGCTTTAGCGTTGTCTGGCCATCCGCAATCCTTATCATCATCGGCGGCGCTTTGGCGTCGGTACTGGCATCGCTTGGCTTTGCTGTCAAAGCGCTGAATGCCAGACCTGCCCAAGTGCTTCGTGCCCGCGAATAAGATGCGATATCTATGCCTGAAAGGAACGTAAGACCATGACCGACAACCTGCCCGCCCCGCTGCCGCCAGCGTTGACAACGGCCCAGCAGGCGCATGTCATCAATATCTTGCGCCGTGCATCCCGCGCCGAGGTAATGCCACGGTTCCGCAATCTGGCTGCATCTGACATCGCCGCCAAATCCGGGCCGAACGATCTGGTCACCGCCGCCGATCTTGCCGCCGAGGCGATGATCACCCGTGCGCTGCGCCAGCTGTTCCCCTCGGCGTTGATCGTGGGCGAAGAAGCGGTGGCGTCTGATCCATCGCTGCCAGACAAGATCGCTGACGCCCCTTTGGCGTTTCTGATCGACCCGGTGGACGGCACGTGGAATTTTGCACATGGGTTGTCGATGTTCGGGATGATTTTATGTGTCACCCGATTTGGCAAACCCGCATTCGGCGTGATCTATGACCCGACCAATGACGACTGGGTCATTGCCGACAGCGAAAGCCCCGCCCGCCTTGAGGGGCCCTTGAAAGCGCCGCGTGATCTGCGTGTCAGCATGGGTAAACCGATTGAAACCATGTCAGGCTACATCCCACTGGGCGTCTTCCCCATGGACCAGCGCATCAAATTGGCCGCGACCCTGCCGGGCTTTGGTCGGGTGAATTCACTGCGCTGTTCAGCCCATGAGTACCGGATGGTGGCGCAGGGCAATACAGATTTCGTGCTCAGCGGGTCCTTGCACCCTTGGGACCATGCAGCAGGCGCGCTCATTTGTGCGCAGGCTGGCGGTCACGTAGAGATGCTATCGGGTGGTCCCTATGATGCGACGCTGAAAAACGGGTATCTTCTGGCGGCACCCGACAAGACCACATGGAACAGGCTTAGAAAAGTGTTCAGCTTTTTGGTAGAGTAAGTCGCGCGCAGGTTACCCCGCGCGCGCCATCTTATTCAGCCGCTTCAGCATAATCCGACATCGGCGGGCAGGTGCAGATCAGGTTGCGGTCACCATGCACATTGTCCACGCGGTTCACAGGTGGCCAGTATTTATCGACGCGGAACGCACCGGGGGGGAAACACCCCTGCTCGCGGCTGTAAGGTCGGTTCCAATCGCCCACCAGATCCTCGACCGTGTGGGGCGCGTTTTTCAAGGCGTTGTTTTCGCGCGGCATATCGCCGTTCTCAATCGCACGGATTTCTTCGCGGATCGCCAACATCGCATCACAGAAACGGTCCAGCTCGGCTTTGGTCTCGGATTCAGTTGGCTCGACCATCAGCGTGCCAGCGACAGGAAAGCTCATCGTGGGGGCGTGGAAACCCGCATCAATCAGGCGCTTGGCAACATCGTCGACCGTCACGCCTGCGCTTTCCTCGAACGGACGCACGTCAAAGATACATTCGTGCGCAACCCGCCCTGTCGGCCCTTTGTAGAGAACATCATAAGCCCCCTCAAGCCGCTTGGCGATGTAGTTGGCGTTCAGGATCGCCACCCGCGTCGCCTGCGTCAGCCCGTCACCGCCCATCATCAGGCAATAGGACCACGATATCGGCAGCAATGACGGCGACCCGTATGGGGCCGCTGAAACCGCCCCTTCGCCGCCGTTGGGATGACCCGGCACATGCGGGATCAGGTGCGATTTGACACCAATCGGCCCCATGCCGGGGCCACCGCCGCCATGCGGAATGCAGAACGTCTTGTGCAGGTTCAGGTGGCTGACGTCGCCACCCACATCGCCGGGCCGGGCAAGCCCCACCATCGCGTTCATATTGGCCCCATCGATATAGACCTGACCGCCATGATCGTGGGTGATGCGTGTCACCTCGGTCACTGTTTCTTCGAACACGCCATGGGTCGACGGATAGGTAATCATACAACCGGCAAGGTTTTCGCTGTGCTTTTCAGCCTTCTCGCGGAAGTCCTCCAGATCGATATCCCCGTTGGCGGCGGATTTGATCACGACAACCTTCCAACCGACCATATTGGCGCTGGCGGGGTTAGTGCCATGCGCAGACATCGGGATCAGACAGATGTTGCGATGCCCCTGCCCGTTGGCGCGATGATAGGCAGCAATCGCCAGCAGCCCCGCATATTCCCCCTGCGCGCCCGAATTGGGCTGCATTGAAATCGCGTCATAACCGGTGATATCACACAGCTTGGCCGACAGATCGTCGATCATATGCTTGTACCCAAGCGCCTGATCTTGCGGCACAAACGGGTGGATCATCGAAAACTCACGCCAACTGACCGGCATCATTTCCGCGGCCGAGTTCAGCTTCATCGTGCACGACCCCAGCGGGATCATCGCGCGGTCCAGCGCCAGATCGCGGTCGGCAAGGCGACGCATATAGCGCATCATCTCGGTCTCGGCACGATTCATGTGAAAGATCGGATGGGTCAGATATTGGCTTTCGCGCAACATTTCCTCGGGGAACCTATACTGCGCTTCGAATTTCTCGTCCGTGCGCAGAATGCCAAACGCACGCCAGACCGCTTCGGTGGTCGCAGACACGCTGCGTTCGTCCAGCGTGATACCAACACGGGTTTCACCAACACGGCGCAGGTTGATGCCTTCGTCGACGGCGGATTTCATCACGGCGGCCTGCAACGGGCCGACATCAACGGTGATTGTATCAAAGAACGCCTGCGGATCGACCTTGAACCCCGCGTCCTCCAGTCCGTTTGCCAGCCGCACAGTCTTGCGGTGGATCCGCTGCGCGATGGCCTTCAACCCTTCTGGCCCGTGGAACACGGCGTACATCGACGCCATCACCGCCAGCAATGCCTGCGCGGTACAAACGTTCGAGGTCGCCTTTTCACGTCGGATATGTTGCTCGCGGGTTTGCAGCGACAGCCGGTAGGCTCGGTTGCCATGTGCATCAATCGACACACCCACAATCCGCCCCGGCATCGCGCGTTTGTAGGCGTCCTTGCACGCCATATAGGCGGCGTGTGGCCCACCGTACCCTTCGGGCACGCCAAACCGCTGGGTTGATCCAACGGCAATATCCGCCCCCATCGCACCGGGTTCTTTCAGCAAAGTCAGCGCCATCGGGTCAGCGGTCACAACGCCCAAAGCGCCCGCATCGTGCAATGCGGCGATATGCGATGTGAAATCACGCACATGCCCATAGGTGCCGGGATACTGGAACAACGCGCCGAATACTGTGCTTGCGTCCATCTTGTCCGGGTCCCCGATGATCACCTCGATGTCCAAGGGAGCGGCGCGAGTCTGGATCACCGCAATGTTCTGCGGATGGCAATCGCGGTCTACAAAAAACGCCTTGGCCTTCGACTTTGCCACCCGCATCGCCATAGTCATCGCCTCGGCACAGGCTGTCGCCTCGTCCAGCAAGGACGCATTCGCAATCTCAAGCCCGGTCAAATCGCTGATCATGGTCTGGAAATTCAACAACGCCTCAAGCCGGCCTTGGCTGATCTCGGGCTGATAGGGCGTGTAGGCCGTGTACCATGCGGGGTTCTCAAAGATATTGCGCTGGATCGCGGGCGGCGTGACCGTCCCGTGATACCCCTGCCCGATCAAGGATGTCAGCACCTTGTTCTTGCCCGCCACCACGCGCATGTGCTCCAGCACTTCGCGCTCCGACATCGGCTTGCCGAAATCCAACGGTTCTTTCTGCCTGATCTTGGCGGGCATCGTATCGTCAATCAACGCGGCAAGGCTTTGCGCCCCCACAGTCTTGAGCATATCCGACATTTCCGCCGGAGACGGTCCGATATGTCTGCGGTTGGCAAAATCATACGGCAAATACTCGGTTGGCTTGAAAACCATGGCGCAACGCCCCTCATTCCAAATGGTCTAAAATCCCCGCCGGAGGCTCCGACGGGGGCAACTCGGTTTACCCGATAAATTTTTGATAGGCGGCTTCATCCATGAACTCGTCCATCTGACTTGGGTCAGAGGCTTTCATCTTGAAAAACCAGGCCTCGCCCTGCGGGTCATCGTTCACCATCGCCGGATTGTCGGTCAGGGTGCTGTTCACCTCGATGATTTCACCATCAATCGGGGCCAGAATGTCCGATGCTGCCTTGACGGATTCAATCACGACAACCTCGTCATCCTTGCTGACGACCGTGCCTTCGGATGGCAGTTCGACAAACACTACATCGCCCAACTGTTCGGCGGCGTGAATGGTAATGCCTACCGTGATTTCATCGCCTTCAACGCGCAGCCATTCATGCTCTTCGGTAAATTTCATCTGTTCGTTCCTTGTTGATTATCGCTTAAAATTCGCCGCCACAAAGGGCAGCTTGGCCACACGCACAGGCAACCGCTTGCCGCGGACTTCGCCCCACAGCGCGGTATCCACGCTGGCATATTCATTACCGACATAGCCCATGGCAACAGGCCCGCCCACGGTCGGTCCAAAACTGCCCGAGGTCACACTGCCCACCAGACGTCCCCCGTCTTCGGCATCATAAAGCTGCGTGCCCTCGCGCATCGGTGCGCGTCCTTCGGGGGCCAGCCCGACACGCTTGCGCGCGACGCCGTCCTCGAACGCCGCTTGCACCGCATCGGCACCCGGATAGCCGCCTTCACGGGCACCCCCAACACGGCGCACCTTCTGGATGGCCCAGCTTAGATTTGCCTCGACCGGGTTGGTCTGCGCGTCAATGTCATTGCCATACAGGCACAGGCCAGCCTCAAGCCGCAGGGAATCCCGTGCCCCCAAACCGATGGCCTCAACGCCGTCCATCGCCAGCAACTTGCGCGCGAGGGTTTCGGCATCTGCATCAGGGACAGAAATCTCGAACCCGTCTTCACCGGTATAGCCAGACCGCGACGCCCACACTGCAATCCCGTCCAAATTTAACGTGCCGAAGTCCATAAACCGCATGTCCGCCGCTGCCGGATCAAGCAAAGCCACTGTCGCTGCGGCGCTCGGCCCTTGCACCGCGATCAAGGCGCGGTCGCTGATCGGTGTCACCGTGACATCGGGTTCAAGTGCAGATTTCATCCGTGCGATATCCGCGCCTTTGCAGGCTGCGTTCACCACAACGAACAAGTCATCACCGCGTCGCGCGAACATCAGATCGTCTTCAATCCCGCCAGCGTCATTGATGAACAAGCCATAGCGTTGCCGCCCGTCGGCCAGCCCAAGTACATCCATCGGTACCAGCGTCTCGAACGCAGTCGCGACCGCGTCCCATGATTCACCCGACAGCATCACCTGCCCCATGTGGCTGACGTCAAACAGGCCGGCGTGGCTGCGGGTGTGAAGGTGTTCTTTCATCACGCCCATCGGAAATTGCACGGGCATCGAATATCCGGCAAAGGGCACCATCTTGCCGCCCAATTCCAGATGCAGATCGTATAGCGGGGTTTGGTGCAAATCGCTCATGGTCGCAGGCTCTTTCTTTTTCTATCCAGAAGGCCATGGACCAAACTGGCATTCAGCAGGCCGCAGAAATGCAACCGACAAAATGCCCCCTCTGTCCTTTCGCCTGAGATCGTTATCCCTTCGGCGGGTGCATGTGGCACCACTCTCCAGAGTGTTTCGGTCCCGCAACGGTCCATTGGCCTGAGAGTTTCCGGGGCGGTTGCTCCTTCGGCACCGGGTTTCCCCAGTTCTCCCGTTACGGTGCCTCTTGCTATGCCGGATCATATCGCAGCGTCAAGCAAAGTCATACAAACGTCCAAGATAGTTTCCGCAATGCCAATCGTTTGGGCACCAGTGAAAGCCGATGGACATCACAATCACCATCAGCGAAAACAATCAGCATGGCACCCTATTTTTTCGGCTACGGCAGCCTTGTGAACCGCAACACCCATACCTACCCCGACGCACGGACAGCGCAACTGCACGGCTGGCGGCGGGTTTGGGTACGGACGGCCCGACGTGACGTGGTTTTTCTGAGCGTTGAACCCGCCCCCGACACGACAATCGAAGGTCTGATCGCTGCGGTACCAGACGCAGACTGGGGTGCCCTTGATGCGCGCGAATTCGGCTATGACCGGATCAGTTCAGGCACCGCCGTCCTGCATGATGTGATGCCCGCCCCCGACATGGCGCATTATTCGATTGCCCCCCGACACCAGAAACCGGGCGGCGATCATACCATTCTGCTAAGCTATCTGGATGTCGTGGTTCAGGGGTTTCTGCGTGAATATGGCGTCGATGGCGTGACGCGGTTTTTCGATACCACGCACGGCTGGGATACACCGCTGCGCAATGACCGTGCCGAACCGCTTTACCCCAGACACCAGCCGCTGACCCGACAGGAAAGAACGCTGGTTGATGACAACCTCGACCGTTTAGCGGCGCAGGTGCAATAGCGTCATCAAACGGCCCTCGCGGCCAAAGACCTCGGGCCGCGGCCCCTTTGGCCGCCCACCTTGTGCGATCATGCGTTGTGCCAGCACCCAGGCCAGTGCGCCAAACAGCACGCCCGCCGCCGCCTGCCCGATCAGCACACCCGGCGCACCGAACAGGACGCTACCCAACCACACCAAAGGGATCATTCCAATGGTGTTGCGGCCCCAGTTGGTGAAAGTCGAATAATAGGGGTGCCCCATATTGTTGAATGCCGCATTCGACACGAACAACACGCCGTTAAAGAAAAACGCCAGCGACAGCGGCCCACAGAACAGAAAAATCAGCGTCATCGTGATACCATCCGCATCGAACAACGCTGCCAATGACCCACGCATCGCAAACAAGGCCGCCGAAATCGTGACGATGACAACCGCAGCAAACAGGATGCCAGCATTATAGGTCCGCTTGACCCGCCCGACATCACCTGCGCCGAAATTCTGCCCAATGATCGGCCCCACGGCCCCCGACAACGCAAAGATCACCGCAAAGGCCACCGGCATCATCCGGCTGACAATCGCCATTCCCGCCACGGCATCTTCGCCGTAAGCTGCCATGGCGCGCGTGACATAGGCCTGCCCCACTGGCGTCGCGACCTGCGTCAAGATCGCAGGCACTGCAATCGCCAACACAGGAAACAGATCGCGCCACATGCCGCCCAGCCTTGGCCGCGCGATCCCGCCATAATGGCGCACAATCGGCATCAACGCAGTATAGGCGATCACCACCCGCGCCACAAAAGACGCCAGTGCAGCACCAGTCAGATCAAGGTCAAAACCAAAGATCAGGATCGGATCAAGGATCGCATTTACGATCCCGCCCGCAATCGTCGCCATCATAGCGCGGCGCGCATCCCCGTGGGCGCGCAAAATCGCGCTGCCCATCATGCCCAACATCAAGAACGGCACTGACGGCACCACGATCCGCAAGAAATGTACAGCCAGATCCGCCGTCTCTCCCTGTGCGCCGACCAGATGCACCAACGGGTCCAACGCCAGAAACACCAGCACGGCAAACACCACGCCAAAAATCGCGCCATAGCACAACGCATGGGTCGTCCGCTCGCGCGCCAACACCATGTCGTCCTGCCCCAACGCCCGCGCGACCAAAGCGCCCGCCGCAATCCCCAGACCAATCCCGAAAGACGTCGTGAAAAACAAGATCGCGCCAGCATAGCCGACAGCCGCCGCCAATTCCGCCTTGCCCAACATCGAGATGAAAATCATGTCAACAAAATCGACCAGAAACACCGCAACCAGCCCCACCGAAGCCATGAGAGACATGGTCGCCACGTGACCAAACAGGTTGCCAGACAAAAATTTGGCGCGCCCGTCAGCCATGACAAGCGCGCCTTTTGTTGTTTTCTTCCGGCTTCATTTTGCCAAATAAACTCTCGCCGAAGGCTTCCGAACTTGCGTCCAGATGCCCTCGCCAGATCATCCCCGCGCCTTCACAACTTGCAAAAGCGGCAACACGGCGGCCATCTCTGGCCCGCGCGCTTGTCCCGTCAGCGCCAAACGCAGCGGCATGAACAATGTCTTGCCCTTGCGTCCTGTCTTTTCCTTAACTTCCGTGGTCCATGTGCCCCACGTCGTCTCGTCAAATTCACCATCCGGCAGCATCGCCATCGCTTCGGCGATAAATTCTTTATCCTCGTCCGCAATCACAGGCTCGGCCCCTTGGCTGAACATGTCCCACCAGCCTTGAAGGTCTTGCAACGTAGTGATGTTTTCTCGGGTAACCTTCCAGAACAGCGCCGCTTTGTCGTCCGGTACGCCGATCGCTGCGATGTCAGCCGCGACGGCCTCAAGCGGCAGGGTCTGCAAATAACGGGCGGTCATCGGGAACAGGTCCTCGACGTCGAATTTTGTCGGGGCTGAACTGAAATGACTGATGTCGAACCCGTCGATCAACTCTTCCATGTTCGTGCGCAGCTCGACCGGGTCCGACGACCCGATCCGCGCCAGAACACTCAGCAACGCAAAAGGCTGAACGCCACGCGCGCGCAGATCGCGCAGGGCCAACACGCCCAAACGTTTGGACAGGGCTTCGCCTTTCGGCCCGGTCAGCAGCGAATGGTGTGCAAAGGTTGGCACGGTGCCGCCAAGCGCTTGCATGATCTGGATCTGCGTCGCTGTGTTGGTCACGTGGTCCGACCCGCGCACCACATTGGTCACGCCCATTTCGGTATCATCAACGACCGACGCCAGCGTGTACAAAATCTGCCCGTCAGCACGGATCAGCACAGGGTCAGAAACAGACGCCGCATCAATAGATATATCGCCCAGAATGCCGTCATTCCATTCGATACGTTCCTGATCCAGCTTAAAACGCCAGACACCGGGGCCACGCTCTTCGCGCAGTTTGTTCTTTTCTTCTTCGGTCAGGTTCAGCGCCGCGCGGTCATAGACCGGCGGTTTGCCCATGTTCAGTTGTTTCTTGCGCTTCAGGTCCAGTTCCGTGGGCGTTTCCCACGCTTCATAGAACCGGCCCATTTCGCGCAGCTTGTCCGCCGCGGCGCGGTATTTATCCAACCGTTCGGACTGGCGTTCAACGCGGTCCCATTTCAGACCCAGCCATGTCAGGTCTTCTTTCAGCCCCTCGACATATTCTTCCTTGCTGCGGATCGGATCGGTGTCGTCGATGCGCAGGATAAACTCACCGCCATTCTTGCGGGCAATCAGATAGTTCATCAGCGCTGTGCGCAGGTTGCCGACGTGGATATAACCGGTGGGGGATGGGGCAAAGCGGGTGATGGTCATTAGGTTCTCCTGTTGGCCGCTGGCTTGTCACAGCGCGGCCTGATTGTCCAGAAAATGAGGTCGCGTTCAGCTTGGATCGCGCCAGCGGTTCACAATGGGATAGCGGCGGTCCAGCCAGAACGCGCCCTTGGTCAGGCGGGGGCCGGGGGCGGACTGGAACCGCTTGTATTCGCTGATGTAGATCAGGTGTTCGACCTTCTTTGCCACATCACGGTCAAAGCCCGCCGCGACGCAATCGGCAATCGATCCGTCCTGATCCACCAGAATATCCAACATGGCATCCAGATCGGGGTAATCCGGCAGGCTGTCGCTGTCCTTTTGATCTTCGCGCAATTCCGCTGTTGGCGGTTTGTCGATGATGCGCGGCGTGATAACTTCGCCCGCTGGCCCCATCATCCAGTCGCGGTGATTGTCATTGCGCCAGCGGCAGGCCTCGAACACGCGGGTTTTATACAGGTCCTTGATCGGGTTATAGCCGCCTGCCATATCGCCATAGATCGTGGCATAGCCCACCGCGACCTCTGATTTATTGCCAGTGGTCAGCAGCATTTCACCGAATTTATTGCTCATCGCCATCAACAGCAAACCGCGCAGGCGCGACTGGATGTTTTCCTCGGTCAGGTCTGGTTTGGTACCCTCGAACAGCGGGGCCAGCGTGTCGGTAATCGCAGCGCGGCCCGGCTTGATCGGCACATAGTCATAGCGACAGCCCAGCGCCTTGGCGACGGCCTCGGCATCGTCCAGCGATGCCTGCGAGGTATATTCAGACGGTAGCATAACACAGCGCACATTGTCAGCGCCCAGCGCATCGACGGCGATCGCCGCAACAATCGCCGAATCGATCCCGCCAGACAGGCCCAACAGAACCTTCTTGAAACCGGTCTTGCGCATGTAATCGCGCAAGCCCAGCACCATGACGCGGTAATCCTGCTCGTATTCAGACGGCAAATGCGCCTTGGGGCCATCGACAATGCGCCAGCCGTCTGGCCCCTGCTCAAGGTCAACATGCGCGATTTCAGCGTCGAATGTCGGCATCTGGAACGCCAGTTTACCACCGGGGTTCAGACCAAAGCTGGCCCCGTCAAATATCTGGTCATCCTGCCCGCCGACCATGTTCAGATAAATCAGCGGCAACTCAGTCTCGACCACACGGGCGACCATATTGTTCAACCGCGTATCAAACTTGCCGCGATAATAAGGCGACCCGTTAGGGACCAGCAGGAATTCAGCGCCCGTTTCGGCCAAAGTTTCGGCGACATCAGGGTGCCAGGCATCCTCGCAAATCGGGCTGCCAATGCGGGTATTACCCACGGAATACGGCCCGCCCAACGGCCCGCTGTCAAAGATGCGAACCTCGTCGAACACGGTTTCATTCGGCAGATTATGTTTCAGGACGCGACTGGCAATCTTACCGCCCTTGAGGATCAGGTAAGCGTTGTACAACTCTGCCCCCTCGACCCAAGGCGCACCGATGGCCAAGGCAGGGCCGTCAGCACAATCCGCGGCCAGCGCGTCAATATGGGTCATCACATCCAGTTGGAATGCGCGCTTCATCACCAGATCTTGCGCGTTGTAGCCGGTGATAAACATCTCGGGCAGCGCAACCAGATCGGCACCTGCGGCTTTGCCCTTGGCCCATGCGTCGCGGGCAAGGTCGGCATTTCCGGCCAGATCCCCAACGGTTGGGTTCAGCTGGCCCAGCGTGATGCGAAAACGCGATGTCATACGGCGATCCTTCGATAACTTGCGCCACGATGTAGCAGATCACGCGCCAAGGGAAAGGCCAAGCACCGCTTGGGCGCGCAAAAGACGATTGCCCCGCTGATGCCCATTGCATAGTCTGCCAGTTAACAAATGCGCCAGCCGCAGCTTGGCCACCCCCCAGTTGAAAGCAGTGACATGTCCCGATTGCCCCTTGCCCCTTTGATCTTTTGCCTCAGCCTGCTGCCCCTGCCCGCCTTGGCGCAAAACGCAGATGTCCTAAGCAAGCAGTACGACGATGGCGGCATTTACGAGGGCACCTTTCGCGGTGGGGTCCAGCATGGCACGGGCACATACACACTGCCCAACGGCTATGAATATACCGGCGAATGGGTCGACGGCGAAATCAAGGGACAAGGCATAGCGCGCTTTCCCAACGGCTCGGTCTACGAGGGCAGCTTTTCCAAAGGCAAGCCCGATGGCTTTGGCCTGATCACCTTTGCTGATGGCGGCACCTATGAAGGCGAATGGCAGGCGGGGTCCATCATGGGTCAGGGCATCGCGCTTTATGCCAATGGCGTCCGCTACGAGGGTGCGTTTCGCAACGCCCAGCACCACGGCAAAGGCGTCATGCAGTCGCCCGGTGGGTATGAATACCAAGGCGACTGGGTGGATGGCGTCAAACAGGGCGTCGGGAAAATCACCTACCCCGATGGTGCCGTCTATGATGGCGAGATACAAGATGGCCAGCGCAGCGGAACAGGCACCTTAACCATGCCGGATAGCCTTACCTATGTCGGCATGTGGACCGATGGCCAGATCGACGGCACTGGCACCCTGACCCAACCCAACGGCGACATCTACGAGGGCGATCTTGTTTCAGGGCAACGCATGGGCACGGGCAAAGTCACCTATGCCAACGGCGACACCTACGAGGGTCAGTTCAAGGATGACCGCCGCGATGGTCAGGGCACATTCACCGGCACCGACGGCTATGTCTACTCGGGCTCTTGGGTCGCGGGCCAGATCGAAGGCGAAGGTCAGGTGACCTATCCCGATGGTTCAATCTACGTGGGTTCGTTCCGCGATGATCTGGCCGACGGTCAGGGCAAGATCACTTATCCCGACGGCTCCACCTACGAAGGCGCATGGGCGGTCGGTGTCATCGACGGCATCGGCACCGCAACATATCCCAACGGCGTGGTCTATGAGGGTGAATTCAAGAACGCCCGCAATGACGGCCAAGGGGTCATGACCTATGCCGATGGCTACCGCTACGAGGGCGAATGGAAAGACGGCCAGCGCCATGGCACCGGCACCGCGACCTATCCCGACGGCACCGTCTATACCGGCAATTTCACCAACGGCCAGCGTGACGGCACCGGCAAGATCACGATGGCGGACGGCTTTACATACGAAGGCGAATGGGCAGCCGGCGTGATCTCGGGCACAGGCATCGCGACTTATGCCAACGGCGATGTCTACGAGGGCACATTCCAGGACGGCAAACGCCAAGGCACCGGCACCATGCGCTATGGCACCGGCGAAGAAGCGTCAGGTAACTGGGTCAACGGCGCGTTCTCAGAATGATCGCCGTTATCTTCGAGGTGTTCCCCCACCCCGACAAACGCGACGCCTATCTCGAGATGGGAGCCAAGATGCGCCCGCTGGTGGACCAGATCGACGGATTTCTGTCTGTCGAACGGTTTCAATCCCTGACCAACCCGGACAAGCTCTTGTCGATATCCTTTTTCCGGGACGAAACTGCCTTGGACGAATGGCGCAGGCTGACTGCCCATCGCGGGGCACAAAAGGCTGGTCGCGAAGATTACTTTCAGGACTACCGTATTCGCATCGCCCATGTCATGCGCGACTACGGCATGTTTGAACGCGACGAAGTCCCCAAAGACAGCCGCGCTCTCCACGATCCGGACTAAGCGCGACGGGTCCCCCCCTTCTCTGGCTCTTAAATATCCCCCGCGCGGAGCGCATAAAATCTCTTCCGGAACATCATCAGCCTAAATCACATCCCCCGCGTCCAACCGCGCGAGCAAAGCATCCCCTTCAGCCAAAACTGTTTCACGCTTGTCCGCATCCATTCGGTCCCACGTGCGGTACATATTTCCCATCCGGGCGTTACCCGAAAACCGATCCCGGTGTCGGTCCAGAAAATGCCAATACAACAAGTTGAACGGACAGGCTTTTTCACCCGTCTTGGCGCTGACCGAATAGTGGCACGCCTTACAGTGATCCGACATCCGGTTGATATATGCCCCCGACGACACATAAGGTTTTGACGCGATGACACCGCCATCGGCAAACTGGCTCATCCCGACCGTATTGGGGGCCTCGACCCATTCAAACGCGTCAGCGTAAACCGCCAGATACCATTCATGCACCTGATGCGGATCAATGCCTGCCAGCAACGCAAAATTCCCCGTCACCATCAGGCGCTGGATATGGTGCGCATAGGCCTGTTCCCTTGTCTGCGCCACAGCCTTTGACACGCAGTTCATGCGGGTTTCACCGCCCCAGTAGAACCATGGCAAGTCACGCGTGTGACCCAACACATTACGCTGCGTGTATTCTGGACCCTCAAGAAAATAGATGCCGCGCACATATTCGCGCCAGCCGATGATCTGCCGGATAAACCCTTCGACGGCATTGATTGGTGCGTCCCCCTTGGCATAGGCCTCCGCTGCAGCCTCGCAAATCTCAAGAGAACCAAGCAGGCCGATGTTCAGATAGGGCGAGATTACCGCGTGATACAGGAACTGGTGATCGTTCAACATCGCGTCTTGATAATCCCCAAAGCGCGGCAACGCCTGAGCGATAAAATGGTCCAGCGCCTGCAATGCCTCGGCGTGTGTCGTGGCAAACCAGAACGGCTCAAGATCGCCAAAACTATCCCCGAAACGCGCCGCCACCAGATCCAGAACCTCGCGGGTGGTATCATCGGGCTCGAACCGCAAAGGGCCATCTACTGTCACATCAGCGGGGGCTGCCTTGCGGTTATCATGGTCGAAATTCCACTTGTCACCAGCGGGTTTATCGCCCTCCATCAACAGTCCGGTTTTGCGCCGCATCTCGCGATAGAAATACTCCATCCGCA
>NZ_JBFEKM010000041.1:0-26032 GCF_041552635.1 Sulfitobacter sp.
AGGCAGTCTTACAGACCTAAATAAGCTGTGCAGTTTTCAACCAGTTCAACGACAAATTCGTCGGCCCTTGTGGTTTGTATTCTGCTCCGAGCGGTTTTGAATATCCAAGCCTTTTGATCACATCAAAGATGTGGTCAAAGTTGACTTCACCATGATCAGGCGCACCACGGTCGGGGACGCTTGCGAACTGGATGTGGCCGATATGATTTTGCAGTTGCGTCAGCTTGTGAGTCAGGTCGCCTTCCATAAGCTGAACATGATAGCAGTCAAACATCAGCTTCAGGTTTGGAACGTCTACTTCGGAAATGATTATTGTGGCCTGATCTGTGGTTTGAAGGAAATACCCGGGCGCGTCGTAGCGGTTGAGCGGTTCAATCAGGATAGATATATCCTTAGATCCAGCCAGACCACAGGCATATTGCAGATTACTCACAAAGGTCCTATGCGCTTCAGCGCCGGTTGCAAAGCCTGCCATAACATGGATGTTGCGCGCGCCGATGGCCTCGCCATACGCTACAGCTTGATCAATAGCCGCGCGGGCCTCCGGAATACGGTCGGGCAAGGCAGATAGGCCGTTATCGCCTGCTGCGACATCGCCCCGCGATGTGTTTATCCCAAGCATCGGCAGCCTGGTTTCACTCAAGGCCGCTTTGACGTGCGCGGGATCGATATCATAGGGCCAATGGCACTCAACCGCGTCAAATCCAGCCGCCTTTGCAGCACGGATGGCATCAGGCAGTTTCAGTTCGGCCCACAGAAAACCCAAGTTTGCGGAAAATTGCATCAGTCGTCCCATTCAACATCGAAATGCGTCACGAGATCGCGCACTTGCGTCTCATCAAGCATGCGCGCCGGGATGCCGCGCATCAGCATAGCAAGACGCGCAGTATCCTCGAGTTCTTCAATTGCATTGCACGCAGCCTCGACGTCCTTGCCCGCCACTACAGGTCCGTGATTAGCCAGCATCACAGCGGAGCGCTTGCCTGCCAGCCCGCGCACGGCATCCCCCATTGCCGGATCACCGGGGCGGTAAAAGGGGAGCAGCTTCACGCGGCCCAGCTTCATAATTGCGTAGGGCGTCAGGGGCGGCAGAAAGTTATCGACGTCCACATCCGGCATCATCGACCACGCAACAGAATGGCACGAATGCAGATGTACAACGGCCCCTGCAGTGCTGCGCGTGTCATAAAAGGCGGCATGAAGGGGCATTTCTTTGGTGGGTGGATCCCCCCCGATCAATGCCCCCTTGGCGTCGAAATGCGAAAGGCGCGCGGGATCCAGCCTGCCAAAGCTGGTTCCTGTGGGCGAGACAAGAAGCCCGCCATCTTCGGTGCGCGCAGAAATGTTGCCTGTGCTGCCACCTGTTAGACCACGCTCAAACATTGACTTTGCAAGCAGGCATATCTGTTCGCGCAATGCAGTGGTCATGGCTGGCTTCCGTCCAGAATTTTTGCGGCCTTCTCAAAATACTCCACGCTGCCAAAGTTGCCTGATTTCAGCGCCAGCACAAGCCCCTCACGGGCGCGCAGCGCAGGCACACCAGGATCAATCTCAGGTCCGATTTCGAGCTGCGTCAGCGACAGACCTTCCACCACTGCGCCAGAGGTTTCGCCGCCAGCGGTGAGCAATTTGCGCGCGCCCTGTTCGGTGCACATGCGGGCTACATCCGCAAAGAAATGCTCGAATTTTTCTGCACTTTCATCGCGTCCGTATTTGTCTTGTGCAACCTTAACCGCTTCAGGATCAGCAGAGCTATAAACCAGCGGCAAGCCCTCTGCGTTCATTGCCCAATCTGCGGCGGTCTGTGCGGTGATCTCTCTGCCAAAGAGCATATCCGCGCTAACTTCCATCGCGGGGTGGGACATTTTATGATGGGCGATCTGGCCGCGTGTCGCGATGGAGCACGACCCTGAGAGGACAATGCATTTGCCGTGTTCGCCTGTCCAAGATGTGCTGTCTCGAGCGGTAATGCCGAAGTTTATTGGCAAGCCGAGCGCGGCACCTGATCCACCTGTCACGAGTTCGAGCCCCTTTGCCGCCGCCCCGATTTGCATCAGGTCGGCGTCTTGTAACGCATCAACCACGATAAGCCGTTTGCCTGCCGCAAACTCAGTATCGAGACGCGCGCGAATGGCCTGTGCTCCGGTTAATACGGTGGCCGCATCCACATGCCCCACGGGTCCGCTCGATTGCGTAGCCAGAACGCGGCGGATGTCGGGGTCTGTCATGGGGGTGAGGGGGTGGTTTTGCATCCCGCTTTCGTTGAGCAAGACGTCTTTTACAAACAAATGACCTTGATAAATCGAGCGGCCCGTTCCCGGAAAGGCGGGGCATACGATCACGGCTCGGGCGTCCAGCGCATCGGCCAGAGCCTCGGCAACAGGGCCGATGTTGCCGTCTGCGGTGCTGTCGAATGTCGAGCAATATTTGAAGTAGATCTGCTCACAGCCTTGCGCCTGCAACCATTCAAGTGCCTTGAGAGATTGGGCGATAGCATCCGCCGCAGGAATGGACCGCGTTTTCAGAGAGACCACTCCGGCTTGTACCTGCGGATCGGCTGGGCCTTGGGGCACACCACTGTATTGCACCGTACGCATGCCCGCCTTGGCCAGCGTATTGGCCAGATCGCTGGATCCTGTGAAGTCGTCGCCGATACACCCCAGTAACATCAGTTGTCTCCCGGTAGGGTCACGCCACCTGCGCGCGCGAAGTATTTTGCGATGGCGGCATCATCCTCGTTGCCAAGTCCCGCCTCGGAGGCTGCGCGAAACTGTGCCAGTGCATTCGACGAGATCGGCACCGGAAGGTTCGACGAGGCGGCGATGTCTGTCACGATGCCGAGGTCTTTGAGCCAGATGTCCACTTTTGATTTCGGTGTGTAATCTGCATCTACAACATGCGGGCCACGATTTTCGAACATCCAAGAAGTGCCAGCAGAGACTGATACGACCTTAAGAACCTGCGCAGGCGTTAACCCTTGGGATGCGCCGAAAGCCATTGCTTCGCCCATGGCCGCGATGTGCACACCTGCGAGGAGTTGGTTCACGGCCTTCATCGCAGAGCCAGGACCGGCATGATCACCCAGACGGTGCACCGTTTCGGCCATCGCCTCGAGGGCGGGATCAGCGGTGGCAAATGCGTCTGCACTGCCCGCTGCCATAATCGAGAGCTGACCTGCTGCTGCCTTGATCGCTCCACCCGAGATCGGCGCATCGAGGTAAAGCAAGTCCATGTCAGCTGCCTGTGCCTCCATCTCAGCGGCAAAGGCGGGGGAGACGGTTGCGCAGGAGATGATCACACCGCCCGAGCGCAGCCGCTTGGCCACGCCCTGCTCTCCGAACAGAACTGTACGAGTCTGATCCGCATTGAGCACCGCACTGACAACCCCATCGGCTTGTGGCAAGGCATCCCCAAACTCGGCACCGCCTGCCTCAACCAGCATCTCAACTCGTGGGGATGCAGGGTCAAATCCACGCACGGTATGGCCCGCCTTAACAAGGCTGACCGCCATACCAAGGCCCATTGAGCCGAGGCCCACAAAATCGATCAACATTGTTTACTCTCCAAATACCCATTCGACGGGCCAAAGTGTGATGGCGGGAACGTATGTGATGACCATCAACGCCGCAAATACGGTCAGCACAAACCACACCAGCTGTGGGATGATTTTTTCGACACGCAGGTTTGCCACGGCGCAGGCGGCAAACAGGTTCACCCCCAGCGGTGGCGTGATCATTCCAAGTGCAAGGTTCACCACGATGATCAGGCCGAAATGTACTGGATCGACACCATAGCTCATGGCGATGGGGGTCAGGATCGGCGCAAGCACAAGGATCGCGGCGGACGTCTCAATGAACATACCTACAATGAGCAGCAGGAAGTTCACCGCCAGCAAGAACGTGATGCGGCTGTCAAAGATGTCCTTGAACCATGCGGCGATCTCGTTCGGCAGGCCCGAACGGGTGATCAGGAAGGAAAACAGCGATGCGGCCGAGATGATGATCATAATCGCGGAAGTTGAGATGATCGTTTTCTTGAGGATTTCCGGCAGGTCGCTCAATTTCAGTTCTTTGTACAAAACCATTCCAACGATCAACGCGGCGGCAACGGCGGCCGCACTCGCTTCGGTCGGGGTGAAAATGCCCGAGTAGATGCCGCCGAGGATGACGACTGGTACCATTAAGGCAGGCAGCGCTGATTTGAACGCAGCAGAGGGGGAGGCACGGTCCATGCCGTCTTCCTTACCGATGCCGCGCAAGCGGCAGATCACCAAAACCAGCGCCATCAGCGATACCGCAACAACCAGACCGGGACCGAGGCCCGCCACAAACAGCTTGCCGATCGAAGTGTCAGTCGAGACACCATAGAGAATGAGAGGAATAGATGGTGGGATCAACACGCCCAGCTCGGCAGAGGAAGCCTGAATAGAGGCGGCCAGCGGCTTTGGATAGTGATGCTTGACCATCGCGGGAATGAGGATCGCACCGATGGCGAAGGTGGTCGCAACGGAGGAGCCGGAGACGGATGCGAAGAGCATACACGTCAGCACGCAGGTACAGGCCAGCCCGCCCTGAATGCCGCCGACCAGTGATTTCGCCAGCTCAACCAGACGGGTTGAAATGCCACCTGCGGACATGAGATTGCCTGCGAGAATGAACAAGGGGATCGCCATAAGCGGGAAGCTGTCGATGCCCGTGAACATGCGCTGTGCGACCAGCAAGAGCGGCAAACTACCCTGCGCTTCGATGCCGATGACGGAGGCCAGCCCGATGGACACTGCGATAGGCACACCGAGGACAAAAAGGATGATCAGGGAGAGGCCAAGGGCGCTGTTCATTATGTGTCCTCCGCGTTGCGTGCGATGAGCCAGTCACCTTGCACGGCGCGCACCATCGAAGCGACGATGGCGATCAGGATGAAAGCGGAACCAACGGGTAGAGCGGCGTAGATCCAGGCAATAGACATATCGAGGGCGGACAGACTTTGCGGGACAACCCGCAGGGTCATCAGGTAGCCCTGCCATAGCAGAACCGAGAAAAAGATCAGAGAACCCGCGTTGGCAAAGAGATAAACGCCGATGCCGAGGCGAGGTGGCAGCGCATTCTGGATTATGTCAACCGAGATCATGGCACCGTGACGGAATGCAACAGCGACCCCCAGAAACACCGACCAGATCATCGAAGAACGAGTGATCACCTCCGACCACGTCGATGGGGCACCAAAGGCAAAGCGGGTGATCACCTGATACAGCGCTAAAGCGGCAGCAAGAACCAGAAAGGAGATGGACAGGCGCTGCGCTATGCCAGTCGTAAAATCTTCGAGACGCAGGAAATAGCGCATGACACGGCCTCATCTGTTGGGGAAGTAGAGAAGGCAGGCGCAGCATAATGCGCGCCTGCCGGTGCTCTGATTACTCGACCGCTTGAATACGCTCGACCAACTCGGGGCCGTACTGATCCGTGTAGATCGCATAGGACGGCTGCGCCAACTCGGCAAAGGGTGCTTTGTCGATGTCGGTGATGACTTCCATGCCGTTCTCGATTAGCAGGGCAACACCAGTTTCCTCAAGGCGGTTCACTTCGGCACGGGTCGCCGTAGCGGATGCTTTGGCCGCTTCCATGAACCAGCCGCGCTGCTCGTCTGTCAAACCGTCCAGCAGAATGGGCGAGCCCAAAACGACCGCTGGCGAATAAACGTGACCGGTGAGCGACACGTGGCCCTGCACTTCCCAAAATTTGGACGCGGTGATAACGGTGACAGGGTTTTCCTGACCGTCAACCACGCCCTGCTGAAGTGCAGTAAACAACTCGGGGAAGGCCATCGGCGTGGGGGCTGCACCCATGCCGGAAAAGGCCTCCATGTGGACCTTGTTTTCCATGGTCCGCAGCTTCAAACCTTCGAGATCGGCAGGTGTGCGCACGGGCCGTTGGGAGTTAGTCACATGGCGAAAGCCGTTCTCGGACCATGCCATCCCGACCAGTTGGTTCTCGTTGATCTTGCCCAGCAATTCCTGACCGATATCGCCGTCCAGAACGTTGCGCGCATGATCATAGTCGCGGAACAGGAACGGCAGATCGAGCGCAAAGACTTCGGGCACAAAGTTGCCAAGCGGACCTGTGGAGGTGATGACCACGTCCATGGAGCCGATTTGCAGGCCCTCGATCATGTCACGCTCGCCGCCCAGCTGGCCTGCGGGGGCCTGAGAGCCTGTGAACTCGCCGCCCGACAGCTCGGTCAATGTGTCGATGAACGCTTGCGCGCCGATACCGTAATGTGAGGCTTCGGACAAAGCGTGGCCGACAACAATATTGCGCTCAGCATAGGCAGTGGTTCCCGCCAAGATAGCGATCGTGCTCGCAAAAGCGAAGATAGTATGTTTCATTTTGGTTCCTCCCAAGGTGATGTTTCATCGTTTTCTGCCCCGTGCTGTTGCGCGGGGGTTGTGCCTATTTTCAGACCCTTCTCAGGGCTTTTGGCCCATCTCGTCTTCCAGATAGACCTCTATGATCTCTCCGAAAGTTCGCTCTGCACGAAAGCCCAGCGACAGGGCGCGTGCAGTGTCAAAATCGCGTGGCCATCCTGAAATGATGGCGACCACAGCAGGGTCAGGCACACGGCGGATCAACGCCACAGCTGCATCGCCTGCAACGGCGCGCAGGGCCTCGATCTGATCGCCCACGGTGGCACTCACGCCTGGCATGGTCATGCAGCGTTGTGCGCCCATCGTGCTGGTATCAAGGGTGGCGGCGTGATCGGTATATCCCACAGCCGCGCGCGGGCTGGCGAACCAATGGCGTACATCGTCGTCCACCGGCAGGATCGCTTCCTGGCCATTGAGCGGCTCGCGCAGGATGCCGGAATAAAAGCTGGACGCGGCCTTGTTCGGTTTGCCCGGACGGATGCAGATGGTGGGAAAGCGGATGCCGATACCGTCAATGAACCCGCGGCGGGAATAGTCATTGAGCAGGAGCTCTCCCATTGCCTTTTGCGTGCCATAGCTGGTCAGTGGTGTGAGGTGGTAGTCATCGGGGATTTTGGCGGGGAAGGGTGCGCCAAAGACGGCCAGCGAGGAGGCATAGATTAATCGGGGGCAGTAGCCTTTGATGTGAGCAATCGCCTCCAACAGCGCACGCGTGCCATCCAGATTGACGCGGTAGCCCTTTTCCATATCCGCCTCGGCCTCACCCGATACGATGGCGGCAAGATGCACGATCACATCGGGACGGTCAGCGATCACACGTGCAGCCACGTTAGGCGCGGAGAGATCGGCGGCGAAGGCATCGCACGTGCCCGCGAAATTCTCCGCCACCTGCGGGGTGATCACATCCACAAGCGTGAGTGCGCCAACAGGCTGGCCGCCCAGAAGGCCCGTCACGGCAATACGCTCTGCCAGTTTGCGGCCAATCATGCCCGCCGCGCCAATGATCGCAACTCTCATGTGTTTTCCTCATTTTTAGAACTTGCCAGTACTGCACGGGTGCTGTCGTAAATACGGCGCTCATGCACGCCCATAGCGCTGGCCAGCGCATTTGCATCGCGGGCGACGAGTGCCGCCAGAATTTCGCGGTGGTCGGCAATGCTCTGCGCGATGGCACCTATTTTTCCGACGGCCCTGCGGCGGTCGTCAAGCTGGTATGAATAGAGCGTCGCCGCGAGATCGGACAGCACTGCATTTCCGCATGACTGATAGACAATCGTGTGAAACGCACGGTCCGCGATCAAGAAGCTGACAGGGTCACCTGTGTTCTTTTCCTGCACCTTTATTAGGGCGGAAAGCGCATCCAGAGCTTCTTCACCAATGCGGGCAGCGGCCAACTGAGACACACGCGCCTCGACCATAAGCCGCCCCTCATGTACATCCTCAAGCGAATAGTCTGTAACGCGGCCATTGGATAGCGCAGAGATACCCAGATTGCCCACATCCGCAGACACCACCTTTGTACGCGCGCCCTGCACGATTGATACGATACCCTTTGTCGACAGGATCAGCAGCGCGCCCCGCACCGTCTCGCGGCTCACCCCCATTGAGGCGGCCAGATCTCGTTCGCTGGGCAGGGTGTCGCCGACGCTTAAGACGCCGGAGGCGATAAGTGTAGCGAAACGCTCGGCTACCTCATCCTTAACGGAACGGTGCGCTACTTTCTCCATAGATGTGCTGTAAACATCGAGATGAGGCGCGTCGCCCATTTGTTCCCCTCCCCCAGGAAACCGACCGCTTCTTTCATCGAGAATCGGCAGCTTGGTACACTGGTCTAATGGTTAGGCCAGTGTACCAAGCTCGTCAACGGATAAGATTCACGGGGCTAGATGGCTGCTCTGCGGACTTTCGCTGCAACCGCTAGATTTAACTGGCTTTAAATCCAGCACCGACAACAAGGGCGGATTGCACACCTCCGCTGCACTCTGCATCAAGATCCGGTGAGCGGTACAAAGTGATTTTTCTTGTGACTGCGCCAATGGCAATTTTAGGACAGCTGTTCAACAAGCGGTCGGCTTTTAGAGGTCTACACTAAGCTTTACTCGAGCCTATGTTTTCTTCACGTGATCAATATGAAGGTTTCACATCCTGAATGCGTTATTTCATATTAATTTTCCGTGAAAATCAGCCTTAGTTCCACCGAAGATCGAAAGCGGTTTCTATCGTGCGATGCGTGCCGCCTTTTGCCAAGACATCATGGACGCGGGTTGCTTGCGCCCGGCGGTGCTTTGCACGCAGAAATTCCTTTTTCAGCCGGTAAAGAAATGGGCCCCTAAACTCCTTGTTTTTGCGACTTGCCACATCGATCCGCTTAGTCACCAAGAGAAAATCGGGCATGTCTCGGGATGGGCTGCTAAAGGTCCCAAATTGCCCCTGCAGCGCAATGACAGGTTCCAGCTGAAAAATATCCAAGCCATGCCCGCTTGCTCCACGCTCAGATGGGTATGGGTCGAACAAATAATCGTCGAGCGTTCGTTCAGTCCGAGCGTCCGCTGCAAGCTTCGCTGCGGTCCCGCTATCGAGCATATAGGCGGCCGCGCTTGCCCCAATTGAGCGAATCTGGTGCAGTTTGAACGTGCAAACTTGAAGGCAGGCTGGCTCCAGCAAGGCCGGGTCGCCCGTTGCATCCAGCCGTATAATTCCTTCTGGGTTCGCTTCGAAAAGCGCGCGAATGCAGTCTCCAAATTGGTCCGAGAAAAGCAAATCATCCTCAAGCACTATGCCGCTCTGGCCTGAAGCAGCAATCTTGCGCCAAGCATCCACGTGGCTCCTGAAGATTTCTATGTCAGATGGCCCAAGTGCCCAGCGATCGCTTTTCCAATGCCCAGGTGAATAATCCGGTGGAGGTGCGTAATTAGGCGATTTAATATCATTCGCTAAAACCCGCTCTACCTGCGCCTCGGGCAAAACCCGGGCTATTTCGGAAAGCATGTAGTCT
This sequence comes from Sulfitobacter sp., assembly GCF_041552635.1. Classification (GTDB taxonomy): domain Bacteria; phylum Pseudomonadota; class Alphaproteobacteria; order Rhodobacterales; family Rhodobacteraceae; genus Sulfitobacter. The sequence continues at coordinate 9,417 of NZ_JBFEKM010000041.1, forward strand.
CGACGGTCCTGTGCACGGTCTAGGTTAATCAGGTAAATGGGAATGCTCATCGTCAGTCTTTCTTATGCAGAACCGTATCAATTCTGCCAAAAGGCAGGCGTCGTCATATCATCAAATTTGGGGTCATTTCGTTGATCTAGTGGATGGGGAATATGTGCAGGCGTCAGATCGCCGCTGACGCGATCTCTACGGAGATAGGTTGCTTCAAGCAAAGGCGGAATATCGCGGCCTTCAAATTGGTAGAAAGGGGATGCATTGTTTGCATGCAGGTGGCAAAGCACGTGGGTGTCGGTCAGTTTTCTCATCGTTGCCGACATTTTGTCAAATTGCGCGCGATCAAAGACCTGATCCAAGTTGTGATATTCGATCAAAATAATGCGGAAACGGTTCAGTATTTCATCTGAAACGGTATTCAAAACGTCATATTCCGCTCCCTCGATGTCAATTTGCAACAACAATTCATCGCCTGGCTGGGTATGTGAACCGACCCAACTGTCTAAAGTGATCGTGTCGCCTTTGTTTTCGGTTCCGAGAAATTTTTGCACAAAGGTCATGTTGGAAGGCATACCTTTCGGCGGCTCCACTGATGCGTCCGCGAGATAGCAAGCCTTCACTCGCTTGGACATCTCCAGATCAAATCCCAGTGTGTCGGATACACCCGGAGAGAACACAGCAGATAGTCCGTCAAGATCGTCAGGCACCAGATAACCGCCGTCTAGGTCAGGGCCAATCCGCACCAGCTCATGCTGTGTTTTAAATGGCTTAAAGAGCTCAAGGAACTTCTGCACTTCGGCCCATTGTACAGCCCCCGGTGCCCCTGCTTCTTGCTCTATCCGAGCATTGTTGCGACTTGCAGAGGCATTCCATTTTCGACGATGGTTCAATTGTGATAGTATGGCCTTTAACGTGGGCATTGCTATCCCTTTCCTATTTGTATTCTTGCAATGTTCTGTCGCGAGTAAACGACAGCATTCGCGTCACAAAATTTAAACATTTGCAGTGTCAGCATTAAAACCATATTCGTCGCGCCGCTCGCCGCCCTAAGAATTGTCTCCGTTTTGTATGACAAACATGTAGGATGGTGAATAACCTCGAGCGCCTCCGCATTTGACTATCTGCGTCTTGAAGTGGTCGGGTAGGATAGCACTGACGATGTGCCATTGATCCAATGTCGCCTCTGAGATGTCCTCGATTATTGCCCATCCGTTTGGTTTTAGCAGTCCCAAAAAGAGAGTAAGAGAATACATGTTGGCGTTAGGCGCATGCAATCCATCATCGATCATCAGATCGAAGCCACTACCAATCTTGTCGCCAAGCTCCTGCAGAGTGGCGAATTTAGTTTGGTCTACATAGTACGTTTTAATGCGATCCTCTTCAAAGAGCACCCGCTTGTCAAAATCCGCTCCGAAAACCTGGGCATTCACACAATAATCGCGAAAGGCACGAAGTGACGCTCCGGGATGTCCTTTTGGCCCCATGTTCGACAATACGTCGGTGTTGTTTGTGCCAAGTCCAATCTCCAACACCTTCGTAACTGTATCCGGCTTGGACAGGATAGCGCTATAAGCTTTGTGATATTGGTGCGCGCCGCCCTTGTCGCTACCATAGTGGTCGAAAATGGCCTTGAGCGTTTCGGCTGCCTGAAGCGAAGTTCCTGCCGCAAATTCATCAATAGTCACAATGGGGCGCGGTTGTTTTGATGATAGCGATTCCACAAGCATTTTGAGGGCTTGTGGCGTTTGGTTAATAGTCTGTACCGTCAACTGAGTGCGCAAAGCATGAGATCCTGCACCGGTTACCTCATAGGCCGGGAAGGCGGCAGTTAGGTCGATCCATCGTTTTTTGAAAATCAGTTTTTTAAACTGCCTACGTAAGCCCATAGTGAGCCTCCTTGAAAAAATGTCGGCGTTTTGCTGTTAGAGACGAGTCAAAGCGATACGCCGCACGATGAACAAAAAAACGAGCAGCACTAACGAGACGTGAGCCTTTGGCCGAGTTTGGTAATCTTTTTTTGCAGTTTGCGCCAGCGCCACTGCAGACGCGCCGTGCGCGATAGGTTGCGGTCGCGTCGTGCATGAACCGGATAATTGGAAAGTACGTCCCAATCAAAGGTTTTCTGGTCTGTGCCCCAACAAATGATCTCGCGCGCATCAATGTCGATGACCTGATAACGACTACAAAGGATTGAGAATATTGACTGGTCATGCCGATGTTCTTGGAAGCTAGGGGCATTCGCGGCCTGTGACGGTGTATCGTCAATCATTGCCCAATCCTTGTCAAACACATCTATCCAATCCATTAAAAATTGCCGCGCCGTAGGACCGTTCAGCAGCATAAAGGTAGTAGCGTGATAGGTTTGGTCAGAACGCACCGGCGAGTCGGGTTCCACGCCAAGAGCTACAAATAGGTCTTCTTTGGTCCAGGCCCCGTTGTTCCAGTCTGGTACTTCGCGGGCCTGCAATATGGTGTCCTTGCTTGCGCCATTATATTTGAACGCCAAAATCGGTGCCTCTGGCGTCAGTAGGGCTACATACTCTTCAAGCCGCTGTCTGCCGCGTGGATTGAGGTGACAGCCTGCGTCCACATACATTAGCACATCACCATCACGCATTTGTGCAAGCGCCTGTAATGCAACCTGCGGCTTCCAACACCAATATCCAAAACCGCGAATATTATCGCGCAGTTTACTCCTGAACCGAAACTGGAAATCACTGTCCAGCATCGTCTCATCGTATGGTTTGAAGCTATCGAACAAAGCCATGCTGGCAGCCTGCCGTTCAAGACGTGCGGAAGCCAGGTGCATAGATTTACTGGCAAAAGTGGTGCAGATTAACCGTCGGACCTTTGGCTCACACATATCCATATCCTTCTGAAAAAAATCTGGGGTTCTCTTGGGTGCGTAAAAAATGTTGCGGGTCATTCGATACGGTATTTGCCCACATCGGCAGGCTTGTTCGTACCGTCGTCTTAAGGAAGATTAAACGAGAAATATTTCTGTTTCCCTGAAGTCTTTTAAAAGCCGGAAGAAAATTTTAGAACGGAGAACAAAAAAGGATTGGGAAATACTGTAAAGGGTCAGTTTGCTGCTTGGCAATGTTCAGCGTCGAGCACAGATCCTCATTTTGGGAGCATGTCCAATCCAGCTCAAATGACGCTGCCACAAACCCCGATCAAAACCCAATCGCTTGCTAAAGGTTTTTGACATAGTGTCGACAGCCGCCATTCGCTGCGACGCATAATTCTTGTAAGGAGGGCCCGAACAGGACCATCGACGCGAGTTGCACCTAAGTCAGCTAAGGGCCGGAAGTGCCCAATTCAATTCTGAAAGCGATATTGGTCTGAGCCAACCATCCGAACAGGATTGATTCTTTCTCTGGCGATCTGACTGGTGCGTTTGCCCCCTCTACGCCAATGGGTGCTGGGTGAGAGGGACGTTAAAGCGGCCCAAGACGCGGTTCCGAGGGCGGCAGGTGGCGGCGGCGAGGTTCGTGTACTGCGTGGTCAACCGGGAGGTGCTGAGCGAACGGGTGGTGATCCGGCATCGATGCCATAACGAGCTCTGCTGTCGTCCGGAGCACCTTCAGACGGGCTCGGCGGCGGATAACAAGCGTGACGACTGGGAGTACTGGGCCAATGGGGTGAACTACGACCTGCTCTAAGCCCGTGGCATAGGCCCCAGACGACCAATCAGGGGCCACCCGCCGCCCCCATCAACTGGGGCGAAAACTGGGGCAGAACCGGGGCCAGCGGGTGGCTCGGGTTCTTAGTTGTCTATCCTGAAGAGTGATGGCTGGGATGGTAGGATTCGAACCTACGATCTACTGTACCAAAAACAGTTGCCCTACCGCTAGGCCACATCCCATCGCACGGTGCTAATTAGTCCGGGTTGGATTGTGGTGCAAGACCCGATTTGAGAAAAAGTGCTCTTAAATGCCTGAAACTTTCATGAAGGTGGAATTTGAGAGAGATGGACGGTGGAGACCAATGCTGACGGACGTCTACATCCGCGCATTCGCTTGATTTGAAATGTCGCGACGAACGAGCGTTGGGGGATGTTTGCAGTGATTTTGGAGTGTTATGGCCTAGCAAGCGGGGCGCTTTGGACTTCGGTATATCTGTTCAAGCGTCGCTTGGTTGCATTTAGGGGCAAGTCATCATGACCCAAGTGGGCAGGGTACGTGTTTCTTCCAAACCAGCGGGCAAGGAGGCTTTGGTAAGGTGTCGCTGCGCATACAGTGCCGGAAACGGACTATATATGACTGCTCGCTTGGTCTTGATCGCGATTCTAGTATTTTCTGTTCGCGGGGGCCAGTGGTGCAAAGGCGCACGTTCCGTTCCAAGAATGCGCCATTAATGGTCATGCGCATGGCCAATGGATCATCAGCGGTACACACCTACGCAAGACGTTACGATTCGAATTCCCGCCGATGCATTCCGAGCAAGATTTTGCCACGCCCGCTAACGTCACTCTCTGATCACCGCGAAACCTTCGCGGAAATCGCCGACTTTTTTACAAAAAATAGATCCGTAGTTTAGGACAATTCCGGCGCCCCCATCACGTTTAGTTCTGACAATCGACCAATATTGCTCCGGCGCGTGCCCCGGCCTCGACGGCCTCATGGGCCAAGACTGTGTCTGCGAGGGTGAAAATTTGCTCAACAGGACAAGCAAGGGCATTTTCAGTCAAGGCACGATGTACGTGAACAATGGCCAAATTCCTTTGTGTAGGTGTCAGCAGGTAGACAAGGATAATATCAATGGTCACCGCTTTGAAAAGCAACGGCAGGAACGGCAGCGTAGGCTCCATTTCCTTTGCGGACCCATAGGCAGCGATTCGACCATTTGGCTTGATGACTTGCGCGTCCAAACCAATGTTGGCACCAAATTCGACTTCGATGATCTGATCGACGGGTGCGCCGTTATTCGCGGCCAATATCTGATCGGCCAGATCGGGGGCGGCATAATCCAGCACAACGTCGGCACCTGCTTGTGATGCGCGCGCGGCCCCTGCTTTGCCAGTGGTTGCGATCACCCGCGCTCCGGCCCATTTCGCCAATTGGACAGCAAGATAGCCAACGGTGCCCGCGCCGCCCTGAATCAAAAGGGTCTGACCCGCCACATCGCCGCCGTTAAAGACGGCATGGCTTGCTGTCAGGCCGGGGATGCCAAGGCTGGCGGCAGTCTCGAACGATACGTCATCGGCCAGCGCGACGGCTTGGGCCTCGGGCAGGGTGATATGGGTGGCTGCGGTGCCAAAGGGGCGTTGCCACTGGCCGTTCCAAATCCAGACGCGTTGACCGATGCGCGCGGGATCGACACTGTCACCGACAGCTTCAATTACCCCTGCGCCATCACTATGGGGGATAACCTGCTCGAATGGCGGGTGGGTCATGCCGGGTCGCCCCTTGCGGGATTTCACATCCGACGGGTTCACCCCGGACAGGGCAATGCGCACGCAAACCTCGCCTGCCGCCGGGGCAGGGGTATCCATTTCGACCAAGCCAAGCACATCACGCGCTTCACCAAGCTGAGAATATGTAATCGCGCGCATCTGTTAGCCCCCAATAAAAACTGTTTTGGGGATATGGCCCCAAGGGATACTCTAGTCGCGCAGTTCGGTGGCGCCAACACCCCAAAGCCGCGCCTTGGGGGCCCAGCCCTTGTAGCCGTCGGCGCGCAGGAAGCACCATTCCAGATCGCAAGCCCCAAGACGCGCAATCGCACCTATTTCGAATTCGGCGGCCACGGGTGCATTCGGATCGGGCCGCACCAATAAACGCAGGTGGTCTTGTTCGATCAAGACTGTGCGGGTGCCCGACAACAGCGAATAATGCACCCAGCCGCCCATCCCGTCGCGGTCCTCGACCCGCCGCCAATGGCCGTGTTCGGCAGTGATTTGCAGCGGCATGTCGCGGTGCTTGAACACCCAGTCGATCCGGTGGGTCAGCGACGGACCGCGGCGCACGTTACCTTCGGCGGCTTTCATCGACACGAAACGGGGCAACGGCAGGTTCGTGACCTGACCCAATTCTGTGGCATTGCCTGCACCGCCAAGGGGGAGAATCGCGATCAATGCCCCCATTAGGGCGAAACGGAACGTGGATGTCATGACGGCCTGCCTGATGTTTTGGTGTTGATTTAATGCTCTTTTACGCCGCGAAGTTCTTGTGCCTCGTCGCCGCTTGGGACACCATGCCATCAAGCAAAGCGCAAAGCCAGATTTGGGAGTCTCATAATGTCAAAGCAACCGCTAAGTGTTGTAGTCACGCGACGGTTGCCGGAGGTCGTTGAAAAGCGCCTGTCGGAACTGTTCACCGTTACACTGCGCCAAGATGATACGCCAATGACGCGGACCGAACTGGGCGAGGCGATGAAATCCGCCGATATTCTTGTGCCCACAGTGACCGATGAAATCGACGCGGCCCTGATCGGGCAGGCGGGCGACCGGCTGAAACTGATCGCCAATTACGGGGCGGGCGTGGATCATATTGACGTGATGACGGCCCGCCAGCGTGGTATTCTGGTGTCGAATACGCCCGGCGTGCTGACTGATGATACGGCAGATATGACCATGGCGCTGATTTTGGCCGTGACCCGCCGCATGGCCGAAGGCATGGCGCAGATGCAATCGGGCGACTGGAAAGGCTGGGCACCAACGGCGCTATTGGGCGGGCGCGTTGGTGGCCGTCGTTTGGGTATCCTTGGCATGGGCCGCATCGGTCAGGCCGTGGCCCGCCGTGCTGCGGCATTCGGGATGCAGGTGCATTACCACAACCGCCGCCGTCTGCGCCCCGAGGTCGAAGAAGCCTTGGGTGCCACCTATTGGGAAAGCCTTGACCAGATGGTTGCGCGCATGGATGTCCTTAGCATCAACTGCCCGCACACCCCCAGCACGTTCCATCTGATGAATGCGCGCCGCCTGAAATTGATGAAGCCCGAGGCCGTGATCGTGAACACATCACGCGGCGAAGTGATCGACGAAAACGCTCTGACGCGGATGCTGCGCGCCGGAGAGCTGAAAGGCGCGGGCCTTGACGTTTATGAACATGGCACCGACATCAACCCGCGCCTGCGCGAGCTGGATAATGTGGTGTTGCTGCCGCATATGGGGTCCGCCACGCTGGAAGGCCGGATCGAGATGGGCGAAAAAGTCATCATCAATATCAAAACCTTCGAAGACGGCCACCGCCCACCGGATCAGGTCGTCCCATCAATGCTGTAATGCTCTTTTTCGAGGTCTAAACCAGCCAATCAACGACGGAGTACCCCCATGCGCGTGACCCTTGCCGCCCTTGCTTTTTGTTTAGCCGGAGGAGGGGGGCTTGCGCAGCAGGTCGCCGATGCCGTCGCCCCCGAGGCTGCCGGTAATGGTGCATTCGAGGCGATATCGCCTGACGTGACGGCGGCATTTGCTGCCAAGGACGCAAGCATACCGGTTGTGGCGGATACATGGATGGTGGCCGCTGCGAACCCTCACGCTGTAAAAGCGGGCGCTGATGTGCTGGCAGCAGGGGGCACTGCGGCGGATGCCCTAGTGGCTGTGCAAACCGTGCTGGGGCTGGTTGAGCCACAAAGCTCGGGTCTTGGCGGTGGGGCGTTTCTGGTCTGGTATGATGCCGCAAGCGGCGAGATCACAACATTGGACGGACGTGAAACCGCGCCTTTGGCGGTGACGCCGCAACTGTTTCAAGATGATCAGGGCGAACCGCTAAAATTCTTTGACGCCGTCGTCGGTGGCCGTTCCGTTGGCACCCCCGGCACGCCCGCATTGCTTGAAGCTGTTCACAAACGCTGGGGCAATCAGCCATGGGCCGATCTGTTGGCCCCTGCAACCGCGATGGCGGAACAGGGGTTTTCCGTGTCGCCACGACTTGCAGCACTTGTGGCCGATGACGCCGAACGGCTGGCCACCGCGCCCGCCACGGCTGCGTATTTCCTGCCTGACGGCGCGCCGGTCAAGGCGGGTATGCTGCTGAAAAATCCGGCCTATGCGCGCACGCTTGCGATGCTTGCCAAAGGGGGGGCAGGTGCCTTTTATACCGGAGATATCGCCGCAGATATTGTTGCGACAGTCCGAGGGGCGTCGGGCAACCCCGGTGTTTTGTCGCAGGTCGATCTGGCCATCTATCAGGTCAAGGAACGCGCTGCCGTTTGCGCGCCCTACCGCGCCCATGACATTTGCGGCATGGGGCCGCCGTCTTCGGGGGCGTTGGCCATCGGGCAGATTTTGGGTATGCTTGAGGGCTATGACCTTGGCGCTGGCCCCAACGACCCCGAGGTGCTGCGCCTGATTGGCGATGCCTCGCGGTTGGCCTTTGCGGATCGGGGCCGCTATGTCGCCGATACCGATTATGTGCCGGTCCCCGTGCAAGGCATGCTGGACCCCGCCTATCTGGCGGAACGCGCGACATTGCTGTCTGGCGATGATGCCTTGCCCGAAGTTGCCCCCGGCAATCCAGTGTTCGATCATGCGCTGAACTGGGCCGATGACATGGCGATTGAATTGCCATCGACGTCACATGTTTCGATTGTGGACAGCATGGGTAATGTGGCCAGCATGACCACGACGATCGAAAACGGCTTTGGCAGCCGCCTGATGGTGCGCGGGTTTTTGTTGAACAACGAACTTACCGATTTTTCATTCAGCAGCCATGTGGATGGTGTGCCGATTGCCAATAGGGTCGAACCGGGCAAACGGCCTCGGTCGTCGATGGCCCCTACGATTGTGATGCAAGACGGCAAACCCGTGTTGGCGGTGGGCAGCCCCGGTGGCAGCCGCATCATTGGCTATGTCGCGGGGGCCATCATCGCCCATATCGACTGGGGCTTGGACGTGCAGCAAGCCGCCGCATTGCCCCATGCGATCAACCGTTTTGGCACCTATGACCTTGAGGAAGCCACCGACATGGCAGACACGGTCGACGCGCTGGAAAACCTTGGCTACAAGACCGCGACGCGGGCGTTGACATCGGGCCTGCACATGATCTCTATCGGGGAAAATCTTCAAGGCGGGGCCGATCCTCGCCGCGAAGGCATCGCCCTCGGGGAATAGTCAAAAGGACACTAATACATGGTACAGGCCACTGATCTGCCCCGCAATGAAACCGGGATCGCAACCGCTTTGGGTATTCTCAAGCAACAATTCGCAGAGCGCCTGCACACCGGTCAGGCCATGCGCGAACAGCATGCCCACACCACGACATGGATCAAGAACCAAGCCCCCGATGCGGTGGTCTTTGCGCAATCGACCCAAGACGTCGCCGCGATCATCAAGGTCTGCGCCGCCCACAAAGTGCCGGTGATTGCCTTTGGCACGGGCACTTCGCTTGAGGGGCATGTGAACGCGCCTGCCGGTGGTGTTTCCATTGATATGTCGCAGATGGACAAGGTGCTTGAGGTCAACGCAGGTGATCTGGATTGCCGTGTGCAGCCGGGCGTCACGCGCGAGGCGCTGAACAGCCATCTGCGCGATCAGGGGCTGTTTTTCCCCATTGATCCCGGTGCAAATGCATCCCTTGGCGGCATGACCGCGACGCGCGCTTCAGGCACCAACGCCGTGCGCTATGGCACCATGAAAGACAACGTGATCGCGGTCGAGGCGGTGATGGCGGACGGCACGGTGATCCGCACCGCCAGCCGAGCGCGCAAATCATCCGCCGGATATGACCTGACACGGTTGATGGTCGGGTCCGAAGGGACGCTGGGGATTATCACGGAAATCACGCTTAGGCTGCAGGGCATCCCCGAGGCAATCAGCTCGGCGCGCTGTTCCTTTCCGACGGTGGAAGCCGCCTGCGAGACGGTGATGAATGTGATCCAGTACGGGCTGCCCGTGGCGCGGATCGAATTGCTGGACGCGATGGTGGTGAAAGCGGTGAATGGCTATTCCAAGTTGTCATTGCCAGAAACCCCGATGCTGCTGCTGGAATTCCACGGATCGGATGCCGGTGTGGTCGAACAGGCCGAAGCGTTCAGCATGCTGGCCGATGAAAACGGCGGCAGCGACTATCAGGCGACCACCACGATGGAGGAACGCAACAAGCTGTGGCAGGCGCGGCACGACGCCTATTGGGCGATGCTGGCGCTGCGTCCCGGCTGCAAGGCGGTGGCGACTGATGTCTGTGTCCCGATCTCGCGGCTGGCGGATGCGGTAGGGGCGGCCAATAACAAAGCGGCCGAACTGGGGTTGATCGCTCCGATCGTGGGTCACGCGGGCGATGGCAATTTCCATGCGTCTTTGTTGCTGGATATGGACAATGCCGACGAAGTTACGCGGGCCGAAACCTATGTGAGCTGGCTGAACGAACTTGCGATTTCGATGGATGGCACCTGTACCGGCGAACACGGCATCGGGCAGGGCAAACGCCCCTATCTGGTAAAAGAACTGGGGGCCGCGACCAGCGTAATGGGGACGATCAAGGCGGCGCTTGATCCGGATAATATCATGAATCCGGGAAAAATCTTGCCAGAATAAAGGCCCGGCGACGGCGGTGATGGCGCGCCAAACAGGTGCCGCCCGCCGCGTGTTGCGCATACCTTAACCTCGTCCAAATAGGTGAAGCAAACCGGCATCTAGAGGTATCGGGAATAAAGGTAGGCGGAAGTCCACTGGTTTTCACACTTTAAAGTTGAAATTCAGCTTTGCTGACATTCTGTTAACCTCTTGTTAACCGATATTTTGCTTTTGAGGGCACCATGTCACATCAGCACGCCTTTCCCGTCCCCAATCAGCCGCCTGCACCGCGTCATTTTCGCGGCCCGCTGTTCTTGATGGCTTTTGTTGTGGCGGCAACGCTGCTGACGGCGGCATTTTGGGTCACTGTCAGGCTGGATCAGGTGGCAAGCAAAGGGGCGAGGGTGGTGACCGAGGCCGTTCTGCAAGAAACCGTCAATCGCCTGCGGTCGATGACCCAAGACTATGCCTTTTGGAGCTTTTCTTACGAGTTGGTTCAAGAAGGGGATGCCGGCGCGATTTTCGAACACATCGGAAGCGGTGCCGCGCAGAGTGATCTTTTTGATCAACTTTTCATTTTGTCCCCCGATTTCGAGCTTTTGCACGAATTCCACTCGGACGGGGAAACCTTTCCAGATTTCGCCACTCTACAGCCCGCGCTTGAGGGCAGTTTGAAAACGCTTAAGGACCTGCCGCCAGCGCAGTATCAATCGGTGTCCGGGTATGCAGAACTGGACGGAGCCTTCTTCGCCGTTACATCTGCGTGGATCACGCCCGATTACATTGAAACGCTTGGCACGCGGGCGGTGCCTGTGCTTGTGGGGATTGTCCATCTTGACCCCGGTTGGACCAAAAGCCTGTCCAATCTGTCCCTTCAGTCGGGCTTCAGCTTTGAAAAGGAAGTTCCGTCCAGTGCCACGCTTGAGAATGGAACAGTCTTGACCAACCCTGATGATCAGCCCGTTGGCTATTTGGTGTGGGACAGTCCAGTGGCAGGGAAAATGCTGCGCCAGCAGATCATGCCCGCGATCCTTATTGTCTGCGCGAGTATCGTGCTTGCCTGCTTTGGTGCCGCGCGTTTTTTTGACGGGCAACACCGGGCAGTGCAAAAAGCGATGCAAATCGCGACAACCGATCAGCTGACGGGTGTTCTGAATCGCGCGGGACTGCATCAGGTGTTCGAGGGGGAACAGACAACTGCGGCCATCGCCGACGGTCGTGTTGCGGTTATTTACATCGATATGAACGGGCTCAAGCGATTGAACGACGCCTATGGCCATGCCGTGGGCGACAGTGCTTTGACGGTTCTTGCGCAAACGCTGGAATCATCAATCCGCCAAGGCGATGTCGTTGCCCGGCTGGGCGGGGACGAATTCGTCTGCATTATCTTTGACCAAGACCCCGGTCAGAGCGCCATTCAGGTGGCCACGCGAATTCTTCGCTTGACCGACCGCCCGTTTGCCACGTCGATACCCGACCGGAAGTTGGAACTGTCCATCGGCATTGCCGTCGCAACCCCAGACATCCAGTGGGACGCGTTGTTGCGTCAGGCGGACGCGGCCATGTATTGGGGCAAACAAAGGGGTGAAAGAAACGCCGCCTATTTCGCGACCAGACTTAAACATCTGCCCTACTTGCCGGTTTCGACGATGCAACAAGCCAGCCGGGATATGAACGCTTGAAAATTTGCCTGTCCTGTACCCGACATGTTTGGGCGGGGTCGGGCCCTTTTCGGCAGGATGTACGGTGCAGCCGCAGAAAAAGCCGGCAGCAATCAGGCCGCGGGCATATTTCATTGCAAGCGCGGTCATGCTGGCATCCGCGAAAACCTGAAAACCCAAACGGCGCGTCGGTTTTAGCCTGTCTTGCGTCGGCGGATGAACGCGGCAATTCTGCGGTCTGACTAAAACAGGGTCATACTCAGCATGGGAATCGGCGATATGAAAACTCAAGTCAAAGCATTGGTTGTCGGCGGCGGTGCCGTTGGAACCTCGATCGCTTATCATCTGGCCCGCGCGGGCTGGGATGATGTCATGCTGCTTGAACGCGATGAACTGACATCCGGGTCAACATGGCATGCGGCGGGTTTGCTGCCCTATTTCAACATGTCCTATGCCACAACGCATATTCATGATTATTCGATCAAGTTCTACAAAACGCTCGAGGAAGAGACCGGCTTGAACGCGGGTTTTGCCGTGGTGGGCAACCTGCGCATGGCACAAACCAAAGAGCGTATGGACGAATATATGCTTTACGCTGCCACCGCTGAAACCTGCGGCGTTCCCTATGAATGGCTGACCCCCGATCAGATCAAGGCGAAATGGCCGTTGATCCGCACCGAAGATCTGGAAGGCGCGATCTATCACCAGACGGATGGCTATATTAACCCAGCTGATGTGACCATGGCGATGGCCAAGGGCGCGCGCCAGCGGGGCGTCGTGATCGAACGCAAATGGCAGGCCGACGCGTTTCACTGGAACGGCACCCATTGGGAAGTAACCGTCACCAAGATGGTCGAAAAAGGTGGCAACCTTGTGCCGTCAGACGAACAGGTCGTAATCACGGCCGAACATGTCGTGACCGCATCCGGCAACCACGCGCAGCGCACCGCCAAGATGCTGGGCATCAAGATGCCCGCCATTCCGGTTGAACACCAGTTTATCGTCATGGACCAAGACCCCGAACTGGTCGCGTTCCGCAAGGGCGAAGGCAACGTAGAACACCCCGTGATCCGCGATGCCGATGCGCAATCCTATGTGCGAGAAGAACGCGGCGGCTGGATCTTGGGCGTGTATGAACCCGGCGCACCTGCACGGTTTGAATATGGTGTGCCCGACAGTTTCCGCGCGGATTTGTTCCAGTTGGATCTGGACCGCATCGAAGACCAGTACATGGCGATGAACCACCGTATTCCATCCGCAGAAAGCTGTGGCCTCAAGGACGATTTCAACGGCCCCATCTGCTATACGCCTGACGGCAACCCGCTGGTTGGCCCTGCACCGGGTCTGCGCAACATGTGGCTGGCCGAAGGGTTCTCGTTCGGAATCACCGCGGCAGGTGGCACGGGCTATTATCTGGCGCAACTGATGGTGAACGGCGAAGCCGAGATCGACATGGCGTCGCTGGACCCCAAACGCTATGGCGACTGGATGACGACCGAATTCGCTGCGCGCAAGAATGAGGAAGCATACGAGCACGTCTATATCCTGCACCACCCCGACGAAGAACGCCCCGCGTGCCGTCCCCTGCGCACCTCGCCTGCCTATGACCGGCAGGCCGCGCGCGGCGCGCAATTCGGCTGGGTCAACGGCTGGGAACGTCCGAACTATTTCGCACCCATGGGCTTTAACGATCACGACGCGCGATCCTTCCGGCGCGGTGGCTGGTGGCAATATGCCGTCGAGGAAGCCAAAGCGATCCGCGAAGGTGTCGGCCTGATCGACGCCACAGCATTCACCAAGCATCTGGTCAAAGGGCCGGGTGCCACAGAAGTCCTCAGCTGGTTTACCTGCAACAAGCTGCCATCGGTCGGGCGCATCAACCGGACCTATGCGCTGACCAGCCACGGTACCACGCGCACGGAATATACCATCGTGCGATTGGCTGAACATGAATACTACCTCGTTTCGGCGGGTGCATGGACAGCCTATGACAGCGATTACCTGCGCAAGGCGATCGAGGATAAAGCGCCGGAATTCGGTTATATCGAATGCCACGACGTGACCACGCAGTGGGGTGTCTTTGCCATTGCTGGCCCAAAGTCGCGCGATGTGCTGAAAGAGATCATCAAGGATGCCGACCCTGAAACCGTCCTGTCGAACAAGCGGTTCCCCTGGTTGACCACGCGCAATATCGAACTGGGTATGGTGCCGGTCCGCGCCATACGCGTCGCCTATACCGGTGAATTGGGTTGGGAACTGCATCACCCGATTGAAATGCAAAACCACCTGTTTGATCTGCTGGAAAAGGCAGGCGAAAAGCACGGCATGAAGCTGGTCGGCGCACGGGCGCAAAACTGGCTGCGTCAGGAAAAATCCTACCGTGCGTTCGGCACCGAACTGGGCCGCGATGCGACCCCGCTTGAGGCTGATTTGCCACGGTTTGTCGACCTGTCCAAGGACTTCTACGGCAAGGATGCGATGCAAGAACATGGCATCCGCGCGCAATGTGTCACGTTGTTGATCGACGGGCCGGATGATGCTGATCCGTGGGGCCGCGAGGTCTTGTATCATGGCGATACCCGTGTGGGTCGCCTGACTTCGGGCGGGTATTCGGTGGCTTTTGGAAAATCTATCGGCATGGGCTATGTCAAACCCGAACAAGCAACGGTCGGCACCAAGCTGAAGGTCAAGATGTTTGACCAGCTTTGGGACGCCGAAGTGGTCGAGGACAGCCCCTATGATCCCAAGAACGCAACGATCCGTATCGACGGCTAAATGCATTTTTCTGGCACTGGTTTTGCTGGTGCCGATTGCAATCTATGGGGCCAGTCGGGTGTTAAATCCGGCTGGCCCTGTCGGTTTTGCGGTACTAGGTGATCACGCCAGCGACCTGCGCGCAGGGCTGGGGATAGAACAATCCACCCCAGCGGCTGTCACCATCGTGCTGTTGAACCGCTGGGATACCTTGCCCAACATGCCCGATCTCGCGGCATTTTGCGCCCGCGATTGTGGCAAGGGGGCCGCCGGACAGGTCAGCATTACGCAGATGCGGTATCGGCGGACACGCAAAATCGTTTTCTTTCACCTGCCGGATTTTGGCGGCTATGATGCTGGCAAGACCTGCGTGATGGCCCGCGCCGCACAAGAATTGCAGTCGATCCGTGTCACCGATCCGTTGCCCTGTGCCGCGCATGTGCGCCGCAGCATTGCATGGCAACTGCCCGCAGGCTTGGGCCGGATTTAGCGGATCTGACGGCGCGCCAGCCAGTTTTCCCAGCTTGCGGCGCTGCCTGCATAAACGTTGATATCAATATCGCCTGACGCCCCGGGCACGTGGCCCGTGCTGGTGTATTGCCAGAATGTCCACCGCTCGTCCGGATAGCGCTCGGCAGGGTGCGCAGCGGTTGAGCGTAGCCAGAATTCGACACCGCGCAGTCGGCCCATCTGGTTGGTTTTGTAAAACTCAGGCGTGGTATAGACGATGGGTTGCTGCCCGTAGTGCGCCTTGAGGATACGCAGAAAAATTTGCGTATTGCTGCGCACGATTGCGGCAGGGGGGCGCAGGGTGCAGGTGGGCGAAAACGGGTTCCATTCCATGTCCAGCACAGGCGGCAGCATGCCGGGGGTTTTTGGCACGTTCTCAATGAACCAGCGCGCCTGAACCTGCGGCGTCGTGCAGAAATAGTAAAAGTGATAGGCCCCCCGCGCCACACCGGCCTGACCAGCGCCGCGCCAATGATCGGCGAACATCGGGTCTAGCAGATCACCGCCCTCGGTCGCTTTGATAAAGGCAAAGTTGACGCCGTTTATTCGGGCCTCGCCCCAATTCAGTGGGTTCTGAAATCGCGCCACATCAATGCCATGCACCGGATAGCTTTGGGGGGTGCGCCCTGTCCAAGCATGCGGCTTGCGATCGCCAAAATCAGCCGCCGTGACGGTGCCAACTGGGACCGAGACCTGACCTGCGCCACAGGCCCCCAAAGTCAGAACACACAGCAAGGCAAAAAGGCGGACTGGGGACATATCAGGGCTTTCTGGCAATAAAACCAAGGTTGTTGGCGGGCATTTCGATAATTTTGACGGGCTTCAGTCCGGCATGGCCAAGCCACTCGGTCATGTCCACGGTATCCTTATAGCCGATGGCCGGATCGGCGGACCGCAGCTCGGCGTCGAATTTGGCATCCCCGTCCGAGGTTAATTGCCCAACGCGCCGGAAGGGCCCGTACAAGATCAGCTTTCCGCCGGGCGCGAGGGCGAGGGCTGCCTGCGCAATCAGGAATTTGGCCGCTGGGGTGGGGATCAGATGCAGCAGGTTGGAGAGAAAGATCAGGTCTTGTGGTGCGACAGAACCATGCCAGCCGTCAGCGGTGGCATCTAGCATCATCGCGGGGGCGACATTCGTGACACCGGCATCGGCCACATAGCCGTCGATGCTGGCGCGGCGCGCCGTGTCGGGCTCGGTGGGTTGCCAGTAAAGTCCGGGTAAAGCCGCAGCAAAGGCG
>NZ_JBFEKM010000042.1:0-25987 GCF_041552635.1 Sulfitobacter sp.
CATCCGCCTCTATCCCCGCGCGGTCGTTCAGAAATTGCGTATAGACGATCTTGCCCACCGGTACGTCATATTGACCGCCGCCGATGTGGTTCATGAAGGCCACCGCATCCCGCCCCTCGACGCGTATTTTGCCAAAGGACGACATATCGTACATGCCGACATTGCTGCGCACAGCGGCCAGTTCGGCGGCGACGTTGCCAAAGAAGTTCTGCCGCTTCCAGCTGTACTCATACGCAGGCGTCTGGCCAGGATTGGCGAACCAGTTGGCGCGTTCCCAGCCAGCGAGTTCGCCCATCACCGCGCCGTGGTCCAGCAGTTGGCTATGGAATGGCGTCCGCCTGATCCCCCGCGCTGTCGCCTTTTGCCGGTAGGGATAGTGGTCGGCGTAAAGCAGCCCCAACGTTTCTTTGGCCCGCTCTACCAGATAGGTTTTGTTGCCCTGAAACGGCTGCATCCTGCCGATATCAACATCGCCCAGATCAAAGGGTTTCGCGCCGTCCTCCATCCACTGTGCCAGCGCCATGCCAGCCCCGCCCGCCGATTGAATCCCGATTGAATTAAAGCCTGCCGCGACCCAGACATTATCCATCTCGGGGGCCAGCCCCAGATGATAGGCATCGTCGGGTGTAAAGCTTTCTGGTCCGTTAAAGAACGTATGTATCCCCGCCTCGGCCAGCATCGGCATGCGGTTCACGGCGGCCTCGAGGATCGGTTCGAAATGATCGAAATCCTCGGGCAGTTGGTCGAATTCAAAACTGTCGGGAATGCCCTGCATCCCCCACGGTTTCGAGACGGGTTCGAACGCGCCCAGCATGATCTTGCCCGCGTCGTATTTGTAATAGGCGCATTCATCTGGAACCCGCAGGACTGGCAGTTGCTCAAGCCCTTTGATCGGCTCGGACACGATATAGAAATGTTCGCAGGCTTGCAGGGGGATGCTGGTGCCAAGCATCTGGCCGACCTCATGGCCCCACATGCCTGCACAGTTCACTACATGATCGCAGGTGATCTGACCGTGGGTGCCATCTTCGGCCTCATAGGCGACGCCCGTGATCCGCCGCCCGTCGCGCAGCGCTTTGGTGGCCTTTACCCTCTCGAATATCTGCGCACCGCGTTGCCGTGCCCCCTTGGCCAGCGCCAGCGCAATGTTACCCGGATCACCTTGCCCGTCTTTATCAAGGAACACGCCGCCGGTAACGCTTTCGGTGTTCAGATGCGGATAGCGGGCTTTGACCTCCTCCGGTCCGATCTCTTCGATATCGACACCAAAGGCCCGTGCCATCGCGGCCGAACGAAATATCTCCTCGCGCCGTTCTTCGGTTAGCGCCACGGTGATCGACCCGCAGCGCTTGAACCCCGTTGCGACGCCTGTTTCAGCTTCTAGACCGCCGTAAAGCTCCTGAGAGTACTTTGCCAGCCGCGTCATATTTGCCGTCGCACGCAGCTGTGCGATTAACCCCGCCGCGTGCCAAGTCGTGCCCGATGTCAGCTGCTTACGCTCCAGCAGCAACACATTCTTCCACCCCAATTTGGTCAGGTGATAGGCGACAGAACATCCAATGACGCCCCCCCCGATGATAACAACGCGCGCATGAGAGGGGAGTGCCATAAGATATGTTCCTTAGACGATGGTGTGACCCGCCGCGCGCAGCCGCGTAGCGATTTCTTTGATGTGGTCGGGGCCAACTTCACAGCAGCCGCCCACGATAGTGGCCCCTTGATCGATCCAGCCCATGACATAGTCGGCATATTTGGCGGGCGTCAGGTCGCGCCGCGCGCTCAGGGCATCAACGGTGGGTTTGTCTTCAAGAAATTCCTGAGTGATCTTCTCGAACCCGTTGGCGTAGGCACCGAAAGGCAGACCAGCGGTCTTGAGGATATCCAAAGCGGGTTTGATCGCTTCGGGTGACGAACAGTTGATCAGCAGGGCGGCGGCCTTGCCCACGTGGGGCAGCACATCGGCCAAAGGTTCGCCCGACCGCAAGCGGGTGCCGTCTTGGTCATCGACCGACAAGGCCAGCCAGACCGGCAGCCCGGTTTCCAACGCCGCGTCCAGAACGCTACGCGCATGCAAGATTGACACAACCGTTTCGCACAGGATCAGATCCGACATCGGTGCCGTCATCTGTGCCTTTTCGCGGTAAATCTTGACCGCTTCATCATAGTCAGGGTGCAGATCAGGGCGGTAGCTGGCCTTGATCGGCCCAATCGCACCGGCAACGCGCACACCATCAAAGCCAGCCGCAGCGGCCTTGGCTTCGGCCATCGCCGCATCGTTCAGCTCGGCAAAGCGGCTCTCGTACGGGGTGCCTTCCAGCCGGTCGCGAAAGATCGCGTAGGTGTTGGATGTCGCGATGGTGGCACCGGCGGCAAAATAATCGCGATGCACGGCCTCGACCATACCGGGATGGTCGATCATAACTTGCGTCCCCCAAAGCGGGGTTGACTTGTCGCCCGCACGGTGGACCAATTCCTGCCCCATGCCGCCATCAAGAAGGATGATTTCTGCCATAACGTCTCCTGTTGAGCCGAAATTTTCGAAAATTCCGACACGTTTTCTTTGAAGAAAACAGCTACGCCCGCAGGCGTTCGTTTTCGGGATCCCAGAGCGGCTGATCCGCCTGAACAATTGCGCGGCACTTGGTGCCGAAGATGTCCACGTAGAGCTCCGTTCCGGCAGCCGCAAGGTCGGCCCGCAGCATCCCGAACGCGATCGATTTATTCACGCGGTATCCCCAATCGCCCGACGTGGTTTCACCGACAACCGCCCCCTCATGCCAAAGGGTCGACATATAAGGCGCGTCTTGATCACCGGCCTCAACGACCAGCGTGACAAAGCGTTTCGACACGCCCTGCTGCTGTTCGTTTTGCAAAGCGGCTTTACCGGGAAAGTCCTGCGGTTTGTCCAACTTCACAAACCGATCCAACCCGCCTTGCAGCAGTGTATAATCTGTAGATAAATCGCCTTTCCAAGTGCGGTACCCTTTTTCCATCCGCATTGAATTCAGCGCCCACATGCCAAAGGGCTTTGCCCCCGCATCAATCACCGCATCGTAAAGCGCAGGTATATCTGCGATGGCCGCGTGAATTTCCCAGCCAAGTTCCCCTGCAAAACTGACCCGCGCCAAAGCGCATGGCACACCTGCGACGGTAGCAGCCTGATGCGACAGCCACGACGCAGACAAATCAGCCTGCGTGTTCAGCGCCACGAACAGATCGCGTGACTTTGGGCCTGTGACGATCAGCGTCGAAAATTCGCGTGTGTGGTCCGTCAGTGTCAAACCTGCGTCCTGCGCGGGGCGCAGGACGTCGAAATCATGCCACTGGGCTGTGGCGGCTGTGATCAGCGTAAAGACATCATCATCGTGCCGCAGGCAGGACATCTCTGTCACGATCCGCCCGCGGTCATCGGCGAAATAGGCAAGGTTCATCCGCCCGATCTTGGGCAGTCCGCCCGTGATGCGCTGACGCAACCATTCGGCAGCCCCCGCCCCTGACAGATTGAAGCGCGAGAACCCCGGTAGGTCCAGCACACCGACGTGGTCGCGCACCGCCTCGCATTCCTCGCGGATGCGCGCGGCCCACGGGCCGTTGCGGTCCCAGGTCTGCGTCGCTTCCTCAGACACATCATCGTCTGGGCGCGCGAACCAATTGGCACGTTCCCAGCCGTTGTAGGCCCCCATCTGCCCGCCTTGTGCGATGATTCGGTCATGCACTGGCGACAGCTTTTTATCGCGCCCCGCAGGCCACGCGTGGCGCGGGAAATGCATCGCATATTCATGGCCGTAGACCTCGATTGCCTTCTGGTTGGCATAATCCTGATCGGTGTAATCGGTATAGCGGCGCGGGTCCGTCGCCCACATGTCCCATTCGGTCTGACCTTGGGTGATCCATTCGGCCAGCACTTTGCCTGCACCGCCGGCTTGGGTGATGCCAAAGGTGAACACGCACGCCTCGAACGCGTTGGGCACACCGGGCATAGGGCCAAGCAGCGGCAGGCCATCAGGCGCATAGGGGATCGGGCCGTTGATCACCCGTCCGACGCCAGCCGTGCCAAGGATCGGCACGCGGGCCATGGCGTCTTCGATGTACCATTCCAGCCGCTCCAGATCGTCAGGGTAAAGCTGGAAGGAAAAGTCATCGGGCATCGGATCATCGGGGCGCATCCAGTGGCCTTTGCAGTTCCGCTCGTACGGCCCCAAGTTCAGCCCATATTTATCTTGGCGCAGATAGTAAGAGCTATCGACGTCACGCAGCAGCGGTACCTTGTGGCCTTGGGCCAAGGTCCATTCTTTCAACTCGGGGATGTCATCGGTCAGGAAATACTGATGGCTCATCGTGGCCATCGGCACGGTGCGCCCACCATAGGGTTTGAACCATTCGCCCACGCGCTGCGCGTAATAGCCGGCGGCGTTCACCACCTTTTCGCAGCGGATATCGCCCTTGGCCGTGTGCACGATCCATTCGCCGTTCTCGCGGCTGACACCTGTGGCAGGGCAGAACCGTTCAATCCGCGCGCCCATGTCACGCGCCCCTTTGGCAAGCGCTTGGGTCAGCTGTGCGGGGTCAATATCGCCATCATCGGGGTCATAAAGGCCGCCCGCCAGATCGTGGGTTTCAATGAACGGGTATTTTTCCTTGATCGCGGCAAGGTCCATCATTTCAAGGTTCAGACCCTGATAGTTCCCCATGGAACAGGCGCGCTCAAACTCCATCATGCGGTTCTTGCCATGGGCCAGCCGCACAGATCCGGTAACGTGGTAGTTCATCGGGTAATCGACTTCGTCCGCCAGCCCCTTGTACAGGCTCAGCGAATAGCGCTGCTTGTTCATCACAGCCCAAGAGGTGCTGAAACTGGGGCAGTTTCCTGCCGCATGCCACGTTGACCCGGCTGTCAGTTCGTTCTTTTCCAGCAAGACGCAATCGGTCCAGCCCATCTTGGCCAGATGGTACAGGGACGACACACCGACGACACCGCCGCCGATGATGACAACCCGTGCAGTGGTGGGGAAATCAGCCATGATCTAATCCTTCTGAGGAAGCCCGTCGTTGATGTCGTAATAGTCGCCTTTGTCGGCAACAAAGATATGCTCTTGAAGTGCGAGGCCCGTCGGGTTTTGCAACGCACCAAGGGCGAAACTGATCGCATCTTCGTCATGGGCTTGCCAGAACAGAAAGCAGCCGCAGGTCGGGCAGAAGCCGCGCTTGGCCTTTTCCGACGATTTGTACCACGTCACGTCACCGGTGATCGAAATCTGGTCCGGGGCCGCCTGGCCCGATGCCCAGACATGGCCCGACTGTTTGCGGCATTTTGTGCAGTGACACGCGACGGCGCGGTTCGCCTCTGGTGCTACCGAAAAGTGGATTGCCCCACAATTGCAAGAACCCTTCATCGTCAGACCCGCCCCGCTGGTGTGGAAGATGCCCCCAAAAGGACACCATAGATGATGAAACACACCGCCATGATGCGGCGAAACCAGACGTTGAACACAGCGCCAAGGGCCGCGCGGCCCAAGCCTGCCCCGAGGGCCGTAAACCCCGTGTAGCTAAGCGCTGTCAGTGTCAGCGCCGTCGGAAAGATCACTAGCATTTGATCCCAGATCGGGACGTTCGGTTGAACAAACTGGCTGAACGCGGCCAAGTAGCCCGCGACGGACTTGGGGTTAATCGTCGCGATTGCAAAGGCGCGCAGATAGATTGATCTGACCGGACGCTCATCCACCCTGACCGGTGTCTTTGCTGTTTTCAGGCCACGGATGCCAAGATAGATCAGGAACCCCGCACCGATCAGTTTCGCCACGGTAAAAGCGGTCGCAGAGGCCGCGACAAGGGCCGTAATGCCAAATGCCGAAAGCAGCAGAAAGAGCGCCGCCTGCGTCAGTATTCCCAGCACGCCGACCATCGCGCGGGGAAAGCCAAGTGCCATGCCATTGGTGATGCAATTGACAGCGTTTGGTCCTGGGGTGGTTACGAACACCACCCAGAACAATGTAAAAACAATCCAGGCTTCAATACTCATCAATATACCGGGGGGGCTATGACCCAGATCGCAACTGCGGGATCCGGATAGGGGTTTGCCCAACGAAAGGGTTCGCCACGGATGCGAAAACTGTCACCGGGATTAAGGGAATGGACGGTCCCTGCAATATCAATCTCAAGCCTGCCCGAGACCACATAGCCCACCTCTTGGGTGGGGCGGGTCACCGGATCTTTGATGCGGCTGTGGGGTAAAAACGTGGAATGGACCATCTCGAAATCATCGGTCAAGTCCGGAGAGAGCAGTTCTTCGATCAGACCCGCAACCGATGACCCTATGGGCCGCCGCGCGTCTTTGCGCACGATAAAACCCGCTTCGTGGACGGGGGCTGCGGCATGGCGGAACAGCATCGACACCGACACACCAAGTGCCTGTGCCATCTGCCGCAAATCGGTGATGGAGGGATCAGAGAGATCGCGTTCAACCTGACTGAGCCACCCGACAGAGCGGTTCAGTGTATCGGCCAGATCCTGCAACGTCAGCCCGCGCGCCATGCGCAAGGCGCGCAAGTCAGCCCCGAGAGACTGTGAGTTGAGGGATGTCGCGTGCTGCACCAAATCGTTCCATGAAATTCTGCGGTCAAATTTCACGCTGCATCAAGCTAATGAAAAAATCCAGCATTATTTCATCGGCGATATCAGCGCTATGTCACGTTGGCAAAGCAGTCCTTCAAAATGGCTTCTAGCTCATCCGCATCTGTTTGGGTGAAGGCATCGGGTTGATTGCTGTCGATATCAAAGACACCGATCAAGGTACCCGCACCATTCCAGACCGGCAAAACCAGCTCTGACCGGGTTGAGCTGGCACAGGCGATGTGGCCTTCAAAAGACTCTACATCGGGCACCAGCTGGGTCTGACCGGTGCGTGCCGCCGCCCCGCACACGCCCCGCGAAAACGGGATCACAAGGCAGCCGTGTCCGCCCTGATAGGGGCCGATTTTCAGCAACTCGGGTCCGGTGACCCGGTAAAAGCCTGTCCAATCAAAGCGGTCATCGGCGTGGTGAACCTCGCAAGTGACGGTGGCCATGAGGGCAACGCTGTCTGTTTCCCCTTCGGTCAGGGCCTGTAGGGTTTTGGCGAGGGTGGCATAGTCAACGTGCATAGAGGGCCCTCTAGTGAGACACTGGGATTAAGACATCGGGGGGCAGGCCGCCCCCCGAAGATTCGAGCTCATCTGGATGATTAGGGGCGTTCGATCGCAATCGCAGTGCCTTCGCCGCCACCGATGCAAATGGCTGCGATGCCACGTTTCAAGCCCCGCTTTTCAAGCGCATTCAACAGCGTAACGATGATCCGGGCACCCGAGGCACCAATCGGATGGCCAAGCGCGCAAGCGCCACCATTCACATTCACAATGTCATGGGACAGCCCCATCTCGTGCATGAAGGCAAGCGGGACGACAGCGAAGGCTTCGTTCACTTCCCACAGATCGACATCTTCTTTTTGCCAACCCAACCGGTCAAGCAGCTTTTGGGCAGCAGGGACCGGTGCTGTGGTGAAAAGGCCGGGTGCTTGGGCGTGGCTTGCGTGCCCCATAATATGGGCGCGGATGGTCAGACCTTGATCAAGGGCGGCCCGTTCAGAGGCCAGCACCAACGCGGCTGCACCGTCCGAAATCGAGGATGAATTTGCCGCCGTGACGGTCCCCCCCTCGCGGAACGCAGGTTTGAGCTGAGGAATCTTTTCGGGCCGCGCATTGGCCGGTTGTTCATCGGCGCTGATCGTTGTGGTGGCTTTACGGGATGTCACGTCCAGCTTGGCGATTTCACCATCGAAAGCACCCGAAGATTGCGCTGTGATCGCGCGCGACAGGGATGCCAACGCATACTCATCTTGGGTGGCACGGGTGAACTGATAGGTTTCGGCACAATCTTCGGCAAAAGTGCCCATGAGGCGACCCTTGTCATAGGCATCTTCAAGGCCGTCGAGGAACATGTGGTCAATCACCTGACCATGCCCCAAGCGCGCACCGCCGCGCATTTGCGGCAAGATATACGGCGCATTTGTCATGCTTTCCATGCCGCCCGCGACCATCACATTCGTATGGCCAAGGGAAATCTGGTCAAAGGCAATCATCGCGGCCTTCATGCCCGATCCACACATCTTGTTCAGTGTCGTGGCGGGAACCTCTTCGCCCAGACCCGCCTTGAAACCTGCCTGACGTGCCGGTGCCTGACCTTGGCCTGCGGGCAGAACACAGCCCATTAGCACCTCGTCCACGGTCTTGGCCCCTGCGCCATCCAAGGCAGCCTTGATCGCATGGCCGCCCAGATCAGCAGCAGTCAGGTTGGAAAAGACGCCTTGGAACCCACCCATTGGTGTGCGCGATGCCCCCGCAATAACGACCTTGTTCATTTTGAGCTCTCCCCGGAAAATGATCACTAAATGGTAAGATATGCACGCTACTCAGATAGATAATGCAACATACCCTTGGGACGAGCTTATGAAACTCTCAGCCAAAACAGAAGAGCCGCTGCAGATTGTTTCGGTCATTGATGACCGAATTGATGCTGCCGTCGCGCTTGAGTTCAAGGAAACCATGCGCCAACTGACAGAAAACGCACCCGCTACAGTGATTCTTGACCTAAGCAGCGTTACGTTCATCGATTCCAGCGGACTTGGCGCGATTGTGGCCACGATGAAGTATTTGGCCCCCGACCGGACGCTCGTGTTGGCAGGCTTGACCGGGCCGGTCGACCGCGTTTTTCGACTGACCCGTATGGACAGCGTGTTTACATTGTATCCAACGTTGGAAGCTGCCGTACATGATCAAGAACTGCTATGATCGCTGAAAGCCGGAAACAAAACGTGGCAGATATTCCCGCCCCCCCCTTTGCATTCGAGCAAAACCTCGACGGGACCCAAGATGCGGTCAGGGGTGCGCTTGCCGTGTTCTTGGACCGGCTTGCACCTTTGCCCCTGTCAGACGATGAACTCGGCGTAATCGAACTTGTGATGGCCGAAACGCTCAACAATATTGTCGAACATGCCTTTCGCGACCACCCCCAACCTGGCCTGATTCGAATCAGATGCCAGTATCATTCAAACAATTTGCACCTGCGTATTACTGATCTTGGTGATGCGATGCCAAACTCTGTATTGCCGCAGCCCAAGGGGTTTGACATTGATGTGGCCGTTGAAGACTTGCCCGAAGGTGGCTTTGGCTGGGGTTTGATCCGCGCACTGACAGGTGACGTCTCGTATGCCCGCAGCGGACCAATGAATATTACTACCATGCGCGTTCCTGTTGGGTCGGCCTGAAAACAACGGAAATTGAAGCGCCAACAAACAAAGCCCGCAATCGCGGGCTTAACTGCGTTAAGAAAACAATACCGACCCAGTTCGCCTTATTGGTTCGCGCAAATACCCCGAAAGCGCCGCACCCCCATCACAGTTTTGCCGCGCTTGACCGTCATAGTTGGAAACGTAGCTGCATATGGCTTCCCTCAACGTCGCGTTTCATAGCCCCCACCCAGTGCGCGACGTTGAGGTACTTACTTCACTGTTAATATAATTGGCACTCTGGGCAACGGCGCGCTAGGTTCCTGCAGAACATTCATCTGCAACAGGATCTTACCCGATATGCGCGACTTTCAACTTCCGGGGCGTTCGCCCGTTTTGGCGAAAAATGGCATGTGTGCCACCTCTCATCCTTTGGCCGCAAAGACCGCGCTGAACATTCTTGAGAGGGGCGGCAATGCGATGGACGCTGCCATTGCTGGCGCTGTCTTGCTTGGAATTTGCGAACCCCAGATGACCGGGATTGGCGGGGATTGTTTTGTGCTATATTCCCCCGCCGGCAGCGACGAAGTTCACGCGCTGAACGGGTCGGGCCGTGCGCCCAAGGGCCTTGATGCAAGCATTCTGCGCAATGCAGGTGAAAAAACCGTACCTTTGCAAAGCGCCCATGCGGTTACTGTTCCCGGCGCGATTGATGCATTTTGCCACTTGTCCGAAAACCTTGGAAAGTTGGGGTTGGATACGATTCTGGCACCGGCAATCCACTATGCCGACGAAGGTGTGCCCGTTGCGCCACGGGTGTCTTTTGACTGGAATAATGATGCAGGTACGCTGCAAGGCAAAGCACGCGATTTCTTTCTGATCGATGGCAAGGCACCGCAGGTCGGCTCAATTTTCCGCGCGCCCGGTCAGGCCGAAGTGCTGCGACGCATTGCCCAAAATGGTCGCGACGCCTTTTACACCGGAGAGATCGCCGAAGACATGATCGCTGCTCTGACTGCGCGTGACGGCATGCACACGGCCGAAGATTTCGCCAACGTCAGCTGCACCAAAGGCGATCCGATTGCGACAACCTACAACGACCTTGAGGTGCTGGAACATGCCCCGAACGGACATGGTGCAACCGCGCTGCTGCTGATGAACATCCTTTCGCATTTCGACATCGCGTCGATGGATCCTTTCGGGGCCGAGCGTCTGCACATCGAAGCAGAGGCCACTAAACTGGCCTATGATGCGCGCAACCGCTTTTTGGGCGATGCCGATTACACCACCCGGCTGAGCCATATGCTGGACCCGAAGACGGCGCAAAAACTGGCTGAACTGATTGATCCGAACAAGGCAATGGTTGATCCCACGCCGCTGTCCGAAGCCGTCCACAAAGACACAATCTATATCACCGTCGTGGACAAGGACGGCATGGCCGTGTCCTTGATCTATTCGATTTTCCATGGGTTTGGCTCTGGGATTGCATCTGATAAATTCGGCATCTTGTTGCAGAACCGCGGCGCGGGCTTCACCCTTGAAGAAGGTCACGTGAACGAGATGAAAGGCGGCAAACGCCCCATGCATACCATTATCCCCGGCATGACACGGCAGAACGGCAAGGTGCAGATGCCATTTGGTGTGATGGGCGGGGCCTATCAACCCACGGGCCACGCACGGTTGATCAGCAACCTGACCGATTTCGGGATGGACCCGCAGGCCGCCATTGATGCGCCCCGCGCGTTTTCTGACAAAGGTGTGCTGAACGTTGAACGCAGTTATGGCGACGACGTGCGCGCCAAGCTGGTCGAGATGGGCCACAACGTTGAAATCCCCAGAACCGCAATCGGCGGTGCGCAGGCGATCAAGTTGCGCAGCGACGGTGTGCTGGAAGGTGCCAGCGATCCGCGCAAAGATGGCTGCGCTTTGGGCTACTAGACGACGATGGGAAGGCTGCGTTCAAACGCGCCTTCCCGCTTAGTTCAGTTGGAAATGCAGCGGATAGGCCCCATCGGTGAACGGGCCGAACAGATCAGGAATATCCGGATGATCGACAGGTTCGCCGGAATAATCAGCAACGAGGTTTTGCTCAGAGACATAGGCCACGTAATAGCTCTGATCATTTTCGGCCAGCAGATGGTAATACGGCTGGTCCTTGACCGGACGGCTTTCTTCGGGGATTGCCTCGTACCATTCGTCGGTATTGGCAAATTCAGGGTCCACGTCAAAGATCACCCCCCGAAAGGGATGTTTCTTGTGCCGCACGACCTGGCCCAGATGATATTTTGCGCGTGTTCTAATCATGACATTGAAGCACCTATCTTTCGTTAGTAGTCGCTTCAAGGGGCATTTGTCCAATCACGGTAGTCGAATCATAGGAAACAGTTTGTGAACCTAGCGTTAACAGTCCTCGAAATCGTAGCCCCGGTCTTTCTTTTGGCGGGCATCGGCTTTGCTTGGGTAAAGCTGGGTTTTGAATATCGCATTCAATTTGTGACCCAATTGGCCATGACCCTTTCTGTGCCTTGCCTGATTTTTGTGTCCTTGATGAACACCCAGATCGACCCTGCGGCCCTTACGGCCCTGTCGCTGGCCACCATCATTGCTTATGGCGGTGTCACACTGGTGGCAGCCTTGCTTGTATGGGCGCTTGGGCTGAACCGGCGGACCTATCTTGCCCCTTTGATTTTCGGCAATACGGGCAATATGGGGCTGCCGCTAGCGCTTTTCGCCTTTGGTGACGTGGGTCTGGGTTATGCCGTGGTGGTGTTTGCGATCATGGCGATCTGGTCTTTTACCTTTGGGGTCTGGTTGGTTGCAGGTGCAGGGTCTTTTGGCAAGGTCATGCGCGAACCGCTGGTCTGGGCCACGCTCTTGGGCGCATTGTTTCTGGTGCAGGATTGGCAGACACCGAAATTCCTGACCAGCACCCTTAGTCTCCTGGGGCAGATGGCTATTCCGATGATGCTGATCACCCTTGGTGTTGCTGTCGCGCGGCTATCCCCCGGCGGGATTGGACGCGCTGTCGTGCTTTCTGCGCTCAAGTTGGTGATTTGCGTGGGCATCGCGTGGGGGGCGGGGCTATACTTTGATCTCGAACCGATAGCCTTTGGTGTCCTGGTGCTTCAGGTGGCGACGCCTGTCGCGGTAACATCCTATCTTTTGGCCGAAAAATACGGGGCCGATGCGCAATCTGTGGCCGGGCTGGTTGTCGTCTCAACCTTGATGTCAGTGGCCGCCCTGCCCGTCTTGTTGGCTTTTTTACTCTAAGTTTTCGGTGGGCGATCCTGCGGAAATCTGGTAAACTATTCCATAATAATAAACGATATAAGCGAGAGGCAAATGAGCAGAACCTTTTGCGCCCTGATAGTTGTCGTGCTTTTGGCATCATGTAGTGGCGGCCCCACCAGCGCCCCACGAAACCTTGATAATGCCTGCGCGATTCTCAAGGAGCGCCCAGAATACTACAAAGCTTTCCGCGCGACCGAGCGCCGCTGGGGTGTGCCTGTGCATGTCCAGATGGCGACGATCCATCAGGAAAGCAAATTCATCGCAGATGCACGCACGCCGTTCCGTTATGTAGTCGGCGTGATCCCGATGGGCCGGCAATCAAGCGCCTTTGGCTATGGTCAGGCGCTGGATGCGACATGGGATGAATACTTGTCCGAGACAGGCAAACGGTCCGCCAAGCGTGACCGGATCAAAGACGCGTCGGATTTCATGGGCTGGTACATGACCAAAAGCCGCACGAAAAACGGCATAGATCTGCATGATGCGCGCAACCAGTACCTTGCCTATCACGAAGGCAATACCGGCTTTTCGCGACAAAGCTATAACGCCAAGCCATGGCTGATTACAGTGGCCAGCAAAGTGCAGCAACGCGCCGACATGTACCAAGGGCAGATCGCGGGTTGCCGCCTAAGCCGCTGGTAAGATAGCTAAAGGCCCGAAGGATCACCTTTGGGCCTTTGGTTTTTAGCGGTTTGTCCGCGCTGGCGACTTGCTGACATCGAACAGCGTGTTCGACAGGCCGACGCCCTTTTGCAAATCCCCCAAGACCACGGTGGTCTGGCCACCGCTGCCGTTGTTGATGACCCACTGTCGCAGCTCAATAGGGTTATCGGTAAATTTAAGTTCAATATTACCATACTCAGGATGCTCCGGATCCTGTGCCCTCACGGTGGTCGCCGTGCCGTCATAGCTGTGGCCGGTGACCATCCGCGCTTGGCCAAGGTTCACATTCGCCGCCAAAATGATCGACAGCGGAGTCTTGGACAAAGGATATGTCTCGGCGGGCTGGTTGGATTTCTTGTCATAGATCACGACCGTATTGCTGCCCGCGATGACAATGCCCGAATCCGGTGCATTATATTCAAAACGCACTTTACCGGGCCGCTTGATATATAGGGTACCGGTGCTGATCGACCCGTCATCATTGATCTGGGTGAATTCACCTTTGCCGGTTTTCATAGCGTTCAGATACTGGGAGATCGCCCCAAGCGACAACTGCTCAGCGGCAGCCGGCAGCACAGAAGTCAGGCCAAGGCCCAAGGCCAGAACGGTGGTGGTCACAAAACGCATCTGAGTATTCCTATCGTTATTTCAGTGCCGTGCCTCAAACATAAGCGGTGCCACGATGATATGCGATATCACGCGGCAGATTATCGCCCGTTCCTGCAAGAAACGAAAAAGGGTTGACCTGTTTCCAGACCAACCCCGCGACCTTGCTTTTCGTTCCGCCTAGCCCTGTTCGGGTACCAGAATCTCGCGTTTGCCGACGTGGTTTGCAGGCGAAACGAGGCCTTGATCCTCCATCTGTTCGACCAGACGCGCGGCCTTGTTATAGCCGATCGCCAGTTTCCGCTGGATATAGGATGTCGAACATTTGCGGTCTTTGATCACAATCGCCACAGCCGTATCATATAGCGCATCTTCGCCGTCGGTATTGCCACCAAGGCCCAGAACCGCGTCAATGCTGCCCTCTTGGTCTTCGGGCGGGCCTTCGACGACGCCGGAAATGTAATCAGGCGCGCCATATGCTTTGAGGTGGTTCACGATCTCTTCGACTTCTTCGTCGGACACAAACGGACCATGACAGCGCACGATCTTTGATCCGCCCGCCATGTACAGCATATCGCCCATACCCAAGAGTTGCTCAGCACCCATTTCGCCCAAGATCGTACGGCTGTCGATCTTTGAGGTGACCTGAAAAGAAATCCGCGTCGGAAAGTTTGCCTTGATCGTGCCGGTGATCACATCCACCGACGGGCGCTGTGTTGCCATGATAAGGTGAATACCCGAGGCCCGCGCCATCTGGGCAAGCCGCTGGATACAGGCCTCGATCTCTTTGCCTGCAACCATCATCAGGTCAGCCATCTCGTCGACGATGACGACGATATAGGGCAATGTTTCGGGCTTGAATTCATCCGTCTCGAAAATTGGTTCGCCGGTTTCGTCGTCAAATCCGGTCTGGACAGTACGGCTGAACATCTCGTCCTTGGCCAGCGCGTCGCGCACCCGGCCATTATAACCTTCGATGTTGCGGACCCCCATTTTGGACATCTTGCGATAGCGTTCTTCCATCTCGCCGACGGTCCACTTGAGCGCGACAACAGCCTTTTTCGGGTCGGTCACAACGGGGGACAGCAGGTGCGGGATGCCGTCATAGACGCTGAGTTCCAACATCTTGGGGTCAATCATGATCATCCGGCATTCTTCCGGCGTCAGCTTGTAGAGCAGCGACAGGATCATCGTGTTGATCGCCACCGATTTACCCGACCCCGTCGTCCCCGCGATCAGCAGGTGGGGCATCTTGGCAAGGTTCGCAACGATAGGATCGCCGCCAATGTCTTTGCCCAAGGCCAACGGCAGGCGCATGGTGCTATCGCCAAAATCACGCGCTGACAGGATTTCGCGCAGGACAACTTTTTCGCGGTTCTCATTGGGCAGTTCGATCCCGATCACACTGCGTCCGGGCACAGTTGACACACGCGCAGACAGCGCCGCCATCGACCGCGCGATATCGTCGGCCAGACCGATGACACGGCTGGCCTTAAGGCCCGGTGCCGGTTCAAGTTCGTACATCGTGACAACGGGCCCCGGACGCACGGCGACAATCTCGCCCTTTACGCCGTAGTCATCCAACACGTTTTCCAGCATCCGCGCGTTTTCTTCCAGTGCATCGTCGCTCAGATGCAGCCGTTCTACAGTGTCGGGGCTTTCCAAAAGGCTCAACGGTGGCAGTTCAAAGCCCGGATGCGTGTCGTCAAAGGTCAAGGCAGGCTGCGCTTCGGCTTGGGCCTTTTTGCTTGGCTGTATCGCTTTACGGATCGGCTGCTGAACAACTTTGCGTGGCTGAGCAACGGGAATTTGGATTGCGTCCGACGGAGCAGCATCCTGTAGCGGCAAGCTTTCTTCTTCGTCGGCGTATGTATCGATTTCAGGTGCCGGCGCGGCCTGGACTGGCCGGATCACACTGGGTGACACGCCTGCGCCTGTCAGGGGGGGCTCGACCCGGCCTGCTGCCGTCAAAGGTGGTTCTTCGCGGCTGTGACTGCGCGGAGTGGTGTCCAGCACCAAGGGGTCGGGCCCCCGACCGCGACCGCGCGTCAGCGGTGCCGTCACAGGTGTGTGCAGCGCGCTGGCAGTACGGACACGGTTTTTGATCACATCGGCAATCTTGGATTTGATGCGGTCGTCACTGGGGGATTCGTCGACTTCGACGTCAGACCAGTTTTCCACCAACTCCGGCTCTGGCAATGGTTCTGCGCGCTTGACCAGCGCGGGCATCTTGGACAGCAATCCCGTTTTAGGCGTTACCGCCGGGGCCGCCGGATAGGAATGTTCGCTATAAGCAACCTGCGAGGCTGCGTATTCAGCGTTCTCTTCTGCCTCGATCCGGTTGCGTTCGCGCCGCTCTGATTGCTTTGCCTGAAGGGTTTGCGCAGCCGTAACGGCACCTGCCGCCCCACGCCCCAGCAAGGTCATCAGCCCTGCGTAAACCATGATCACGCCCACCAGCATAAAACGCCCGATGCGGGTCAGTTCAAGCTTGGTAAAGCCCAAGACGAACGCCCCGAAGACAAGGATCGATACGCCCATCAGAAACGACATCAGCTTGATCGTGAAGGTCGACCCAATCGGCAAAATTGTCAGAATTGCGCCCATCACCGTATCACCGAACAGACCGCCCAGACCAAAGCTGTGGGTCTGCAACCAGTCGGCCCCAGGTGTCAGTGTGGCCCCGTAAATCGAACACAGCGCCACCGCGATCGGGGCAAAGATCAAACGCCCCATCGCGCGGTCCTGCCCGCGGTGCAGCGCAAAACGCGCGCCCCATGCCAGCAAAATCGCGGCAACCGCCCATGCGCCCCAGCCGACGATCATGAACAGGGGGGCGGCCAATGACGCCCCCATCCGGCCCAGCCAGTTTTGCGCAGGCGCATCGGTCGACACCATCCAGTTGGGGTCATCCGGCGTATAACTGCCAATCATCATTGCGGCCATCAAACCCAACGCGATCAGGCCAATGCCCAGCAGTTCCTTGCCACGTTTTTCGATGGCTTGGGTCATGCTGGAATCCAGCAAAGGATCGCGCCCACGTGTCTGATATGCCATTGTCCTGACCCCTCGTCTTATTCTGGATAGAGACAGTCGCGGATCGCTTCGATCCCGCGCGTTGTCTCTTCTTTTGGGGCGACCATGGCCACCCGGATATATGTCTTGCCGGGGTTTTCCCCGTTAACTTCTTGTGCCAGATAGCCGCCGGGCAGCACCCGAACGCCTGTCTCGCGCCACAGCTTCAGCGCGGCGGTTTCGTCATCTTCCACAGGCAGCCACAGGAAAAACCCAGCCTCCGGGCTTTGATACCCCGGTACATTCCCAAGGATCCGATCGGCGACTTCGTATTTCTCAACATACAGCGCACGGCTCTCGGCCACATGCGCCTCGTCTGCCCAAACAGCAGCCGAGGCCGCCTGCAAAGGCAGCGGCAAAGGCGTGCCTGCATAATTGCGCAGCTGCTTTATCTCGCGCATCGTGTTCGGGCCGCTGGCGACAAACCCCGACCGAAGTCCCGGCAAGTTCGACCGTTTCGACAGCGAATGGAAAATCACCACACGGTCCGGATCAGCGCCGACCTCTTGGGCGACCTGCATGGCACCGACGGGCGGCGTATTGCGGTAGATTTCAGAATAACATTCATCGGCAAAAATCTTGAAATCGTATTTCTCTGCCAACGCCAGCAGATCCGTCCAATAGTCGCGGCTTGCCACAGCGCCCTGCGGGTTGGCAGGCGAACAGATATAGGCAGCAGTGGTCCGGTTCAGCACATCTTCGGGCAGGCTTGCGAAATCAGGCAAATGACCGGTGGAAAGCGTCGCAGGCACCATGATCGGGTCCGCCGCACCAGAAATTGCACCAATCATGTAAACTTGGTAAAACGGGTTCGGCATCAAGATGGCAGGCTTTTTGCCGTTCTTGGTTTCCGGACAGACCGCCATCACTGCATTATAAAGCCCCTCGCGCGTACCATTCAGCGCCATCACCTGGGTGTCGGCATCAACGCCAACGCCATAGCGCAGCTGTATCCAGTCAGCGATCGCACCGCGCAGGGCCGGTGATCCGTCATTCGGCGGATAGCTGTTAAAACCGGCGGCATTCTCAGCAATCACGTCCATCACCCATGCAGGAAAGGCATGTTTCGGCTCGCCGATGGTCATGTGAATAGGCGTGCCGCCACCTTCGTGGACATCAAGCAATGCACGCAAACGGGGCCACGCATGGGCCGGAAGGTTCGAAAACCGCTCGGGATATAACATCAAAACTGCCTCGGGTTCGGGATCATTCATGCCCCGTTAATGACAAACTACCCAAGGGGGTGGTCTACGTCCAGAGAATCTAGGACTTGACCTACGGTTTGTGTCTTTTAGGCCAGCGCTTCTTCTGCAGCGGCTGCAAGGCGCAGTAAACGCTCTTCCGAACCCGCCGCCATCATCATCATCAACCCGCAAGACGGCGTGCCCGTTGGCAGCGTCATCGCGCACAGTCCCATCAGGTTACCAATCCGCGTATTGCGCAGCGCCAACAGATTTGCCGACACGTAATAATCATGGTCGCTTTCCAACTTTTCCAGCTTGGGGGGCAAGGTCGGGGCCGTGGGCAAGATCACCGCGTCATAGCCAGCGACCGCACGATCATAGGATATCCGCAATCCCTCAAGCTTGGCCCAAGCGGCAACGTAATCAGGGCCGGAATGGGCCTTGCCCAAGCGGAAACGCTCAAGGATTTCGGCATACATTGCCTCAGGGTTCGCCTCGATCATGTCACGCCACAGCCCATAGGCCTCGGCGGTGAACAGACACCCGCTTAGCGGCATGGCTTGTGCGATTTCGGGCAGGGTGATGTCGTCGATGATCGCACCGGCATCGCGCAGTTTTTCCACAGCGCCTTGAAATGCGTCTCGCGGGGCGTCTTCCAGATCATCCATCGCGACATTCCGCAAAATCGCAAAACGCCGCCCCTCAAGGTCGGCGCTGGACAGATCAGCAGGTTTTGTGCCCTCGAGTGCTGCCAACAACAGGCCCGCATCTTCGACCGACCGGCACAGCGGGCCGACCGTATCGAATTTCATCGCCAACGGCACAACGCCTTGCAGCGACACGCGCCCGGAAGTGGTTTTCAGCCCGACCAGATCGTTCCACACCGACGGAATCCGAACGGATCCCCCTGTATCAGACCCGATTGCAGCCGCCGCCAATCCAAACGCAACCGACGCCGCAGCCCCCGAGGACGACCCCCCGGACACGGCCTCAAGATCATTGACGCAAGGCGGGGTGGCGGTGGACGGGTTGTGGCCAAGGCCTGAAAAAGCAAGCTCGCTCATGTGGGTTTTGCCAAGGCAGACCAGCCCCATCGCCGTGGCGTTTTGCAAAACCTGCGCATCCGTGTCCGGCATGCGGTCTTTCAGCAACATCGACCCGGCTTCGGTCACGGTCCCTGCGGTATCGAAAAGGTCCTTCCAACTGATCGGAACACCGTCCAGCGGCGACAACCTGTGCCCCGCCTTGGCGCGCAAAGACGCGGCCTGGGCTTCGGCCATGGCACGATCTGCGGTCACACGGGCATAAATACGGTCCCGCAAAGGATGCGCATCAATCGCATCAAGGTAGGTTTTGCACAACGTCACAGGGTCAATCTGACCGCTTTCAATCCCACGCCCCAAATCCGCCGCCGTCATTTTTAGCCAATCTTGCATGGTGTCTCCTTACGAAATGCTTTGAAAGCGACGGTAGCGACCGTTGCACGCATGGACAATCCCTGCCGCGCGGCCATATCTAAGCATATGGAATTCGATACAGATATTGCGATTGTCGGCGGCGGGCTAAATGGCCCTGCCTTGGGATTGGCTTTGGCGCAGGCGGGTCTGCGCGTGACGATCATTGATCGCCTGCACACCCAAGACCGCAAAAGCCCCGATTTTGACGGGCGATCCTACGCATTGGCGCTGACCTCGACCCGGTTGTTGGACGGCATAGGCGTGTGG
The DNA here is from genome assembly GCF_041552635.1 of Sulfitobacter sp. Classification (GTDB taxonomy): domain Bacteria; phylum Pseudomonadota; class Alphaproteobacteria; order Rhodobacterales; family Rhodobacteraceae; genus Sulfitobacter. Next base: position 19,803 of record NZ_JBFEKM010000042.1, read on the forward strand.
GATGCGGTGGCCGACCATGCGCAACCAATGCTTGAGATCAAAGTCACCGATGGCCGCGCAGGCGAAGGGCCATCACCGTTTTTCATGCATTTCGACCATGCCGAGATCGAAGAAGGCCCGATGGGCCACATGGTCGAAGACCGCCATCTACGCCGCGCCTTGATGGAAGCGGTCGCAACCTGTGACACGATCACAGTGTTGGATGGTGAAACAGTGACGGCGCAAGCAGTTGATCCCTCGGGTGTCACGCTGACATTGGCGAGCGGAAATACAGTGCGCGCAAAACTATTGGTCGGTGCCGACGGGCGCGCGTCGGGCACGGCAGATCGCGCCGCGATCAAGCGGATCGGTTGGGACTATGGTCAGACCGCGCTGGTTTGCGCGATTGCCCATGAAAAACCCCACGCGGGAATCGCGCACCAGTTCTTTATGCCACCCGGCCCACTTGCGATCTTACCGCTGACCGAAAACCGGTCCTCGATTGTCTGGAGCGAAACCGCAGAAAACGCCGCCCGCATTCACGCGCTGTCCGACGACGCATATCTGGATGTACTGCGTCCGCGTTTTGGTGATTTTCTGGGTCAGATTTCACTGGCTGGCGCGCGCTATACCTATCCGCTGGGCCTGTCTTTGGCCCATTCAATGGTCGCCCCCCGTGTGGCTCTGCTGGGTGATGCCGCGCATGGTGTGCACCCGATTGCGGGGCAAGGGCTGAACGCCGGGTTGCGCGATGTCGCGGCCTTGGCCGAAGTTATCGCAGACGCGCAGCGACGTGGCCAAGACATCGGCAGCCCCACGGTATTGGATCAATATCAACTGTGGCGGCGCTTTGATAATACGGCGTTGGCACTGGCGACAGACAGCTTTAACCGGCTGTTTTCAAATGATAACCCGCTGCTTCGGATCGCGCGGGATATCGGCATGGCCGCGATCAACGCGTTGCCCGGCGCACGGCGCGGGTTTATCCGCGAAGCCGCTGGTTTGACCGGCGACCTGCCCCGCTTGATGCGGGGCGAAGCGCTTTAGGTCAGTCCAGAACCCGCGCTTCGTCCACCAGCATTACGGGAATGCCGTTTCGGATGGGATAGGCAAGGCCAGCGGCTTTTGACACCAATTCCTGACGGTCCGCATCATAGCGCAACGTCGTCTGCGTGCGTGGACACACCAATGCCTCAAGCATGCGCCGGTCAAACTGGATTTCTTCACGGCTCAATTCATCATCTCCCCTTCGTGACCGCCGCGCAGGGCGTATTCGATCAAGGTTAACAGCGTTTCGCGACGCGTGGACAAAGACGGTGCCTCAAGCAGGGCCTGTTTGTCCTCTGAGTCGAAATCCAGCATCATCGACAGCGAATTGATCAGCAATTCGTCATCCGCTTCTTTCAGTGTTTCCCAATCAGCGGACAGATTGCGCGCATCGAAATAACGGCCCAACGTGTCCAAAAACGCCTCGCGATTAAAGGCAACGTCGTCTTCGTCTTTGCCCAAATCGCGCTCGAACCCGTCCCAATTAACGTCACAGCGACGGTACGGCGTAAAGCCTTCGATCTCTTTCACGACACGGAACCGCGACACCCCGCCAAGGGTGATCATATAGCGCCCATCCTCGGTTTCGGAGAACTGGGTGATCCGGCCCGCACAGCCGATGGTTTGCAACCCGGGGCCATCACGCCCCGGCACCACATTGGGCTGCACCATGCCAATCAGCCGACCGGGCGTCTTGAGGCTGTCTTCGATCATCTGAAGATAGCGCGGTTCAAAAATGTGCAATGGCAACCGTGAACGGGGCAGCAGCAAGGCCCCGCCCAACGGAAAGATCGCGATTGTATCTGGTAGTTCTGATTGCTTTATCATGATGCTCTATCTAGTGCTGCAATCACCTTAAGCAAATATCATCGAGCTAAGTTTCCGACGCCCGTTTAGCGCAATCGGATCATTGGCCTTAAGCGCATCAAAAATAGTGAAAAGCTGCGTCTTGGCGGCACCTTCGTTCCATTCACGATCCTTGCCGAAAAGCGTCAGCAACTGGTCAACCGCGCCTTGGGTGTCGCCGTTGGCCTGCAAGGCCAGCGCCAGATCAAACCGCGCCTGATGGTCATCGGGGTTGGCATCAACGGCAGCTTGCAATTCAGCCACGGGACCCGCGTTTGCGGCCTGACGGGCCAATTGCAATTGCGCATGAGCGGCTTCCAGCTCGGGTGTTTTGGAGATCTCGATTGGCGCACCGTTCAGGTGACCTTCGGCGGCATCCAGCTGATCAAGCGCGATGTAGGCGCGCACCATGCCACCATAAGCACCGGCGTGCGTCGGGTCTTCGCCAAGGATCGCGGAAAATGTGTCCAACGCATCTTGGGCGGCCCCTTCGGCCAGCATTTCGTCGGCAACGGTCACGGCCTCGTTCAGGCTTTCACCCGGCGCTTCGCCGCCGCCTGCTTTGATCACACGATCGACAAAAGCCTTGATTTCGGATTGGGGCAACGCGCCCTGAAATCCATCCACGGGCTGGCCTTTGAAGAACGCAAACACCGTCGGCAGCGACTGAATTTGCATCTGGCCTACGATCTGCTGCGCCTCGTCGGCGTTGATCTTGACCATCTTGACGGCACCTTTGGCGGCACGCACTGCGTCTTCCAGCATGGGGCCAAGGGTTTTGCACGGGCCGCACCAAGGGGCCCAAAAGTCGACAATGACCGGTACCGTCTGCGACGCGTCGACCACATCAGCCATAAAGGTCGCCTCAGTCCCGTCCTTGATCAGATCGGTATCTGCTGCGGGCGAAAGGTTCAAATCCATCATATCAATATCCTCATTTGGGCTGCCTCTTATATGTGGGCGCGCCCGCTGAATTCAAAGGTCGAATGTCGCAAAGACCGGGACGTGGTCGCTTGGTTTTTCCCAACCGCGGACTTCGCGCAGTATCCGGCTGGAATGGGCAGCGCCGGAGATGTCGGGTGTGGCCCAAACGTGATCCAGACGGCGCCCCTTGTCGGCGGCATCCCAATCCTTGGCGCGGTAGGACCACCACGAATACAAGTTTCCTTCGGGAATATCCTGACGTGTGATGTCGACGAAACCACCGGCATCCTGTGTCTCGGCAAGCTTTTCGACTTCGATCGGGGTGTGGCTGACAACCTTCAACAGCTGCTTGTGGCCCCAGACGTCGTCTGCGCGGGGGGCAATATTCAAGTCACCGACCAGAATGGATTTCTTGGGTTTGTCGCCATGAAACCAGTCGCGCATACCGGCAAGGTAATCCAGCTTTTGGCCGAATTTCTCGTTGACCTCGCGGTCGGGAACATCGCCGCCAGCGGGCACGTAAAAGTTCTGGATCGTCACGCCATTTTCAAGCCGCGCCGCAACATGACGGGCATGGCCAAGATCGGCAAAGTCCTGATCACCGACATCCTCAAGCGGCAACCGCGACAGGATCGCAACGCCATTATAACCTTTTTGACCGCGTGCAACCATGTGGGTATAGCCCGCAGCAATGAACGCTTCGGTCGGGATTTTATCGACCGGGCTTTTGCATTCTTGCAGGCACAAGACATCAGGGCCTTGCTCTTGCAGCAGCTTCAGCACCAGTGGTTCGCGCAAGCGCACCGAGTTTATGTTCCATGTCGCAAGCGTGAATGACATCGATAGCCCCCAAAGATCAGATCGCGCGCACCCTAGCCCGAAATGCCTTCGGGCTGCCATCGCGAAACGGGACCTGACAGGCATAAAAACGACCGTGCACAAAAAAGGCCGGGCACAAGGGCCCGACCTTTTGAGGGGAGGTATGTGTCATTTCCCGGACACAAACTTCGGGTTCAAACCGATCAGCGGGTCATGAAAACCCCGCCGTTCAGAATACTAACAACCAAACGAGCGTTTGGTTCCAAAATTAGGAAACCAATCTGTAACCACCTGACTCGGTTACCAAAATACGCGCATTCGATGGATCGGGTTCGATCTTTTGGCGCAGACGGTAAATGTGGGTTTCCAGCGTATGGGTGGTGACGCCGGCGTTATATCCCCAAACCTCGTGCAGTAATGTATCGCGCGGCACAACCCCCGCGGCAGAACGGTAGAGGAACTTGAGAATGTTTGTTTCTTTCTCGGTCAGGCGGATCTTTTTGTCGTCCTCTGTAATCAGAAGTTTTGCCGATGGCTTGAACGTATAAGGGCCAAGCTGGAAAATCGCTTCTTCAGACTGTTCATGCTGCCGCAGTTGCGCGCGGATGCGCGCCAAAAGCACGGGGAACTTGAACGGCTTGGTGACATAATCATTCGCGCCCGCGTCCAGCCCCATGATCGTATCAGCGTCAGTATCATGACCGGTCAACATCAGAATCGGGCTTTTGACGCCCTGCGTACGCAGATCACGACACAGGTCACGCCCGTCGATATCAGGCAATCCCACATCGAGAATCACCAGATCATACAGCGCTTCGGCTGCCCGTGTTTTGGCATCTGCACCATTGCCGGCCTCGAACACATCGAAATCTTCGGTCAGCAATAACTGTTCGCTCAGCGCATCGCGAAGATCATCGTCATCGTCCACGAGCAAGATTTTCTTTAACTGGGCCATATCAACTCATCCTTTGCGTTCACCTAAAGGTGTGCTCACGAAGCCGTGCCCACAAGAGGTACGACATTTTATTCACAGCACCGTGCACAAATCGCGGCAAATGTTTCAATTCCTGTGCATCTGACCTAAGTATTTGATCACACCCGAAGCGAAAGATTTCAGACCATGGCATTTGGCCCCGACATTACCGAACAACTGGCCCGCGCGCGTGCCGACCTGCGCATGGGGGTGCCGATCGTATTTCTGGGCGATCAGCCGGTACTGGTGCTGGCCGCCGAAACATTGACCGCACAGCGCCTGACCGATCTGCTGGCCCTCGGGGGCGATCCGGTATTGGCCATCACTGCGCGCCGGGCCGAAACCCTAAAGGCGCGGGCCTATGATGGTGATCTGGCGCGCGTGCTGTTGCCACAGGACGCGCCCCCCCGTTGGGTACAATCCGTGGCAGACCCCGCCGATGACTTGCGCAGCCCTATGAAGGGTCCGCTGGCGTGCGCACGCGACGGGTCCGCAACCGCGCATAGCGCTGCATTGCAACTGACGAAATCCGCGCGCTTGCTGCCCGCAGCAGTGGTCTTGGACCTGCCGGATGCTGCTGCTTTTGCTTCAAAACACGGGCTTACCGCGTTGTATCTGGAATCGGCATTGCCTGCCCTTGCGGCCCGCAGCCCGCTGCATCCGGTCGTGAACGCCCGCCTCCCGATGGAGGTATCAGAGGCAGGACGCCTGCACATATTCCGCCCCGAAGACGGCGGGGAAGAACACTATGCCATCGAAATCGGCCGCCCTGACCGCAGCAAACCGGTGCTGGCACGCCTGCATTCCGCGTGCTTTACCGGCGATCTGATGGGTAGCTTGAAATGCGACTGCGGGCCACAATTACACGCTGCGTTGGCCCAAATGGGGGCCGAAGAGCAAGGTGTTTTACTCTACCTCAACCAAGAAGGGCGCGGGATTGGCCTTGCCAACAAAATGCGCGCTTATTCCCTGCAAGATCAAGGCTTTGACACAGTCGAAGCCAACCACCGCCTTGGCTTTGAGGACGACGAACGTGATTTTCGCCTTGGGTCTGACATCCTGAAATCCATGGGGTTTTCATCCACTCGTCTGCTGACCAACAACCCTCGTAAGGTCCAGATGATGGAGGCAAGCGGCATCAAAGTCACTGAACGTGTCCCCCTTAAAGTCGGAGAGAACCGTCATAACACCGCCTATTTGGCAACCAAGGCGGCGAAATCGGGACATCTGCTGTGACGCCTGATGATATGGTCCTGACCCCGATGGGATTGCGTTTTCAGGGGCAAACCTATCCCTGTACCATCGGCAAAACCGGCGTCACATCCCGGAAAAAAGAGGGCGACGGGGCCACACCTATCGGGGTGCACCGCATTGTGGGGATGTTGTACCGCCCCGATCGGATGGCGCGCCCTGCACGTTGGGCAAAACCGATTGGCCCGATGGATCTGTGGTCAGATGATGCCCGCGATGAGGACTACAATATGATGGTCCGCGCGCCCTATCCCCACAGCCACGAAAAGCTGCGCAGGCCAGACCCGCTGTATGATCTGGTGCTTTTGACGGATTGGAACTGGCCCTACGGCGTCAAAGGGCGTGG
>NZ_JBFEKM010000043.1:0-25459 GCF_041552635.1 Sulfitobacter sp.
GCAGGGATCGGGTTGGCCACCAGCTGTCCGCCCGGCAGGCCCAGCAGCGCGCGGGTTTTGTGCGCGGCGGCAATCTGTGCAGGATCATCCATGCGCAAGGGCGATTGCAACGGCGAGGTGCTGCTCCAGAACGCGGGAAAGCTGTCTTGGCGATATGTAATCACAGGAACGCCGTGGGTTTCCAACACTTCGAGGGTCTTTGGCACGTCTAGAATGGCCTTTGCGCCCGCCGCAACAACAGTCACGTGGGTTTGGGCAAGCTCAAGCAGGTCGGCCGAGATATCAAAGCTGTCTTCGGCCCCTTTGTGCACACCGCCGATACCGCCCGTCGCAAAGACCGCGATGCCAGCCAGATGCGCTGCGATCATGGTGGCGGCAACCGTAGTGGCACCGGTGCCGCCGGTTGCGATGCACGCGGCCATATCGGCGCGCGACAGTTTGGCGACGCCTGATGCTTGGGCAAGCGCGACAAGCTGCGCATCCTCAAGGCCGATGTGCAGATTGCCATCAATGACGGCAATGGTCGCAGGTGTAGCACCAGCGGCGCGCACGTCGGCTTCGACCAGCCGCGCCACCTCGAGATTTTGCGGATAGGGCATGCCATGTGTGATGATCGTGCTTTCAAGGGCGACGACGGGTGTGCCAGCGGCCTGTGCGGCGGTAACTTCGGCAGAACGGTGCAGGGGGATCATATTTTGGTTTCTCCGGAAACATATTGCGCGGCAGCGGCCAGCGCTTGGGTCAGGGCAGCATCCGGTGCGGCCCCGTGAATTTCGGCAGCGATATGCGCTGCCATAAAAGTATCGCCTGCGCCGGTGACGCGGGTCACAAGGACAGCCGGCGGGGTTTGCGTGATCAGACCTGACTGGTCGGCGACCGTTGCGGGATTTCCGCCATCAGTCACAACCGCACGCACCGCACCACGGCTCAACAGCCCTGCGGCGGCCTCTGGCGAGGTCTCAAAGCTGGCCTGACACAGCAGGCCTGCCTCTTCGAGGTTGACATAAAGCGTGCCGCGTTTGGCCTGAATAAACGGGCTTAGCCGCAGTGCCTTGCCGGGGCTTGCGGGGGCGACCCGCAGATCGGCCTGCGCCAACAGCGGGCTGCGCGCCATTTCTGACAGCAGATCAAGGGTAAGATTGCCATCCAGTGCCACAGCACCAGCGTAAGGGCTGGCCAGCGATCCGTCGGTAAACGGGCGCAGGATCTTGTCACCAGCGGCCTCGAGCGAATGGGCATCGGCGATGGCGGCGATCAGGCCGTTCGTGCCTTCGACCGCCATATACTGGTCGGTCGGCAGATCCTCCGAGCGGTAGATGTGATCGGTGTGCAGCCCGCGCAGCTGGCACGCGGCGATCAGCTCATCGCCTTCGGTGTCGCGACCCACAGCACTGATCAGCGCGGGTGCCAACCCGAACCGCGCCAGCGCCATGGCGATGTTCAACGCCACACCACCGGGCAGGCGGGTGATGCGGCCCGGCATGTCGGACCCTTGGCGCATTGTGCTGTCGCTTCGGCCGATGATGTCCCACAGGACCGAGCCGATGCAAAGAATATCTGGTTGATCTGTCATAAGGCCCGTTCTGCCCAGACCGATGGCTGGACGCAAGTGGCGATGCGGGTGGCCTTATTGCGGAACAGCAAATGTCAGCGATGCCCAAAGGCTTTCCCAGTGCGGACTGGTGTCGGTTTCGCCCACGTCCGGTGCAGGGCGCAGGACGACTGAATCCACCAGATAGGTCATGCCGGGGGTCACCGGAAAGGTAGCATGGCCCGCATCATCAGTACGGTAGATCGTGACGGCGGCTTCTTTCTCGACGCTTTTCTCATAGACTTCGACCTGAACATCAGCGCGCGGTGCGCCCTCATAGGTCACCAACACTTCCATCATATCGGCAAAACCGGCGTCATAGGGATTTTTCAGTGCGATAATTTCTGTTTCAAGGCCCAGTTCGGTGTCGCTGCCGTTTCCGTCACCAATTGCGATCAGGGCTTTGGAGTGGCGGGTATAGCGCTCGCGCACCTTGTCTTGGGGGTAGCCAGCGGCAAGATGTTCGGCGACTGCCGTTTTGAAGTCTTTGTGTTCAGTAAAGCCAACAAAGGTTTCCCAGTCTTTATAGGTCAATGATGACGCCGAAGCCTCGTGGGCGATGATCAGTAAACCGTCGCGGCGCGGTGCAGCCATTTGCAGCGCTGGCGAATCGCCCATGCGCGCCTGATACGGCAAGGTTTTTCCTTCAAATGTCAGATCAAAACGGTCGGTGCGGTTGGCGAAATACGCCAGGTTGGTGCCCTCGAATATCTGGCCGTTCTTAATGTTGGTTGCCAATTCGGCACCGGGCTGTACTTGATATTCCCGAGCTTCGAGCCAGAATTCATGTGAAGCGGCTGGGAATGCTGCGAAACCAAGGGATGTAACGAGTGCAAGACGGGACAGAAACATGAGAAACACCTTATATGAAGTAATGCTAAAGCTGGCCTATGCGCTGCTTTTGTCAAGTGTCGTGACCGGTGCCGCCCGCGCGCATGAAGTCGTGCCCACCATCGCGGATTTGACTGTGGCCGAGGGTGTTGCCGATATTTCGCTGCGCATTAACCTTGAGGCGCAGTTGTCGGGCATTGATCTGGATGTTGTCGAAGATACGAATGATGCTGAAAACGCAGGCGATTATGACAGTCTGCGGGCGTTGTCAGCCGACGAGATTGCCGCGCGGGTGCCAGAGTTGCTGGCCGCGTGGAACGCCGCGCCCTTGCTGCGGGTGGATGGCGAGCCGGTAAATCTGGAAACCGTATCGGTCACCGTTCCCGAAGATGTGAACGCAGAGCTGCCTCGGATTTCGGAATGGGTGCTGCGCGGGCAGGTGCCAACCGATGCGCGCGGGGTCGTGGTGGCGTGGCCTGCCGGGTCCGGTGCCATGGTCTTGCGCCAACAGGGCGTCGAAGAACCCTATACCGGATATCTCGAGGGGGGCACGCAAAGCCCCGAAATCGAGTTGGCAGGCGGCGGGCAGGAAACTGCATGGCAGGCGTTTCTGACCTATATCCCCGTTGGATTTGATCACATCCTGCCCAAGGGGCTGGACCACATCTTGTTCGTGTTGGGCCTGTTCTTTTTGTCCACGCACCTAAAGCCGCTGATCTGGCAGGTGTCAGCGTTCACTGCGGCGCATACGGTCACGCTGGCGCTTGGCGCGCTTGGTCTGGTGACTGTGCCTGGGTCGATTGTTGAGCCGTTGATCGCGGCCTCTATCGTCTATGTTGCGGTCGAAAATATCTTTAGCTCGGGGTTAAGTCGTTGGCGGCCCTTTGTGATTTTCGGTTTCGGCTTGTTGCACGGGTTGGGTTTTGCATCGGTTCTGGGCGAATTCGGCCTGCCGGATGACCAGTTCATTCCGGCACTGATCGGCTTTAACGTCGGGGTCGAGATCGGCCAGCTGACGGTTATCGCGATCATGGCGTTGTGCGTCTGGCAAGCGCTGCGGGTGGCGCGGGGCGAAGGCGGCCAGCAGGCGGCAAAATCGCTTTACGTCGGCTTGGCGGTCGTTGCCTTGGCGCTGTGTTTTGTGCCGATGCCGTCTGTCGCCACTGCGTTGGAGGCACCTGTACCATTGTTCTTGGTACCGCTGGCCTTGGTCTTTACCGGTTGTTTCCTGTCGGTACAGTTCCGCCAGACTGCCGAACCTTACCGCCGCTTTGTGGCGATCCCGGCTTCGGTCGGAATCGCACTGGTCGGGGCGTATTGGTTCATCGAGCGGGTGTTTCTATAACACCCGCCTGAGTTTACTTCATGGCCGCGACAAGGGTCGCCAAGGCTTGCACCGGGTCGTCCGATGTCCAGATCTCATCCCCGATACCAAAAAAGTCGGTAAAGGGGGTGAGGGTGCGGATCAAAGCCTCGTCCAGACCGCCTTCGGCGACGCAGGGCACTTCGATCACCTCTGACCACCACTGGAACAGATCGAGTTCCGCATGGGATCCGTCGTCCAGTGCACTGGGGCGCACGGGACCAAAGCTGACGTAATCCGCGCCTGCTTCGCCTGCGGCCATGCCATCATGACGCGACCCTGCGCAATAGCTGCCAACGATGGCGTCATCGCCCAGTGTCTTGCGGGCATGACGGACCGAACGCGCCGCGTCGGTCAGGTGCACGCCGTCCAACCCGATGCGTTCGGCCAGCAATGTGTGATCGGCAATGACCATGGCAATGTCACGCGCATCGGTGATTTCGCGCAAGGCGTCTGCTGCGCGCAGCACCACGTCTTCGTCGCGGGTGCTGAGCGCCAGGCGCACGCAAGCGATGGGTTGGGTATCAAGAACGCGGGCCAATGTTTGCGGAAAGGTTTCCAGCTCAAACTCGGGTGGCGTGATAAGGTAAAGCTGTGGCTGATCTGGCGTTTCCATGACGGGCTGTCCTTTGCAATGTTGCCGTCAATTAACGGATACGACGGGGAAAGAAAAACTTTTATGCCTCCGGCGGAGATTTTTTACCATTTGGAAGCACGGGCCGTTCTTGTGAGAGGGCTGCCGCGCGGGTAAGAGGCGGGCATGAATGATACTGTAGAGAACCCCAAGATACCGGCTTTTGTGTTGGTGCGTCCGCAAATGGGCGAGAATATCGGCGCTGCGGCGCGTGCGATGTGGAATTTCGGGCTGGACCGGATGCGCATCGTCGCACCACGCGACGGCTGGCCGAACCCGTCGGCTGTGGCGATGGCGTCGGGGGCAGGGCGGCTGCTGGACGAGGCGGTCGTTTATGATGATCTGGCCGGGTCATTGGGGGACGCGGCGTTTGTGTTTGCAACGACGGCACGCGATCGGGATTTGACCAAGCCAGTGTACAGCCCCGAAGCGGCGATGGCCAAGGCGGCCGAGTTGATTGCCCAAGGCCAGCGGGTTGCGGTGATGTTCGGGCCGGAACGTGCGGGGCTTGAAAACGACGATATCGCACGGGCCAATGCGATTGTATCCGTGCCGGTGAACCCTGAGTTTGCATCGCTGAACCTTGCGCAATGTGTTTTGTTGATGGGGTATGAGTGGATGCGCGCGCAATCCGAAGTGATCCCCCAGCAGGTCGAAATGGCCGGAACCAACTGGGCGGATAACAGCGAGATCGAACATCTGGCGCGGCATTTCGAAGAACGGCTGGATGTAGCGGGATTTTTCTATCCCGAGCACAAAGCCACAAGCATGAAGATCAATCTGCGCAATATGTGGTCGCGTCTGCCGTTGACGCGCGCTGATGTGCAAATGTTGCACGGCACCCTGCGACAGATGGTACGCTGGAAAGAGCGCGGCTAGACCTTTGGGCTTGTGTGACCTATTTCTGCACCAAACCTAGCAGACAAGAGGCACCATGGCCGAGAAACGTAAGCTTTTTGAGGAAGTGGGCGATGCACAAGCTGCCCGCCCTGTCGCAAATACCGGAGTGATTGATCGGGGTCGGGGGGGCGCACGTGGTGCCATCCGCGTCTGGCTGTTCATGTTGTTCACGCTGGTGTTCGTGATGATCGCCGTGGGTGGTCTGACACGATTGACGGATAGTGGGCTTAGCATCACCGAATGGAAGCCCTTCACTGGCGCTATGCCGCCGCTGAACGAGGCAGACTGGCAGTCCGAATTCGCAAAGTACCAAGAAATCGACGAATTTAAGGTGCAAAACTCCTGGATGCAGTTGAGCGATTTCAAACTGATCTACTGGTGGGAATGGGGTCATCGCCAGCTGGGCCGCGTGATCGGGTTGGTTTGGGCGATCGGGTTCTTCTGGTTCTTGCTGCGCCGTCAGATTCCGACCGGATGGACAGGGCGCTTGTTGTTGCTGGGCGGGCTTGGTGGCCTGCAAGGTGCAATCGGCTGGTGGATGGTGTCTTCGGGCGTCACCACGGGCGAGGCGATTTTGGACGTGGCCAGCTATAGGCTTGCCACGCATCTGGGGCTGGCTTTCGTGATCCTTGGTTTTATCACATGGTATGCGCTGATGTTGGGCCGCCCCGAGAAAGACCTGATGCAGGCGCGTCGCGCCAAAGAGGCCAAGCTGTTTGGCATGTCTACGGGGTTGTTGCATTTTGCGTTCCTGCAAATCTTGCTGGGCGCGCTGGTCGCGGGCATTGATGCGGGGCGGTACTTTGTTGATTGGCCGATGATGCAGGGGCAGTTCTTTCCGCCTGATGCGTTTAACATTGCGCCAATATGGCGGAATTTCTTTGAAAATCCGGGGCTTGTGCAGTTCATGCACCGGATGGCAGGCTATCTTCTGTTTGCATTCGCCATTGTCGTTTGGCTGCGGGGGCGCAAGTCGGCACACCCGAAAACACGCACTGCGTTCAATATGATGATGTTGGCCATGGCGGGGCAGATCGTCTTGGGAATTGTCACCGTCCTGAACGCGGCCCCGGTGCACATCGCCATCTGGCATCAGGTGCTGGCTGTGGTGCTGTGGGTCCTTATCCTGCGGGCGCGGTTCCTGTCTGGCTTTCCTATCCCAACTTCCCTGAGAGGAAAAATATAATGACTGCTTTTGATGATCTGATGGCGTTCCAACGCGAAACCGAAGCATTGGCGCAGGTCGCAGGGCGTCTGGGATGGGATCAGGAAACCATGATGCCGCGCGGTGCTGCCGCGCAGCGGGGCGAGGAAATGGCCGCCATGGAATCAGTGCTGCATGGTCGTCGCGTCGACCCGCGCATCGCCGATTGGCTTGAGATGATCGACGAGGGCCATTTGGACGACGCGGGCAGCGCGCAGTTGCGCCACATCCGCCGCAGCCATGCGCGCGCCAGCAAAGTGCCAGCGTCCTTGGCATCGCGGATTGCGCGGGTCACATCCGAGGCGCAGGGCATATGGGCCGAAGCGCGCGCGGCGGATGATTTCAAAGCCTTCGCACCGACGTTGTCCGAAGTTATCACCCTCAAGCGCGAGGAAGGCATGGCGCTGGCAGCGGGCGGCGACATCTATGATGCGATGCTGGATGATTATGAACCCGGTGCCACCGGAGCCGAGCTTGAAGCGATGTTTGGGGCGTTGCGCCCGGAATTGACCCGCTTGCGCGAGGCCGTGCGCGGTGCTGAAGCGCCGCCACAGCTGACCGGTACGTTTGACGAATCTGCCCAGATGAAGATGACGCGGCAACTGGCTAAGACCTTTGGTTATGACATGAGCAAGGGACGGGTCGACAAGGCTGTGCATCCGTTCTCGAGCGGGTCAGGCCTTGATGTGCGGATAACAACGCGCACCAATGAAATCGACCCATTCAATTGTTTTTATTCGACAATTCACGAGGTTGGCCATGCGTGTTACGAGCAGGCCATCAATCAGGATTATCTGCTGACGCCGCTAGGCGCGGGCGTGTCGATGGGTGTGCACGAAAGCCAAAGCCGGATTTACGAGAACCAGCTTGGCCGCAGCCGCGCCTTTTCGGGCTGGCTGTACGGCCAAATGCGGGATGCGTTCGGTGATTTCGGCGTGGCAGATGAGGATATGTTCTATCGCATCGTGAACCGCGTGTCAGACGGGTTTATCCGCACCGAGGCAGACGAGCTGCAATATAACCTGCATGTGCTTTTGCGCTTTGATCTTGAGCGTGCCTTGATGGGCGGCGACTTGCAGGTCGATGATCTTGAGGCCGCTTGGAACGACCGTTTCAAGGCCGATTTCGGCTATGCGGTAGACAAACCGTCCAACGGGGTTTTGCAGGATGTGCATTGGTCCGTGGGCTTGTTCGGCTATTTTCCTACCTATTCGCTGGGCAATGTCTATGCCGGATGTCTGCACGAAGCATTGCGCCGAGATCAACCGGAGCTTGATGCGCAGTTGGCACAGGGCGACACGTCGCACGCGACCGAATGGTTGCGCCACGCGGTGCAAAACCACGGCGGGTTGTATCAACCGCGCGACTTGATGGCGCGCGCGATTGGCAAAACCCCGAGCGAAGCACCGCTATTGGGATATCTAACCAAAAAGTTCAGCGATCTATACGAAATCTAGAAAATCTGCATTGGCTGGGGCATGTGCATGGCGCTTGCCCCAGCCAAAAAGCCGAATACGGTAGAGTTTCGCCTAATTTTTTCGCGCAAAGATTGAGGTGAATCTAAAAAACTAGCCCCATTTGAAGTCTAAAATTGGAAATAAGTCGCGCGGACCCTTTAAAAATATGAGGTATCTCTTGGGAAAGGGGCTATCAAGTTATTTGCTATTGCCTTACGGATATGCGATATCGAATTTAAGATAATGTTATCGAAATCTGGAGATTAGATTATGACACGTTTCACAGCCCTCGCCGCCGCGCTTTTGATGACAGCCGGTGCAGCATCTGCGCAGGTTACAACCGCAACTCAAGTTGGCGGCGAAACCGGTATCGCTGGATACCCCGTTCAAGTTGTTGGTGCCAACGGCATCACATATGCTTGCTCGCCTTTGACTGGTGGCACATACAACTGCATTAACGCAGCGAATGCCGCCGCAGCTGGGTTCGCTGGCGTTGGTGCTGGCACTGCAGCTGGCGCTGGCCTTGCAATCGTTGCGGTTGCAGCTCTCGCGTCGGGCAACGACGACGAAACAAACGGTACAAACGGTACCAACGGCACCAACTAATCTGATACTTCAGATCTGTTAGTCGATGTTGAAAGCGCCCTTTTGGGGCGCTTTTTTCATGTGGGATGTAGCCGCTAATTCTGCACCAGCAGATCAGTCAACTCAAAGAAAAAGCCGCCTTGCTGATCGCAAAGCGGCTTTTTTTCTAATGGGGCCGGACTGGAAAGGTATCAGACTTCTTCTGCACCTTCTTCGATCACATCGTCACCTTGATCGGCAATCCAGGCAACGCTGACCACGACTTCGCCTTTGCCAGTGTCAAACACCTTTACGCCACCGGCGCTGCGCGAGCGGAACGAAATCCCCTGAACCGGCACACGAATGGATTGGCCTTTCGACGTGGCCAGCATGATCTGGTCATCCATTTCAACTGGGAAGGATGCCACGATATCGCCACCGCGCATCGCCTTGTCCATCGCCGTCACACCCAAACCGCCACGACCGCGCACGGGATAATCATGGCTCGACGACAGTTTTCCAGACCCTTTTTCGCTGATCGTCAGCAGCAGGTTTTCGGCGGCTGACATCTCGGCATAGCGTTCTTGCGAAATCGTCGCGTTTGCGTTGACCTCTTCGTCATCGGCGGGCGCGTCGGCATCATCGGCAAGACCAGCAACCGCACGACGCATCTTGAGATAGGCGGACCGTTCATCCGATGTCGCATCAAAGTGACGGATGATCGACATCGACACGACCTTGTCGTCGCCGCTCAGCTTGATGCCGCGTACACCCACGGATGCGCGGCTGTTGAAAACCCGCACATCCGTCGCCGGGAAACGGATCGCCCGGCCAGAGTTTGTCACCAGCATCACATCGTCATCATTTGATGCGATGCGTGCGTTGATCAACGTTGTTTCGGCGTGGTCATCTTCGAACTTCATCGCGATCTTGCCGTTGCGCATGACGTTGGTGAAATCCGACAGCTTGTTGCGCCGCACGGTCCCTGCCGAGGTGGCGAATACAACCTGCAAGTCGTCCCACTCGGCCTCGTCCCGATCAACGGGCATGATGGCCGCGATGGAAACCCCAACAGGGATCGGCAGGATGTTGACGATCGCCTTGCCTTTGGATGTGCGGCTGCCTTGCGGCAAACGCCATGTCTTCAGCTTGTAAACCATGCCGTCGGTCGTAAAGAACAACAGCTGCGTGTGGGTATTGGCGACGAAAAGGGTGGTGACCACGTCTTCTTCTTTGGTCTGCATCCCCGACACACCTTTGCCGCCGCGACGCTGGCTGCGGAAATCGACCAAGGGTGTGCGTTTGATATAGCCGCCAGATGTGACGGTCACGACCATGTCTTCGCGTGCGATCAGATCTTCGTCGTCCATGTCACCGGACCAATCCACGATCTCGGTGCGGCGCGGAACGGCAAACAGGTCCCGGACTTCTTTCAGCTCGTCCGAGATGATGCCCATGATCCGCTCGCGTGATCCCAGAATCTCAAGGTATTCCTTGATCTTCTTGGCCAGTTCTTCCAACTCGTCGGTGACTTCTTTGACGCCGATCTGGGTCAGACGCTGCAAGCGCAGTTCCAGAATGGCGCGGGCCTGTGCCTCGGAGAGGTTATACGTGCCGTCGTCATTGGCCGTATGGGTCGGATCGTCGATCAGCGCGATATAGGGCAAAATCGATTCCGCAGGCCAGCGGCGCGTCATCAGCTTTTCACGGGCTTCCGCAGCATCGGCGGAGGACCGGATGGTGGCCACGACTTCGTCAATGTTGGTGACAGCCACGGCCAAACCACACAGGATATGGCTGCGTTCACGGGCCTTGCGCAGCAAGAATGCCGTGCGCCGTGCCACGACATCTTCGCGGAAATCGATGAAATAGGTCAAGAACTTGCGCAGGGTCAGCTGTTCGGGGCGGCCGCCGTTCAGGGCCAGCATGTTACAGCCGAAATAGGTTTGCATGGGCGTGTAACGGTACAGCTGGTTCATCACCACTTCGGCTGTCGCATCGCGCTTCAGCTCGATCACGACGCGCACGCCGTTACGGTCGGATTCGTCCTGAACGTGGGCGATGCCTTCGATCTTTTTCTCGCGGACCTGTTCGGCGATCTTTTCGATCATCGACGCCTTGTTTACCTGATAGCAGATTTCGTCGATGACGATGGCAAAGCGGTCTTTGCGGATCTCTTCGACACGGGTTTTGGCGCGCATGATGACGCTGCCACGGCCCTCAAGATAGGCTTTGCGTGCACCGGCACGGCCCAGCATGATGCCACCAGTGGGGAAATCAGGGCCGGGGATATATTCGATCAGCTCTTCCGAGGTCAGATCAGGGTTTTCGATCAGCGCCTGACAGGCGTCAATGACTTCGCCAAGGTTGTGGGGCGGAATATTGGTGGCCATACCCACAGCAATACCGCCCGCGCCGTTGACCAGCATGTTGGGGAAACGCGCGGGCAAGACGGTCGGTTCACGTTCCTTGCCATCATAATTGTCGATGAAGTTAACGGTTTCCTTGTCCAGATCGCTGGTCATGAACGACGCGACCTTATCAAGGCGCGATTCCGTATAGCGCATCGCAGCCGCACTATCGCCATCCATGGAGCCAAAGTTGCCCTGACCGTCAACCAGCGGCAGCGACATCGAAAAATCCTGCGCCATACGCACCAATGCGTCGTAAATCGCGCTGTCGCCATGCGGGTGATATGAGCCCATCACGTCGCCGACAGATTTAGCGGATTTACGGTAGGTTTTGTCGTGGGTGATGCCTTTTTCATACATCGAATAAATGATGCGGCGGTGAACCGGTTTCAAGCCATCCCGAAGGTCAGGGATCGCGCGGGAAACGATGACCGACATGGCATAATCCAGATAGGATGTGCGCATCTCGTGTTCGATGGTAACCGACGGGCCATCGTAAACGGGGCGCGCAGCCGGAATTTCATCATCGTTTTCAGGGGTTTCTGGCGTGTCATTCACGTGATTTGCCTAGCTCTTGCTGGTTCTATATATTGCGGTTTTGTATAGCAGACGGGGTAGATAGGGTGCAATGCCTGTAGGCTTTGCTGGGCGTGTAGAATCTGGCTAAATCCGCAACCTATTGATTTTATTGCAGACTAATTCGGCCTGCTTTTGCGTCGCGTAACGTCAGACGCAGAATCTTGCGCCAATCATGTCAAAGCAGGTTAGGGTCGCGGCAACACAAGTCAGGAGAACACGCAATGCAGCGCATATTGGTCAATCAAAAATCGATCCCGCAAACACGGCTTGATGTGGTGGACAGCGCGCCGCTTGCCCAAGGCCAAGCGCGGCTCAAGCTGGAAAGCTTTGCGCTGACCGCGAACAACGTGACCTATGCGGCGGCGGGGTTTGATATTGGCTATTGGCAGTTTTTCCCCAGTGGCGTTGACGGTTGGGGCATCGTGCCGGTCTGGGGCACCGCCGAGGTGGTCGAGACCCGCAGCGACGCGCTTGAGATTGGCGCACGGCTTTACGGCTTTTACCCCATGGCCGAGGAATTGGTGATAACGCCCCAATCCGCGCAGGGTGGTTTCATCGACGCCGCCCCGCACCGTGCGAAATTGCCGTTGATTTACAATCAGTACACGCCGGTGCGGTCGGCAGCAGCGCAAGACGACCACCTTCGCGCCTTGCTGCAACCGCTGCTGGCTACGTCCTATCTGTTGTGCGACTGGCTGCAAGACAACGCGATGTTCGGGGCGGATCAGGTTATCATTGGCTCTGCCTCGTCGAAAACCGGCTTGGGCCTGTGCCGTTATCTGGCAGAGCCAAAGGGCCGGACCTATAAGATCGTCGGTCTGACATCTGATGGGAACCGCGAATTTGTCCAATCACTTGGCACCTGCGACAGCGTGCTGACCTATGACCAGATCAGCGATATCGCGCGGGTGCCGTCGGTCTATGTGGATATGTCCGGCAACAGCGACGTCAAGGCGCGGCTGCATGACCATCTGGATAATCAGCTTAAACACTCCGCCGCGGTGGGGCTAAGCCATTGGGACCGCTTTGCGCCCGCGCAAAAGCTGGCCGGACCCAAGCCGGAATTCTTTTTCGCCCCCGCCCAAGTCGCCAAGCGCCGTGCCGACTGGGGACCGGGCGTGATCGAAAAGCAGATCACAGCCGCATGGAAACGGATCGCTAGCGATGCCGCTGAATGGTTGACCCTTCAGGTGCAAGATGGCGTCGCAGCCTCTGAACCGGTCTATCAGGCCTTGGCCAGCGGGCAGGCTGACCCGAAGCACGGATTTATCATTCGTCCCTAAGGTCTAGGCCGAACAGCTGGCCCCGCCCAATACGCAGAACTTTGCACAATGGGGGTGGTTCAGCGCCACGTCTTTCTCGGCCTCTTCCAAGCTGTTGCCCAGTTCGAATTCCGGGCTGTAGGGCAGCAGCGTGCAGGCCAGAACGGCGGGCTTTTCAGCGCCCTTACGTTTGACCACCATGCGCGAACTTGAACACATCACCGCATCAGGTGACTTGTTTAAGATGCTCCAGCAAGCCTTTGTAATTTCAGGGACTTCGATGGTTTCGTCCATCTCGGGAAACAGCACGGTCATGCCCGGATCATTGGCATCAATCGCAAATCCGTGCTGCGCGTAAAACGCACCATAGCCTGCGCGGCTGTCGGCGTCGCTGTCTTCGAAAACCGACCGTCCTGCAACCGCCATGCGAATGCCGTTATCGCGCAACCATTCCATGCCGGTAATTGTCTTGGCAAGGGCACCTTCGCCGCGTTCAGCATCGTGCAAGTCAGCGCGGTAATGATCGACCGAAATGCGCAACGTCAGTTTTCCGGGGTAGGCGGCGTTCAACCGCTTCAGCCCTGCAAGAACCGGTTTGCGCATCATCGGCCGCATCGCATTTGTCAGAATCAACACGTCATAGCCAGCCGCCAACGATGCCTCTGTGATCTCGATCATCTGCGGGTTCATAAAGGGTTCACCGCCGGTAAAGGCAATTTCTGTCACCGGCCATGCGCGCGCTGTGATCTGTTCCAGATAATCGCGCACCTCGTCAGCAGTGATATAGACCAACGCGTCATTGGTGGGGCTGGATTCAATATAACAGTTCACGCATTCGATATTGCACAATGTGCCCGTGTTAAACCACAACGTCTGCGGGTTGCTCAGCCTTACGGTCGCACGGTCTTCGCCCTTGGCCGTGACCAAAGGATTTTCGAATTTACCTGCGTTGGCCTGTGCAAAATCTTTCATCAACAATTCGCCCTTAGTTGGTCCGTGGAATTTTCTTTGTCTAAGCGAATGGTAAAACCAAGAAAACCCTGTGTATTCTTTCGCACAGACTTGTGAAGCGCAGGAATATATGTATGTTTGCGCTAACATTGATATAAATGCCGCAAAAGCTGTATCTGTGCAGCAAGGAGTTGCACCATGGTCTCACGCGTTATTCCTGTCGATCCGTTCGACCTGGTAATCTTCGGAGGCACCGGGGATCTGGCCCGGCGCAAAATCCTGCCGGGATTGTTTCGCCGCTTTTGTTCCGGACAGATGCCCGAAAACGCCCGTATCGTCGGGGCTGCGCGTACCGACATGGACGGTGCTGGCTACCGTGAGATGGTTGCCGAGGCGATTGCAGAATTCAACACTGGTTTCGACCATGAAGAGGGCCAGCTTGACGCATTTCTGACCTGTCTGGAATATGTGGCGATTGACGCCAAAGGCACAGACGGCTGGGCCGAACTGCAAGCGTTGATGGCAGGCACCGACCGGGTCGAGGCGTATTATTTCTCGGTGTCGCCCGCGCTTTTCGGGGATTTGGCGGAACGGTTGCAGCAATGGGGCATGGCGGATGCACGCAGCCGGATCGTCGTTGAAAAACCCTTTGGCCGCGATCTGGCAACCGCCCGCACCTTGAATGCCACGTTGGCCAAATATTTCGACGAAAGCCAGATTTACCGGATCGACCATTATCTGGGCAAGGAAACCGTGCAAAACCTGATGGCTGTACGCTTTGGCAACATGCTGTTTGAACCCCTTTGGAACAGCCAGTACGTTGATCATATCCAGATCACGGTTGCCGAAACCGTGGGTGTCGGGGGTAGGGGCGAATATTACGATAAATCCGGTGCGATGCGCGATATGGTCCAAAACCACCTGATGCAACTGCTGTGTCTGATCGCGATGGAACCACCTGCACGGTTCGACCCCGATGCCGTGCGCGATGAAAAGCTAAAGGTCATCCGCGCGCTTGACCCAGTTATGCCGCACCACATCGTGCGCGGTCAATATCAGGCCGAACCCTGCAATGAAACTGAACATCCCGGCTATCGCACTGCAGTTGACGATCCGCGGTCGCGCACAGAAAGCTTTGTCGCGCTCAAGACCCACATCAGCAACTGGCGGTGGGCCGGAACGCCGTTCTATCTGCGCACCGGCAAACGGATGGCTGCGCGCTCCTCTGAGATTACGGTTGTCTTCAAGGAAACGCCGCATTCAATCTTTACCGAAGATGCTGGCCGCCACCGCAATGTGCTGTCGATCAGGTTGCAACCGAACGAGGGCATTACCCTTGGCGTGACGATCAAGGAACCCGGGCCGGGCGGTATGCGTCTGATCGATGTGCCGCTGGATATGACCTTTGCCGAGGCGCTTGGGCCTGACGGGTCCGAACATGTCGATGCCTATGAGCGGCTGATCATGGACGTGATCCGTGGTAACCAGACCCTGTTCATGCGCGGAGACGAGGTCGAGGCCGCATGGGCTTGGACCGATCCGATCATTCAAGGTTGGGAAGCACGCAATGACGTGCCGAAACCCTATGACAGCGGGTCTGACGGCCCCACTGATTCAAACGAATTGATGCGGCGTGACAACCGCAAATGGCGGGAGCTTTCTGCATGAAACTGATTGAATACGCAGATCGGGACGTTCTTGCGTTGGACGTCGCCAATATTCTGGCGGGCGAGCTGAAAAATGCGCTGCTGAGCCATGACAGCGTCAGCTTGGCCGTGCCTGGCGGTACGACACCGGGGCCGATTTTTGACAGCCTGAGCGCGGCCAGCCTTGATTGGTCGCGTGTGCAGGTCATGCTGACTGATGAACGCTGGGTCGCGCCGGATCACGAGATGTCGAATGCAGGGCTTTTGCGGCAGCGTCTGCTGGTTGGCCCCGCCGCAGCTGCCGGGTTCACGCCGTTCTATGTTGATGGCTTAACCGCAGCCGAAGCGTCCGAGCAATTGTCGCAAACCGTTGCCCGGCACCTGCCGATATCCGTGCTGGTTCTGGGCATGGGCGGCGACATGCACACGGCATCTCTTTTTCCCGGATCGGACGGGCTGGCAGCTGCGATGGCTGATGATGCGCCTGCAGTGTGCCCCATTAACGTCGCAGGACAAGATATTGGTCGTATTACACTTTCCAGACCTGTGATCGACGGTGCGATGTCAAAACATGTGATCATATTCGGTGACGAAAAACGCGCAGCGCTGGATCAGGCATTGACTTTGCCGGTCCTTGAGGCCCCCATCGGCGCGATATTACAAGAGGCGGTAGTCCATTGGGCAGCATGACAAAATTCGACGACCTGAGGGCGATGCAAGAGGCGGTTAAAGGCCGCTCGATCCTGTCCTTGTTTGAAGATGTCGACCGTGCGGCAACCTTTAGTGCGCAAACCGGCGACATGTTGTTTGATTTTTCGAAAACAAACCTCGACCGGGACACGATGGATGCACTGCTGGCGTTGATCGAAGGGGGTGATGTACAGGCCCGCCGTGATGCGATGTTCGCGGGTGACAAGATCAATGAAACCGAAGGCCGCGCCGTGTTGCACACTGCCTTGCGCAATCTGGATGGTGGTCCGGTGATGGTCGATGGCGTGGATGTCATGCCTGACATTCTGGCCACGCTTGACCGTATGCGCGACTTTGCCGATAAAATTCGTGGCAGTGACATCACAGATGTCGTCAATATCGGCATCGGCGGGTCCGACCTTGGCCCCGCGATGGCCGTTCAGGCATTGTCGCCGTACCATGACGGGCCGCGCTGCCATTTCGTGTCGAACGTCGATGGCGCGCATATTGCCGATACGCTGCGGGGGCTTAATGCGAAAACTACCTTGGTGATCGTTGCATCCAAAACCTTTACCACGATTGAAACTATGACCAACGCCCGCACCGCGCGCGCATGGATGACCGAACACGGCGGCGATCCTGCGCACCAATTCGCGGCGCTTAGCACCGCCCAAGACAAAACCGATGCGTTCGGGATTAATCCTGCGCAGGTCTTTGGGTTCGAAGACTGGGTCGGCGGGCGCTATTCCGTCTGGGGGCCCATCGGCCTGTCCCTGATGATCGCCACCGGCCCGCGCGCCTTTCACGCGTTCCTGCGGGGCGCGCAATCGATGGACCGCCACTTTTGCGCCGCGGCACCCCACGAAAATATGCCGATGCTGCTGGCGCTTGTCGGCATCTGGCACAACCAGATTTGCGGCTACGCCACCCGCGCCGTGCTGCCCTATGATCAACGTCTGGGGCAATTGCCTGATTATCTGCAACAGCTTGAAATGGAATCGAACGGCAAATCCACGCAAATGGACGGCACCACCGCACCGTACCACACAGGCCCCGTTGTCTGGGGCGCGCCGGGCACAAACGGCCAACATGCGTTCTACCAGCTGATCCACCAAGGCACCCGTGTGATCCCTTGTGAATTCCTGATCGCGGCCAACAGCCACGAACCCGAACTGGTCCATCACCATAAACTGCTGATCGCCAACTGCCTTGCCCAGTCCGAAGCCCTGATGTGCGGACGCAGCTTGCAAGAAGCATCTGAAATCATGGCCGCCAAAGGGCTCACCGGGGCCGAACTGGACCGTCAGGCGCGCCACCGTGTGTTCCCCGGCAATCGCCCGTCAACAACCCTCAGCTATCCGCTACTTGACCCGTTCACGCTGGGCCAGATCATCGCGCTCTACGAACATCGCGTGTTCGTCGAAGGGGTGATCCTTGGTATTAACTCCTACGACCAATGGGGCGTGGAACTGGGCAAAGAACTCGCCACATCACTGCAACCCATTGTCGACGGGTCCAAACCTGCCACCGGCAAAGACGGCTCGACCGCCGCCCTTGTCGCCTTCATCGCAAAACACGCCGACTAACCCGCTACCCGCTTCATTTTGCCAAATAAACTCCGGGGAGTTTGAGGGGCAGCGCCCCTCATTCGTCTCGAAAGGACTCAAACCAGATTTGGATTCCGCCCCACGCGGTTGGCCAATTTGGCAACCGTCAGACCCTGCACGATGATCGAAAATACTACGACAATATAGGTGCAGGTCAGGATCAGCGGCTTCCATTCCCCCTCGGGCAAGGACAAAGCCAAAGCGACCGAAATCCCTCCCTTCAGCCCACCCCAAGTCATGATCGGGATCACACCTTGATTGAAATTGCGAAACGGGTGCAGCATGCCGATGGGAATGGCCACCGCCAGCAATCTTCCCAGCAGGGCCAGAATGATGGCTGCCATCCCAGTCAGGAACATGTCGCCATCAAAGGCGATTGCAAATACCTCGAACCCGATCATCAAGAACAGAACCGCGTTTAAAATCTCGTCGATCAGCTTCCAGAACGCATCGACATAACGCCGCGTTTCCTCGGACATGCCGCGCGCGGTGCCGACGTCGCCAATCAAAAGCCCTGCACAGACCGCCATGATGGGGGCGGATACATGCAGCGCCACGGCCAGTTCATAGCCGCCAAAGGCCAGTCCCAGCGTCAGCAACACCTCAAGCGAATAGTCGTTGATCCGGCGCATCACGCGAAAGGTCAGCCAGCCCAGAACCAACCCCAGTACGGCACCGCCCACGGCCTCTTGGAAAAACAACTGCGCGGCAGCCAGAACGGGATCACCATCTGGCCCGTGCCCGTCTAGCGCCGGAAAGGCCAGCCCGACCAAAATCAGGAACACAACATAGCCGACGCCGTCGTTGAACAGGCTTTCGCCCGCAATCTTGGTTTCCAGCGATTTTGGCAAATCCGCCTCGCGCAGGACACCCAGCACAGCAACCGGATCAGTGGGTGAAATCAGTGCGCCGAACACCAGCGCGGTCAGCAACGGCATGCCCGTCAGCCATGAAAAACCAAACCCCACCACGGCCGTCGACAGCGCCACACCAAGCGTCGCCATCAGGGCTACAACCCCCCATTCCCGCCGAAGATCCGAGGTTTTTACATGCAGCGCACCGGCAAATAGCAACAGGCCCAACATGCCCTCAAGCAGTGCCTCGGAAAAGTCGATCCCTGTGACGACCCCGCGCACAGTGTCGGCAATGGCCAAACCGGGCCAGATCAGATCAAGGCCCAACAGCCCAAATGACGCAATCAGCGCAACCACCAGAATCCCGATAGAGGAGGGCAGTTTGAGAAACAAGTAATTGATGGCCCCGAACCCTCCGGCCATGACGATCAAAAGCGAAGCGATTTGCAGGACGGTCATAGCGGGTCTTTCTGTTGGGTCTAAAGCTTGATGTCGTAGGTGACCCAAGGGGTGCGGGTGGCCAGCTTGTCATAAACCGCGCGCCCGCGATAGTTGTCTTCGGCGGTGATCCAACGCACGGTGCCCCAGCCTTTTTCTTGCGCCACGGATTTCACTGCGCCGATCAAGGCTTGGGCAGCACCAGACCCGCGCGCGGCAGGATCAACGAACAGATCATCCAGAAAACAATTGGTGATCGCGCGCAACTGACTGACAAAGGGGCGGTAGTGGGTTATTCCGATGACCTTGCCTGACGCGTCTTCGGCCACGATGCAATTGCTGCTGTGGCTGTCATCCATCAGCCATTCAAACACGGTTTCGCGCATTTCAGGCGTTTGGTCGACCTTGTAAAACGCGGCATATCCCGCGAACAACTCTTCCCAGTCGGCGCGATCCGAAGGGGACAGAGGGCGTGTGGTGATTGTCATCTCTAATTCCTTTCCGGTGCGGGTCAGCTGTCGGCGGTTGCCTTGTCATGGGTTTCAAAATGGCGTTTCAGGCGGTCGGGCAGGGCGAACCGACCTGATCCTTCGCGGTCCAGCAAGACCAGCACGCAGTCAAAGGTCGCGCGCAATTGGCCGCCGACCCAGACCTGCTGGCTTAGGCTATAGGATGTGTTGCGAAAACCGGTGCAGCGGCAGGTCACGATGTAATCTTCGCGTTCAAGCAGTTCATGCAAATAGCGGATTGAACCAGACCGGATAACGACTTTGGGGCCCGGTGCCTCCATCAACCCTTGTTCAACAAGCGACTGCGTATAGCGGATGCGCAGCCGTTCGAACCATTCGAAATAGGTGCAGTTGTTGACGTGCTTATTGGTGTCCAGATCTGAAAACCGGACCTGATCGGCCATCGCCAAAGGTTGGGGGTCAGTCAGCCCGGCATCGCGTTGCTGATCGGCGTTAAGTGGTGTGTGGTAAACAAGTTTCATTCACCCTGCGTAAGCATGTGTTTGCATGCTTGCAAGAGGGGGTTGGATTGTACAGGGTGTCGGCGAATGACAATCGGGAGGATGCGCCATGCTTGGCCAAATGATGAATAAATCGCTGACGATCTCTAGCTTGATCGAACACGCGCAACGGTATCACCCAGCGGGAGAAATCTATTCGGTCAACACCGGTGGCGGTGTCGAGGAAACCAGCTGGGGGCAAGTGGGCCGCAATTCGCGCGCATTGGCGTCTGCGTTGACCAACCTTGGTCTGGAACCACAGGCGCGCTGCGGCACGATCGCATGGAACAACCGTCGCCATCTTGAGATTTACTTTGGCGCGTCGGGCGGCGGTTTCGTCTGCCACACGATCAATCCGCGTCTGTTCCCTGAACAGCTGGTTTATATTCTGAACCACGCCGAAGATAAGGTGCTGTTTATCGACAAGACCTTTGTGCCCCTGATCGCGGCGATCCTCGACAAGCTCGATCATCTTGACCACGTCGTGCTGATGGAAGGTACCGACGCCGAAGCCGCCAAGCAGATTCCGGGTCTCAAGTTCTATGACGAACTGGTTGCCAGTGGCGATCCTGAATTCGTTTGGCCCGAGTTGGACGAAAACACGGCCTCAAGCTTGTGCTATACGTCCGGCACCACGGGCAACCCCAAGGGCGTGCTGTATTCCCACCGCTCAACCGTTTTGCACAGCTTTGGCATCAACCTTGCCGACAGCATCGGGATTTCCGCCAAAGAAGTCGTGCTGCCCGTTGTGCCGATGTTCCACGTCAATGCATGGGGCGCGCCCTATGCCTGCGCCATGGTGGGTGCGCGTATGGTGATGCCTGGCCCCGGTCTGGATGGCCCGTCGCTGGTGGGTTTGATCGACAAATACAAGATCACGCTGGCGCTTGGTGTGCCGACGATCTGGTTGGGTCTGCTGGGCGAAGCCAAAAAGAGCGGCAGCACATTGGCCAGCCTCAAGCGGACCGTTGTGGGCGGGTCAGCCTGTCCACCGTCGATGATGGCCACTTTCCGCGAGGACTACGGGGTCGAGACAATCCATGCTTGGGGCATGACCGAAATGTCACCGGTGGGCAGCATCAACCAGCCCTTGGCGAAACATCTGGACCTGCCAGAGGCAGAACAGCACAAGCTGCGCGAAAATCAGGGCCGGCCTGTCTACGGGGTTGAGCTTGAAATTCTGGATGATGCGGGCAATCCCGTTGCCCATGACGGCAAAACCCAAGGTGATCTGGTCACCAAGGGTTATTGGATTCTAGATGCCTATTTCCGCAAAACCCGCGATGAAACGCTGACCAAGGACGGCTGGTTCGACACGGGCGATGTGGCGACAATGGACGCTGATGGCTATGTCACGATCCGCGACCGCTCCAAGGACATCATCAAATCCGGCGGCGAATGGATCAGCTCGGTCGAGCTTGAGAATATCGCGATCTCGCATCCCAAGCTGTCTGATGCAGCCGTCATCGGCGCGCGCCATGTAAAATGGGACGAACGGCCGATCCTGATCGCCGTCAAGGTCGAGGGCGAAGACCCCAGCCAAGAGGAAATCCTGAGCCATTTCGAAGGTAAAATCGCAAAATGGCAGATCCCTGACTGCGTGGTGTTCACAGACGTGTTGCCGCGCAATGCGACCGGTAAAGTGCTCAAGCGGAATTTGCGTGAAGACTTTGGCGAAGTGTTGATCAACGGCTAAGCCTTTTGCTCCGGGTCTGTTTCACCAGGCCCGGAGCGCTCGCGTTCAGCTGTGTGACGCCGACAGCGCCTCACATGAATGACTGACGCCGTTTTCCACAGTATTTGCAGACTTCTTCGGGCATTGATTGGCTTTTGCGCCACCGATGATAAGAAAAAATGCAAGGAATGCGCTTAAAGAAACGAATAGAAGAAAGAGACATGATGTGCCGCCATGAAAATTGGGCTGTCGGAATTAAATCGTGATGTCGGAAAAAAATAATCGTTAATATTCGGGACCGTCTCAGGATATCCCAGACAAGTCCAATTAATTTTGTTAGCTTTTTGTTATTATGATCGGTCACGCCATTTGCCGCGCTGATCTTGCGCAGTTAGCACCGCTGTTCGGCGCTTTTGCAGGCAACCGGTAGGGATGCAAAGCTTTGAACGAACTGCTTGGCTGGTAAGTTTGAACCCGACGCGCGCGGTGGCTTGGTCCGGTTTTGTGCTTGCCCGGCAGATGATGCTTAACTCGTCTTAGATCACGCAACGCGCTGCGCCAATCCGTTGAGCGTTTCATGGACCGTGTCGGGCGCAACAACCGATTGCCTGACCAAATGATCGAAGCGCTTGGTGAAAAATTTGATCTGATCAACGCTGGTCAGAGACAGATAGGCGTCCCCCAAATAGACGGCCGCACGCATCCGTCCAAAAACCGTAAACGGGGCAGAGAATATCTTGCTGCCGTCGTAAAGATGCAGCCGGACCGACGGATAGCTTGCGGCACATAGCTGGGCCATGTGGCGCAACTGACGGATGCGAATGTCCCGCGACGTATCGCGCCAAAGACCCGATCCGGCAGAGAGGTCTTGCAGGGTCTGAAGCGGCATCGCGATCTCTATGTCCCTGTCGTCAAGATCGACACCTTTCAGCACGTTCTCAACCCCGCCGCCACGGGCATCAGTGGCGTCGCGCTCTTCGGGGGTGACGTCCGACAGGCTTAGCATATCTGGCAACGTTGAAGGGACATAGCGCAGCTTGTGGCCCGCTGCCTCTAGATGCCATTGATCAAGCGGCGCTTTCCCGTCCGTGCCTGCCTCGCTCTCAAGCTGGCTGCTTGGCGTCATTTCCAGCCGCCCTTGTTGTGCGTTCTCAAGGCACAGCAACCAGTCAACAGAAACACCGCTGGTTTCTGCGATGCGCCGCAAGGTTTCCGCACGCGGCAAACGATCATGCTTGGGGTCCAGAAACTGGCTAAGCGCGGATCGGTCTATGCCCGTATCCGACAAAAATCGGGGCAGGTTTTCCTTTTCCGCGTCAACAAGTTGGCGGAACCGTTCCCGAAAGGCAGTGGACAGGACGCGTTTGTCCATGTGAATTTCCTACTTCTATGTATTTTTACAACATTTTCTTGTTAACACGCCATAAATACATGTTCCAAAATATATTTGCATAATTGCTGCATAGGGCATGATCCGCCATTTTTCTTTCAAACCAACATGAAAGACGCTCGAGTTGATCCATTACATTAAGGCAATGCGCAGTCTGCGCGAGGAGCTTCCGACACTGGCACTGTTGATCCTGTGCTATCTTGGCTTTGCTGCGGTTTCCATCGGCAGCAGTACAGTGGGGCCGATCGCGACCGCTTTGATCCTGTCGGTATTTGTGGCACTTCATGCGTCGCTTCAGCACGAAATACTGCACGGGCATCCGTTCAAGAACCAGTTCTGGAACGATGTGCTGGTCTTTCCCGCCATCGGGATTTTCGTGCCTTATCAAAGGTTCAGGGATACCCATCTGGACCATCACAAGGACCCGAACCTGACCGACCCCTATGACGATCCCGAAAGCAACTTTCTGGACCCGCAGAAATGGGACAGGCTGTCGGGCGTGGCCAAGCGGTTGTATGATTTCAACAACACCCTTGTCGGGCGGATGACGGTTGGTCCCGCCCTTGGGCTTTGGCATTTCTACGTGCACGATATCCGCGCGATCTTGGGCGGGCAGGCGCGGGTGCTGGCGGCTTATGTGCTGCATGCTGGGGGGCTGGTGCTGGTCGGGATGTGGTGGGCGATCTGGGCAAGCGCGCCTTTCTGGACGCTTTTGGCGGCGGCCTATGGGGGCATGTCGATCTTGAAAATCCGCACGTTTCTGGAACACCGCGCCCACGAACGGGCTGCGGCCCGAACCGTTGTGATCGAAGATCGCGGGCTGCTTGCGCTGTTGTTTCTGAACAACAACTTCCATTCCGTTCACCATGCCCACCCCAAGATTGCGTGGCACAAATTACCAGCTGTGTTTCAATCCCGTCGGGAGGAGTTCATGCGCCGCAATGATGCCTATTACTACAGGTCCTACGCCGAAATATTCCGGCTTTATTTCTTGCACGTCAAAGACCCCGTTGCACATCCGTTGATGCGGTCAGCGCGTGGCAATCCGGGGAACATCATCCTCCCGATACCTGCTGTTGAAACGATGGATATTGTTGAAAAGGATCATGCCGATGTTCGCCAGCTTGCCGATGTACGACCGACCAGAGTTGACCCGGGCGCATGGGGCCTATTGGGCGCTGATCCGGACCAGTCTGGAAAAGAGGGGCATTGACGCGCCCAAGCAGCTAACCCCAAACGGGCTAGGCATTGCGTTCTGGACCGACCCCACGCTGGTGCTCAGTCAGACCTGTGGCTATCCTTACCGGACGTCGCTTAAGGACAAGGTTACCTTGGTCGGTACGCCGGATTACGGCGTTACAGGATGCCCGCCGGGCTATTACCGCAGCTGTTTTGTCGTGCGGGCCGGGGATGCGCGTGCAGATCTGGCGGCGTTTGGCGATGCACGATTTGCTTTCAACGAACTGGGGTCGCAATCGGGCTTTGTCGCAGCACAGACCGAGGCCGCAAGGTACGGGTTTCAATTAGATAACCGCGTCGAGACAGGCGCGCACCGAAGGTCTGCGGCGGCCGTGGCAAACGGGCAGGCCGATATCGCCTGCCTTGACGCTGTGACATGGCGCTTTATCCAGATGTATGACGATGTGGCCGATCAATTGGACGTTCTGACCATGACCAGCCCGACGCCCGGCCTGCCGTATATTTGCGCCCTTTCCATCGACGGCGCTGCTGTCTTTTCCGCAGTCAACGAAGCCCTGAGCGCGCTGCCGGTCGAGCATAAAAACGCGTTGATGATCAAGCGGATCGTGCCTTTGCAACCTGCTGATTATCCATCCTTGGATCAGGAGGCCGGCGTGGGGTGATATGTCACCCCGTACAGCCCGTGGTTTCCGACTATAACTTGACGGCGGCTGCCATCCTTTCGTAAGCGACGGCGTTTTTAGAAAAGAACGTCTGGCAGCCATGTCGCCAAAAATGGCATCGCCCAGACCAACAAGATGCCAACCGCCTGCAACCCGATAAAGGGCACCACACCAGCATAGATCTGTCCGGTGGTGATTTCCTTGGGGGCTGCCGCGCGCAGGTAGAATAGCGAAAACCCGAACGGCGGCGTCAGAAAGCTGGTTTGCAAGTTGATCGCCAAAAGCACGCCCAGCCAGATCGGATCATGTCCCATCACGATCAGCGACGGGGCAACCAGCGGCAGGACGATGACCGATATCTCGATGAAATCGAGGAAGAACCCCAGCACAAAGACAAAGAGCATCACGAACAACAGGGCACCCGTCGGACCACCGGGCAGGTTTTCCAGCAGATGCGCGACACGCTCTTCGCCACCCAAGCCTATAAAGACCAAGGAAAAGAAGCCCGCAGCAAGGATCGTCGCAAAGATCATCGCCGTCA